>NZ_JBSKHS010000011.1:0-177430 GCF_057128685.1 Pseudomonas artemisiae
AACCTCTCGAAGCGGGAGGCGAATTCTACAGCACTACAACCTGCTGTCAACTGCCTTTTTCACCGCGCCGATCCGGAAACCGAAGCCGCTTCCAACCCCTTCAAACCGGCTAACCCATTGATACTCAAGGAGTTTGCCGTTCCGTTGCCGCTGGAAGTGGGGCGCAGTATAAAGGGTTTCAGAAGGCCGTCAACCCTTATTTCAAATAGTTCAAATGATACCGCTAGAGCGGAGTGCGGCGATCGCATTGAGCCCCAGCCCTAGCTCTCGAACCAGCACAGCTTCAGTCTGTTCGCCTAGCAACGGTGGCGCACATCGGTACTCTACCGGCGTTCGAGACAGGCGCAGGGGGCTGGCAACTTGCTTGAGCACACCCGCCAAGGGATGCTCCACTGCTATAGCTAACCCCCTAGCAACTACCTGAGGGTCGCTGAATACCTGTTCCAGATCATTGATAGGCCCGCAAGGTACGCCGACATGCTCCAAGGCCTCTACCCACTGAGCCGTGCTTTTGAAAACCGTAGCCTGCCGTATAAGCGGGATAAGCACGGCACGATTTGCAACCCGGGCGGCATTGGTCGCAAATCGAGGGTCGTCTGCCCATGCCTCGCAACCCGCCACGCGGGCGAACCTACGGAACTGCTGATCATTGCCCACGGTAAGAATGATGTCGCCGTCGGCGGTAGGGAAGTCCTGATAGGGCACTATATTAGGATGAGCGTTGCCCAGGCGCTGGGGCGCGATGCCGGTGGTGAGGTAGTTCATGGCCTGGTTAGCCAGGCATGCCACCTGTACGTCCAATAGCGCCATGTCTATATATTGGCCCTCACCGCTGCGCTCACGTTCAGCCAGCGCCGCCAGTATGGCCACCGCCGAGTACAGCCCCGTAAGAATATCCGTCAGGGCAACCCCCACCTTTATCGGGCCCTCGCCGGCTTCACCCTGACCGCGCCCTGTCAGGCTCATCAAACCGCCCAGGCCTTGCACCATAAAATCATAGCCCGCGCGCTTGGCGTAGGGCCCGGTCTGACCAAAGCCGGTAATGGAACAATAGATAAGCCTGGGGTTGATTGCCTTAAGCGACGGGTAATCCAGCCCATAGGCCGCCAATCCGCCTACTTTGAAGTTCTCAATAACGATGTCGGACTTCGCCGCCAGGGCTTTCACCAGGGCCTGGCCCTCTGGCCGGGTGAAATCTACCGTCAATGAGGCCTTGTTACGGTTGGCGGCTAGATAGTAAGCCGCCTCGCCCGTACTGTTGCCCTGGCCATCCTTTAGGTAAGGCGGGCCCCAGGCACGGGTATCGTCTCCTGTACCCGGCCGCTCTACCTTTGTGACCTGCGCTCCGAGGTCGCCAAGAATCTGGCCAGCCCAAGGCCCAGCCAGTACCCGCGAGAGGTCTAGCACTTTTAAATCCGACAAGGCCCCCATGAGTACTGCTCCTTAATAGAAGGCCTGGATGCCGGTTTGGGCGCGGCCAAGGATTAGGGCATGCACATCATGGGTACCCTCATAGGTATTGACGACTTCCAGGTTGACCAGGTGCCTGGCCACGCCAAACTCGTCGGAGATGCCATTACCGCCCAGCATGTCCCGTGCCATGCGTGCTATGTCCAGGGCTTTGCCGCAGGAGTTGCGTTTCATGATCGAGGTGATCTCGACCGCGGCCGTACCTTCGTCTTTCATACGGCCAAGGCGCAGGCAGCCTTGGAGCGCCAAGGTAATTTCGGTCTGCATGTCTGCGAGCTTTTTCTGCACCAACTGAGTAGCCGCCAGGGGCCGCCCGAATTGTTGCCGGTCCAGGGTGTACTGGCGAGCGGTGTGCCAACAGTCCTCCGCCGCGCCGAGCGCGCCCCAGGAAATCCCATAACGGGCGGAGTTAAGGCAGGTGAAGGGGCCCTTCAGCCCGCGTACATCCGGGAAGGCGTTTTCTTCGGGTACGAACACATTATCCATCACGATCTCACCGGTAATGGACGCACGTAGCCCAACCTTGCCATGGAGGGCGGGCGCGCTGAGCCCCTCCCAGCCTTTCTCGAGAATGAAGCCGCGAATCTCACCGGCGTCATCCTTGGCCCATACAACGAACACATCCGCTATAGGGCTGTTGGTAATCCACATTTTGCTGCCGCTGAGGCGATAGCCCCCTTCGGCTTTTCTAGCCCGGCTGATCATCGCGCCTGGGTCAGAGCCATGGTTAGGCTCGGTCAGACCAAAGCAACCAACCCAGTGCCCGCTAGCAAGGTGTGGCAGGTACTTCTGCTTCTGCGCCTCGGTACCAAACTCATTGATCGGTACCATCACCAGCGAGGATTGCACGCTCATCATGGACCGGTACCCCGAGTCCACGCGCTCGACCTCACGGGCAATCAAGCCATAACACACGTAGTTCAGCCCGCTGCCGCCGTACTGCTCCGGGAGGGTGGCACCTAGCAGCCCCATCTCGCCCATTTCACGGAAAATAGCCGGGTCAGTCCGTTCATGGCGGAAAGCCTCGGTCACGCGCGGGGCCAGGCTTGCCTTCGCGAACTGCGCGGCGCTGTCCCGCACCATACGTTCTTCTTCCGACAGCTGCTGGTCCAGTAACAGGGGGTCGATCCAGTTGAAGGTTGCTTTAACGGCCATGGTGCGAGGGTCCTCGAGAGCTAAACTTCAGTGGTCTAAGCCTAGAAGCCGCAGGCTCCGTACTCAAACGAGCTTTTGGCACGCTGTTGTGTTGATTTCTCACTTCAAAACCTTCAAAAAGCCCTAAACCCCTTAGGGAGTCATGAGCCATGCGCAGGAAAATCCCCAGCACCGCGGCGTTGATCTGTTTCGAGGCGTCTGCGCGGCATGAGAGCTTCACCAAGGCATCAGTGGAATTGTCCCTCACTCAAGGCGCGGTCTGTCGGCAGATTGCGGCATTGGAAGCGTTCTTGAATGTAGAACTGTTTCGCCGCTCTCGCCGAGGCGTGAAGTTGACCGAGGCAGGGTTGTCTTATAGCCGTCAGGTGGCTGCGCAGTTAGATGCGGTAGAGCGCGATACGCTATCGGTGATGGGCCAGCAAGGCGCTGTCGCCCTCGAACTGGCCGTGGTGCCTACCTTTGGCACCCGCTGGTTGCTGCCAAAGCTCAAAGATTTCCAGCAGTTACACCCGCGGGTGACGGTCAACCTTACCAACCGCACGCGGCCCTTTATGTTCGCCGACACCCCCTTCGACGCTGCTATTTATTTTGGCGACGGTGAATGGCCGGGGGCCCATGCCCACCCCCTGATGGCCGAACGCTCGGTACCGGTGTGCAGCCCAGCGTTGTTGGCCAATACCCCCGTGCATAGCCCAGCGGCTTTGGCCGAGCTGCCCTTGCTACAACAGACCACTCGGCCTTACGCTTGGCGCCAATGGTTTGCTTCGGCGGGCTTGAACGTGCCGAGAGACCTGACAGGCCCTCGCTATGAGCTTTTCTCGATGCTCGCCCAGGCGGCCATCCACCAAATGGGCGTGGCGCTTATCCCACCTTTTTTGATCGAGCAGGAGTTGGCTCGCGGGGAACTGGTACTGGCCTATGACCATGCGTTTTCGGACGCCCGCGCCTACCACCTGATGATTCCGGAAAGAAAAGTAGAGTCCGCTTCGCTAAAAGCCTTTCGAGACTGGTTGCTCAGCGTGGCGCACAATTACGCATCGAAAAGCTAGCATGGCCCACCACCCAATACCTGCAAGGGCCGCGGCTCAGCCCTTTACCATTCCCGCAACAGTGTTTTACGTTAAAATCCCCTTTCTAGAGGCTTTTCTTCGACCTTTGTCCAAGGCCCTCCTGGCCACTTGTTGACTAGACTTCGCTGTCCGGTCCCGCCGTAAAGAGGCTTTATCCCATGTATGCTGATCGCATTCGCCTGGCTTCCCTTCACAGCAAGGTGATGCCGGCATCCCAAGCCGCTGCCCTTATAGAAGATGGCATGACTGTCGGCATGAGTGGTTTTACCCGCGCGGGCGAAGCCAAAGCGGTGCCTCAAGCCCTTGCCGAGCATGCCAAGACGAACCCTTTGCAGATTACCCTGATAACAGGCGCAAGCCTGGGTAATGACCTGGATAAACAATTGACCGAAGCCGGCGTGCTGGCCCGACGCATGCCTTTTCAAGTCGACAGCACCCTGCGCAAGGCAATCAACGAAGGCCAGGTGATGTTTATCGACCAGCACCTGTCGGAAACCGTCGAGCAACTGCGCAACCTGCAACTCAAGCCTGTGGACCTGGCAGTGATCGAAGCGGTTGCCATCACGGAACAAGGGCACATCATCCCCACCACCTCGGTAGGCAACTCCGCCAGCTTCGCTATCCTGGCAAAGCGAGTGATCGTAGAGATCAACTTGGCGCAGCCTCTGGTGCTCGAAGGCCTGCACGATATCTATATACCTACCTACCGGCCTACCCGCACGCCCATCCCAGTGGTGGCCACCGATAGCCGCATTGGCAGCACCGCCATCCCCATTGACCCGGCCAAGATCGCCGCCATCGTCATCAGCAACCAACCTGACTCGAACTCAACCGTGCTGCCGCCAGATGCCGACACCAAGGCGATCGCAGATCACCTGATCACCTTCTTCAAACACGAAGTGAAGCTGGGCCGCTTGACTAACCGCCTAATGCCCCTACAGGCAGGCATCGGCACTATCGCCAACGCGGTAATGCATGGCCTGTTGGACTCTCCCTTCCACGACCTGACCATGTATTCCGAAGTGCTTCAGGATTCGACCTTCGATCTATTCGACGCCGGCAAGCTTAGCTTCGCTTCCGCCAGTTCCATCACCTTGTCAGCGCGCAAGCATCAACAGGTATTCGACAACTTGGAACGGTACAAAGCGCGGCTGGTACTGCGGCCTCAGGAGATCTCCAACCACCCGGAAGTGATCCGCCGGCTGGGCATCATTGGGATCAATACAGCGCTGGAGTTCGACCTGTACGGTAACGTGAACTCCACCCATGTGGCGGGCACCCGGATGATGAACGGCATTGGCGGGTCTGGCGACTTCGCCCGCAACGCGCACTTGGCGATATTCGTGACTAAGTCCATCGCCAAAGGCGGAGCAATTTCCAGCGTGGTGCCCATGGTGAGCCATGTGGACCATACCGAGCATGACGTGGACATTCTGGTGACCGAACAAGGCTTGGCAGATCTTCGGGGCTTGGCCCCACGGGAGCGGGCACGCGTGGTAATCGAGCACTGTGTCCACCCCACCTACCGGCCCGCGCTTGAAGCTTACTTTGAAGCAGCCTGCGCTAAAGGTGGGCATACCCCTCATGATTTGAGGGAGGCCTTTGCGTGGCATATCAATGCAGAAGAAACAGGGCGGATGCTGGCGCAGTGATCAGTAGTACTGAATGCCAAAGCAGTGAAACGGCACTTGGTAAACATCAGCAGTTTTTCCATAAACTGTATTGCTGTACTGGTCACATTTGGTTGTTTCTATACTCTGAAGGAGTAGAACTTCTAAAAAATGCACCAAATACGTGCATACCAGTACAGATTGCACCATTGAGAGCACAACAGTGGCACAAAACAGATAACTGAATGCCACTCTTAACTGTTAACTGTACATATGAAAACCGTTCGCTGAAGCGCATTATTTGCTCCATCAACAGATCACACTTAAATCCCGCCACAAGCGGAAGGATGTAAACCATGGAACGTACCCTGAGTTCCGGCCTGCGCTTTAACGACACGATTACTGAATCCAAAGCTTCCTTGCCACTGCGTGTACTGGCCAATGTCAGCCTCTGGCAGCGTCGCCTTGCCAGCCGCCATCAACTGGCACGCTTGGACTCTCGCTTGCTGGCTGACGCTGGTATCAGCGAAGCCCAACGCTACGAAGAGCTGAGCAAGCCGTTCTGGCGCTAAGCGTGTAACAACGTAGCACCTAAGAACCCGCCATCATCATGGCGGGTTTTTTATTGCCTGCCATTCAGCAAAAACAGTTATGCCGCATTCTTAATTTCCTAAAACTGTACTACTTTCGTTGCTGGAACCTTTTGCGCGGCCAGGCTCTAATACATCGCTCGTGGTCACTATTTCGGTGGCTGTTATCAGGAGAATCAACATGCAAGCAGGTAAGCTATGGCGTTGCGCACTGGGCGCGGCCGCCCTCGCGTTAGCCGGCGGAGCCCAAGCGTCAAGCTTTGTGGTGACCACTGATGCGCTAGTCAGGGCGGTAAACGCCAGTACCAATGCCACCTCCGACGTATCGTCGTCCTTGCGTGACAATAAAATCGTGCAGCAAGCCCGGGATGATGCCGCCAGCTTCGTTGCCAGCAATGGTGAAATCCGTGGGGCGCGGCTCGAAAGTGCGTTAGCCTGGATTCGCGGCCAACTGCCCCAGATGCAAGCGTCAGATACGCAATTGGCACAAGCCATTCTGGGTAGCTGATTACACGCTGGATGAAATCGGTGGTTGGTAGTCCAGGCGCTCTAGCCCAGAGCGCCCGGTTGCGCTAGCCTCTGCCGTTTCGTTCGGTAGTGTTTGCCTAAAAAATGCGTTATCTGCTTTCGTTGTTTGCTTGCCTGTTAGGGGTCACCAGTGCCCAGGCTTTTGATACCTCTACCCAAGGCTTGGTGGTCAGCGGCTATGTCACCAGCCAAGTCACGACAGCACCTTTTGACCAAAAACTAATCCTCGACGCCCGTGACGACGCCGCTGCGTTCGTGGCGAGCCAGGGGCGTGATCGCAGTGTAAGGCTGGAAGCAGCCTTACAGGCTTTACGCCATCAATCGCCGGCTCTAGGCGCCAGTGACCTTGAACTGGCACAGGCGATCCTCGTCCAATAGGTCAGCTTCTATACCTGTTTTCCGGAGATACCGATGCGCAACATTTTGATCGCCACTACCTTGGGCCTGGTTGCCCTGGCTGGTGCAGCCCAAGCCAACACTGTGGTGCAAACCAGTAACATCATCGTTCGCGCATTCGGCCGGTCGATCGACTTTACCTCTGATACCACCACCTCTATCCGCGACGCCAAGGTGGTGTTGCAAGCCAAGGACGACGCGGCAAGCTTCGTAGCCAGCGACGGGGCCATTAGGGGTGCTCAACTGGAAGCCGCGCTCGTGACCCTGCGCTCACATCTGCCGCAGGCCCAAGGCGCTAGCGATCAGGCCTTGGCCGAAGCTATCCTCGCACTGTGAGAGCCCTGGCCGCCTGGCTGCTGGCCGGCGGCCTTCTGTTAGCCAGCCTTACGGCAAACGCCGATTTGCGGCTGCTGCTCGATGACTCTCAACTGACCGCCACAGAGCGCGAAGCCAGCCAGGCATTACTGGGCCAAGCCATGGCCGCCTTGCCGCCTGCGTTTATCAAGGCAATGGATCGAGAGGTAAGGGTCAGCTGGACAGACAACATGCCTGCCGAGGCCTATGGTCAGGCATCGCTGGTGTCTACCCTGGAGCTTAACCGCAAACTGCTGCCGAGCCTGGTGGATGGCAGCGCGGCCACTACGAAAACCGGTCGCCCGCACGGCACGGTGCGCCAAGAGTTATTGGCCACGGTGCTGCATGAGCTGACCCACCTATACGACCGTGCGCGCCTATGGTCGCCCGCTGACCGCCAGCTGTTGGCCCGCTGCCGGAAACAACAGGCCACGTTGGGCGCGGTGGGGCTGCCAGACATCTGCCGTGGACAAGCCGAACGGCGTTTCACGTTGAGCGACGACCCGCGCCTGCTCGACCTGGCTGGCTGGCCGCAAGCCGTGGGGCGGCGGGGTGCCCGTGAGCAGAATAACCGCCAGGTCGCGCGTAGCCCGGATTTATACGAAACCAGTAACCCGAAGGAATTTATTGCGGTCAACATGGAGTACTTCCTGTTGGACCCTTCCTACGGTTGCAGGCGCCCAGAGCTATATGCCTACCTTAAGGGGCACTTTGGCTGGGCACCGCCTGCGCAAGCGTCGTGCGCCAACGCGCTGCCTTTTCTTAACGCAGGCAGCGATTTCGGTCGCCAACCCTTGGGTATGATCGACCCCGAGCGGGTTTACCAAGTGGACTATTTGCTGGCCGAGGCCAATCAGAACTGGGTCAGCCGTTGGGGCCATAGCATGTTGCGGCTGGTGATCTGCGCGCCTGGCAGGCCACGAGGGCCAGACTGCCGCCTGGACCTGGAATACAGCCTGGTGTTGTCATTCCGTGCCTTTGTCGATGACGTGCAACTGTCTACCTGGGGCGGGCTAAATGGCGCCTACCCTTCACGCCTGTTCGTATTGCCACTGTCTCAGGTGATCGACGAGTACACCAAGACCGAGCTGCGCAGCCTGGCCTCGGTCCCGCTGACGCTTGACCGAGCAGGTATCAATGCCTTGGTGCGCCACGCGGCGGAAATGCATTGGAGCTACGATGGCAACTATTACTTTTTGTCGAATAACTGTGCCGTAGAAACCCTGAAGCTATTACGGGCCGGAACGCACGACCCTCGCTTGCATGACTTGGACAGCATCGTCCCCAATGGGTTGCTGAGCATGCTTGAAGGGCGGGGCCTGGCTGACGGCAGCGTGCTCAACGACAAACGTGAGGCATTGCGCCGCGGTTATTTGTTCGACTCCTTCCGCGACCGCTACCAAGCCATGTTTACCGTCCTGCGTCAGCAGCTTCCGGTACCTCAGCAGAGTGTGGAAGCCTGGCTGGAGCAGCCAGCCAGCAAACGTCGAAGCTGGTTCGCCAAGGCCGATCTGCGAGCGAGCGCGGCCATACTGCTGCTGGAGCAGGCCAGTTACCGACGCGAACTACTGCTGGCTCAGGAAGAAGTCAAACAGCGTTATCTGGGCGCCCGGGATGCGGGAGACAGCAGCGTTGGCAATGCCAATAAAACGTTGCAGGCGATCTTGGCGAACAGTGGTTTCTTAAGCCGCCCAGCGGAGTTGCTCGGGGCTGGAGGCTACGGCTTGCCCCAGGAAGATGAACTCGAGCGCCTTGAGCAAGTGTCTAGCGAACGCCAGCAGCAGTTGCAAAAGCTAAGCGTGGACCTGGACAAAGAAGTGCGCGCTTTGTTAACCCCTGAGCGCGCCAGCGCCATCGCCGCCAGCGAAGAAAACCTTACGTTGATCGGCCAACATTTGCGTGACCTGCATAAGGCCAGTGGTGGGTTAGTACTGCCATGACTGGCCAACCTGTACGCCAATGCGCGATACGCTATTGGTTACAAACCCACGACATTCGCCTTTCTTCCTGAAAGGCAGTTGAAAGCGAAGCTGCTTAGCATCCTCTTGTAACGAGCGCCTTGCTCGAAATCAATAAAGACAACAACAAGAGACTCACCATGCTCACCTTCCTTGGCTTCGCCATGGTCGTGACGTTCATGTTTTTAATCATGACCAAACGACTGTCCGCTCTGATTGCCCTGATCATCGTTCCTATTCTGTTCGCGCTCTTCGGTGGTTTTGCCAGCAAGATCGGCCCCATGATGCTGGAAGGCATCACCAAACTGGCGCCCACCGGCGTCATGCTGATGTTCGCTATTCTGTATTTCGCCCTGATGATCGACTCGGGTTTATTCGACCCCGCCGTTCGTAAAATCCTGAAAATGGTCAAGGGCGACCCGCTGAAGGTATCGGTAGGAACTGCCGTACTGGCCCTGGTGGTGTCCCTCGATGGCGATGGCGCCACGACTTACATGATCTGCTGCGCGGCCATGTTGCCCTTGTACAGCCGGCTGGGCATGAGCCCGCGAATCATGGCCGGGTTGATCATCCTGGCGGGCGGCGTGATGAACATGACCCCTTGGGGTGGCCCTACCGCCCGAGCAGCCAGCGCATTGCATGTGGACCCGTCCGACATTTTCGTACCCATGATCCCTGCCATGGTGGCCGGCGTGGTCGCGATCCTGGCGATCGCTTGGTGGTACGGCAAGCGCGAGCGCGCCCGCCTGGGTGAACTGCACCTGCCAGGTGATAACCTGCCTGACAGTGATATCAGCGTGTCGCAGTTCCCAGAAGCCCGTCGGCCCAAATTGATCTGGTTCAACGGCTTGCTCACGTTGGCGCTGATGGTGGCGCTGATCAATGGGCTGCTGCCATTGCCAGTGCTGTTTATGATCGCCTTCAGTATCGCCATGATTGTGAACTACCCTTGCCTGCAAGCTCAAAAGGACCGCGTTGCCGCGCACGCAGGCAGTGTGCTGGCGGTGGTCGGTCTGATTTTTGCCGCGGGCATCTTCACCGGTATTCTGAGCGGTACCGGCATGGTGGACGCCATGTCCAAAAGCCTGCTGGCGGTCATTCCCGAGGCGCTGGGCCCTTACATGGCGGTGATCACCGCGCTGGTCAGCATGCCGTTCACGTTCTTTATGTCCAACGATGCCTTCTATTATGGCGTGCTGCCTGTGCTGGCCGAGGCGGCCTCTCATTACGGGATCACTGCGGTGGAGATGGCCCGGGCTTCGATCATTGGCCAGCCCGTGCACTTGCTCAGCCCGTTGGTCCCATCTACTTACCTGCTGGTGGCACTGGCCGGTATCGAATTTGGCGACCACCAGCGTTTCACCCTCAGGTGGGCAGTATTGGTATGCCTGTGCATAATGCTCGCCGCCCTGCTGCTGGGGATCTTTCCACTGGTCGGCAGCCTCTAATACATTAACGCCCAGGCCGCGCTCTAAGGCGCGCCCCGCTTATCGAAGGAAACAACAATGGAATGGTTGACCAGCCCTGAACTCTGGGTCGCCTTTTTTACCCTCACCGCGCTGGAAATCGTTTTAGGCATCGACAACATCATCATGATTTCCATCCTGGTGAGCCGCATGCCCAAAGAGATGCAGGCGCGTACACGGCTGTTTGGCCTGGCATTGGCCATGGTCACGCGAATCCTGCTATTGCTGTCGATCACTTGGGTGATGCGCCTGACCGCCGACTTGTTCGTGGTTTTCGGTCAAGGCATTTCCGGGCGGGACTTGATCCTGTTCTTTGGGGGGCTGTTCCTGCTCTGGAAGAGTGCCCAGGAAATCTACCATGGCATGGAAGGCGAAGAAGAAGGCGGCGATGAGCCCTCTGGCAAAGGCGGTAATTTCCTTTACACCATCATTCAGATTGCGATTATCGACATCGTATTCTCCTTGGACTCGGTTATCACTGCCGTCGGCATGGTGTCCCATGTCCCGGTGATGATCGCGGCAATCATCGTGGCGGTACTAGTGATGATGTTGGCATCCGGCACCATCAGCCGCTTCATCGACCAGCATCCTTCGCTGAAAATGCTCGCGCTGTCTTTCTTGCTGGTGGTCGGCACGGTGCTGATTGGCGAGGCCTTCGACGTGCATGTGCCTAAGGGTTATGTGTACTTCGCCATGGCGTTCTCGCTGGCGGTGGAAGCCATCAACATCAAGATGCGTACTAGCGTGGCGAAGAAACGCAAGCCGCAGGCTTGAACTGGCAATCAAGCCCGTGCGTGGCCTTTTCGGAAGTACTGGGGCGCTGGTAGTGGATGAGGAAACGCCCACATCGTCGCCTACCTGAACGGTAGCGCTACCTGACAGTCTGTTACTTGCCCGCCTGCCCAACGCAACGGGCATGTTCTTTCTGATACGCGCAAGGAAGCCAGTCATGCGTTGCCTGCTGTTCACCTGTCTATTTTTGCTAGCCCTGCCATGCACCGCACTAGATCGGTTGCAGGCAGAAGGGTACCTGCTGCCCAATGGTCTGCAATTGCTGCTTAAGCCAGGCAACGACCGCAATCATGTCGCCATTCGTTTGGTAGTCGGGGTGGGCTTCAGCGATTTTAGCTGCGCCGAACAGGAAACCCCGCACTTGCTGGAACACTTGCTGTTCAGCGGGGTGGATGAGAGCGGCGAGGGCGGCCTCGAAGAGCGCATGCAGGCCTTGGGCGGCGAGTGGAACGCCTTTACCAGCGATACCGACACCACTTTCGTGATCGAAGCCCCGGCACGCAACCAGCGCAAGGTACTGGACCTGCTATTGGCCGCCATTACCCGTACCGAATTGACCGACGCCAAGCTCGATACGGCCCGGCGCATCGTCGAGCGCGAAGATGGCGGCCACTATTCGCACCTGCAACGCTGGCTGGATCATCAAAGCCTGGGCACAGATGCCAGCAACCAACTGGCCATCGAGCTAGGGCTCCGTTGCGCCGACCGTGCCTCGGCGGCCGGGCTGACGTTGGCCCAGGTTCAAGCGGTGCGCCAGCAATGGTACGCGCCCAATAACATGACGCTCATCGTGGTAGGGGAGCTGGATAAGCTGCTCCCGGCTTACCTTGAGCGAACCTACGGCCAACTGACCGCGGTTGCCCCGACCGATCACACGCCACCGACCCTTGAACAACACTCGGCGGCTCGGGAGCGTACCCTGGTACGCGGTTGGGTAGGTGAGGGTGCACGGTTGCATTGGTACTTCGTTGAGCCCGACCTGGAAAGCCTACCGCCTGGGGTGTGGGACCTCTTACAGAGTTACCTGAACTGGGCCCTGTATAAAAAGCTGCGCTTGGAGGAAGGGCTGTCCTACGGCCCTGGTAGCCAAAACGAGCCCTTCGGTGACAGCACCCTGATGAGCTTGAATGCCGACCTAGACCGCGATGACATCGCCCGCGCTCGACAGGCGGTGCAAGCCCTCACTGCCCAGTTGCACCGCGAAGGTCTGGATCGCGCTACTTTCGACCGCCTCAAGGCGGCAGCCATTGCTCATTTGGCCTGGGCGGTACAAGGGGACAGCGGTCTGGCGGACTATTACTGGGGGGCCTTGAGCGACTACGACGATGGCCGCTTCGCCGACCCGGCTCAAGCCTTGCGCGAGGTTACCCTGGACCAGGCCAACGAAGCGGTACGCCGGTTGTTTGCCGACCCTGGCTATGTACGGATAGAAAAACCCTTGCTTGGGTATGACCAGCTTGAAAGCGTTGTTACAGCGGCTTGCGGCCTGGCCGTGGTATTAGGATTAGGCGCCTGTGTACTGATAGCGCGGCGCCGTAAGCGTTTGGCGGCTGAGCAAGCACCCCACCCATGAAGCCGCTATCCTTGAGCCTTACCTTGCCTGTGCCGCCCCTATGAAGTCACTGCCACCTTTCGTTCTGAAGATCATCGACCTGATCAAACGCTACCCCGGAATAGTTGCAGCCTTTGGCTTCTTTTCTGGGCTGGGGAGCTTCGTACTGGTAGACCGCCAGGCCAGCTTGGCCACGCCCATTGCCGTCCTTCTATTGGTGACCTGGGTATGGCTGATGCTGGAAAACAGCTTCAATCGCTTGTTCAGCCGGTTCTTCAAGCGTGAGATACCCGCGCCCCTGATGCGCTATGCCACGCAGATGATCCATCAGGAAAGCCTGTTCTTCGTACTGCCGTTCTTTTATGTCACCACCACCTGGAACAGCGGCCAACTGGTGTTCACCGGCCTACTGACCCTGGCCGGGTTGGTATCGATCATCGACCCCCTGTACTACCACTGGGTAGCCCCGCGGCGCTGGCTGTACCTGGCTTTGCATACGCTCACGCTGTTCGCCGCCATGCTCACGGCCATGCCGATCATTCTTCACCTCACCACGGCCGAGACCTTCAAGATCGCACTGGCCGTGGCTGTGGTGCTGTCCTTCCCGAGCTTGGCCGCCAGCGTGCCCCTCAAAGACTGGCAGCGGGGCTTGGGCCTGATCGCGCTTGCATTAGCTATCGGCGGGGCCGGCTGGGTACTGCGTACCTGGGTGCCGCCCGCTACCCTATGGATGACCGAAGACGCCATCACCCTTACCTTGGACAACGAAAACCGCACCCCTGGCCAAAACACCGACCAATTGAGCGTCAGCCAGGCCCGCGGCGGCGTATTCGCCTATACCGCGATCAACGCGCCGCGGGGGCTGGACGAGCGGATTTTCCACGTATGGGAATTCAACGGCAACGAGGTGGACCGCATCGCCCTGGACATTCACGGTGGGCGCAAGGAAGGCTACCGCGCCTGGACCCGCAAGCAGAACTTCCCTCCCAACCCCGCAGGCAAATGGAAGGTCAGGGTGGAAACCGAAGACGGCCAGATCATCGGTGCGTTGCGTTTTACCATCACCGGCGATGCAGCCCAAGGCGGGGCTCAGGCGAAGAACCAGTAGCACACGGCGATAGCACTAACGACCCCGGCCAGCTCTGCCAGCAGGGCGCAGCCCACCGCATGGCGGGCGCGCTGGATACCCACGGCGCCGAAGTACACCGCAAGTACGTAAAAGGTGGTTTCCGTACTGCCTTGAATGGTCGCCGCTACCAGGGCCGGGAAGCTATCCACCCCTTTGGTCTGCATGGTCTCGATCAACATGGCCCGGGCGGCGCTACCCGAGAAGGGTTTTACCAGGGCGGTGGGTAGGGCATCTACAAAGCCTGTATCCAGCCCGACCCACTGCACCAGATGGCGAATCCCCTCCAGGGCCAAGTCCAGTGCACCTGATGCCCGCAACACGCCAACCGCGCACAGCATGGCAACCAGGTAGGGCAACAGCCCCTTGGCCACATCGAAACCTTCCTTGGCGCCTTCCACGAAGGCTTCGTACACCTGCACTCGGCGCAGGGTACCGATCAGCAAAAACATCACAATCAAGCCAAACAGGGTCAGGTTGCCGAGCAAGGACGACAAACTGGCGACCGCCGTGGCCGAGAGCCCAGCCAGGAAAGCCATAACCCCCCCCAGCAGCAACGCACCCGGCAGCAGGTAAGCCAGTACCACGGGGTCCCATACCCTGAGTCGCTGCATAAAGGCTACCGACAACAGCCCTACCAGGGTCGAGCCGCTAGTGGCCAGGAGTATGGGCAAGAAGACCATGGTGGGGTCCGGCGCGCCTTGCTGGGCGCGGTACATAAAGATGGTGACCGGCAGCAGGGTCAGTGACGAGGCGTTGAGCACCAGAAAGAGGATCTGCGCGTTACTGGCTACGGTGGGATGCGGGTTGAGCTCCTGCAAGGCGCGCATGGCCTTCAGCCCAATAGGCGTGGCCGCGTTATCCAAGCCCAAGGCATTGGCCGCGAAATTCATGGTGATCAGGCCAAGGGCAGGGTGCCTGCGCGGCACCTCGGGCATCAAGCGGGCGAACAACGGGCCTAGCAAGCGGGCGAAAAAGTCGACGATGCCGGCCTTCTCGGCGATTCGCAAAAACCCTAGCCAGAGGGTGAGGGTACCGAACAGCAGTACCATCACATCGACAGACAGCTTGGCCATGTTGAAAATGGCCTCGACCATGGCAGCGAACACAGCGCTGTTGCCTGCCACCAGCCATTGGGCCAGGCCTGCCACCGCCGCCACCAGGAAAAAGCCAAGCCAAAGGCCGTTGAGCATATAAACCCCCACATTGCGCGAGCCGGCATCATAGTCGGCTCGGCGGGGGGAGGCAAAAGTAGCCTGCGAGCAAGCCTTCCCTGTCAGTGGCGGGTAACGGGTTCGCCAACAGCCCCGCGCTGGCGCAAGTGGGGCAGGCTGTTCCAGTACCGCTCGCCCTTGGCGTCGTCGTACATGCCTTCCCAGCGAGAGATCACTAGCACAGCCAGCGCGTTGCCGATCACGTTCAACGCGGTACGGGCCATGTCCATGATGCGGTCAACGCCCGCGATGAACGCCAAGCCTTCCAGAGGAATACCCACGCTGCCTAAGGTGGCCAGCAACACCACGAACGACACACCTGGAACGCCTGCAATACCCTTGGAGGTCACCATCAAGGTCAGCACCAGCAGGATTTGCTGGCTGATAGGCATATCGATCCCATATAACTGGGCAATGAACAGCGCGGCAATACTCTGGTACAGGGTCGAGCCGTCCAGGTTGAACGAATACCCCGTGGGTACCACGAAGCTGCTGATAGCCTTAGGCGCGCCATAGGCTTCCATTTTTTCAATGATTCGCGGCAGCACCGTTTCAGAGCTAGCGGTGGAATACGCCAGGATCAGTTCATCCTTGAAGATGCGGATCAGCTTGAAGATCGAGAAGCCGAATAGCTTGGCCACCAGCCCCAATACGCCCAGAGCGAAGAACAGGATAGCCGCATAAACCAGCACGACCAGCTTCGCCAAAGGCAGCAGGGAGGCGAAACCAAAATTCGCCACCGTTACTGCGATCAACGCGAATACACCGATAGGGGCGTAATTCATGATCATATGGGTAACCCGGAACATGGTTTCCGAGATGCCCTGGAAGGTCCGAACCAGGGGTTCGCGGGTCTCCGCCGCCAGGCTCGACAGCCCTAGCCCGAAAATCACTGAGAAGAAAATGATCGGCAACATTTCACCGCGGGTAACCGCTGCGAAGATGTTCGAAGGGATCAGATTGAGGATGGTCGCAACCAGCGCATGGTCGTGTTGCACCTCGGCGGTGGTCTTCTGGTATTGCGAAATGTCCACCGTGCCCAGGGTGCTCATATCAATACCTGTGCCAGGGTGTACCAAGTTGGCCAGTACCAGGCCAAGCACAATGGCCAGGGTGGTAACCACCTCGAAGTACACAATGGTCTTTACACCAATGCGCCCCAGCTTTTTAGCGTCACCTACCCCTGCGATACCCACGATCAACGAGGAAATCACGATAGGGATAACAATCATCTTGATCAGGCGAATGAAAATATCGCCAGCCGGTTGCAGTACATTGCTGATCCACCAGGCTTTCTCGGCGCTGAAGTGGTTTAGGACGGCACCCAGGGCAATGCCCAGTACCAACCCAATAAGAATTTGCCACGCAAGGCTGAGTTTTGGCTTTGTCATTATTCTGCTCTGGGGGTCAAGTTCATCGAGGCCAAACGCTTAAATGCGGGCCGATGGAGCACCGCCAAGAGGCCTAACCTTTGGCAGTGAACACATGGACTATCATGAGATGGCCAGCGTCAGTCTAATGCCTGTTCCGCCTGAGTTATACTGATTCGGCATGAGCGTGATGCCAGTTTGTTAGACGAGAGAAGGACCGAGGTACTGGATTCGGTATGCCGAACGAAGTTATTGCCCTAAACGCTGGAGAAATCCGGATAGAACTTCGAGCCGTTCGGATTTCCGACCCTTCTAAAAAAATTGGCTAGGTGAAGTTTCAGCGACCAATGGGTACTAAAAAGCCCCGTTGGGCCTAGATAGTACCTGCATAGGCACTACACGCGCTCAACGGGGCTTTTCCCGGACCCGGCTCTCTTCGGGGGCACTCCATGTACCCCTAGGTCACTCCGACGCTACAACCGTCAAAACGTCCCAGCCCCCTGGTCATGTACAGCCTTCATCGGGCTATACAGGTCGATGTCACCTTAAGCATGCCCGGGGGTCAGTACCACTTGGGATCATTCTTCAGTTGTTCCATCAACATACCTTGCAACCCCTCATCAGGCTTACCAAACCAGTGGTAATCCGCATGCTTGGAAGGGTCTTTACCTTCTGGCAATTCAGCTGGCACCTTTACCCACACTGCATAGGCTTTAGTTTTATCCCAGTCAAATGCCACGATCACGCGGTTGTGCAAGCAATCATCGGCTTTTTCACAGACTTGCCCTACCAAGTACTTGTCACCGTCCTCCGTAACGGCAGTCATGGGTGAGGAGGCTCCGGACAGGTTCAAGATCCAGTCGGGAAGGCGCTCTTCTTTCCCTACAGCTTTCTGCCAGGCTTGGCGGGACTTAATATCCGTTGAAATGAGATTGCTTGCCCGGTCTTGGCCATCGTTGTCGGCAAAAACCGGCGTTGCGGCAGCGAAAGCAGCTACCAGCAACACACTGCGGATCGCGCCTTTCATGTTACGGGCGCCCACGACGACCGAAGAAGAAGGACACAACGAACAGCACCAAGAAGATTACGAACAAGATCTTGGCGATACCAGCAGCGGTACCGGCGATGCCACCGAAGCCCAGAACGGCTGCGATGATTGCGATGATCAGGAAGGTAATGGCCCAGCTCAACATGGTGATACTCCTTTATAGTGTGATTGATTGACCGTCAAAACACCCAGCGGGTTTCACTGGGGCGCTTGAACTGATCGCTTTCTTCCACCGGCTGCAGGCGGCCAGCCTGATTTGCCGATGCGCTCACAGCATTCACGGCAGGCGCGCGCATGGAATGGAGCGTATGGATCAGCGGCTCAGCCGGCTGGGTCCAGTAGTGATATTGCTGGGTAGCCAGAAGGGTCAGCATCAACGCCAAAGAAGCGAACAAGCCTTGGCGAACATGATGGGTAGCCAGGAAAGAGACCGACGCAGTGTGCTGACCTGGCTGTTTCATGTTTACCCCCTTCAAAACGTGCGGCATCAAGCTAGGATGCATGTGAGGGTGACATTGCAGAGCTCATGCCAGCTTTTGATTTGTAGGAAAAGTCTTATATTTCGGGGGTTTGCGAGGCTTCAAAATGATGGCGCAACGAGCAACCTGCACGATGGCCATCATGCTCTCGGGCGTTTTGCACGAATGGCTTTTCAGGGCTGTAGAGGAACTGCAATCTTAAGCAGATCTCCATCCACCCCACGCACCCCACGCAGGCGCCTTGCCACCTCCATTGCCTGTTTTTTACTGGCGCTGCTGTCCACTTCGCCCGTTAACCTGACAAGGCCGGCCTTTACCTGCACTTCCAAGCGCAACGCGTCTAGGTTGCGATCATATTGGAAGCTGCTGACGACCTTGCTGGCGATCCAGGCATCGGTCACCGCAGTGTCGGTACTCCGGGCCTGGGCTTGGGCTTGGGTGGTGCCAGTGTCAGCTGCGCGCAGGCTGATCAGGTTATTGACCACGATGGCCCCATCGGTATTGATAGCCAACACACCTGCCCACTCTTTGGCCTGGGCAGTGGCGGCCTGACCCTTAAGGGTGACCACGCCGCCATCCACGCTTACGTCAAAATCGGAATCTGCGGTGTCACTGTTCCAGGCCAAGCGCCCGCGGATAACAGCTGCCAGTGTCAGGTCATCGAGCTGGATCTGCTGTGGTGGCTTTACGGGTGGCCGCTCGGCAAGCGCTAGGTCCAGGGTCAACTGGTTATCCACCTGGGTAGCGCCGCTGACGACCTGGGCCAATTGCCCAGCAAGGGTTTTATCTTCTTCGCTCTCCACCGCCCCGGTCAGCGTTACGCGGTTGCCCGTGAGCTTAAGGTGAATAGGAGTGCTGCCCAACCGACTGTTGAGGGCCAATGCCATGGCGGCGGCACCTTCCTTGCGAGCATCGTCCAAGGTGTCGGCATAAGCCAGCCCTATGCCGGCAGGGGCCGTGCTAGCTAATACAACAGCAATAATCCAACCTTTCAGCGTTTTTTTCAGGCAAATCATCGTCACTCCAGAGCCAGCGCTACCCTGCGGTGGAAGAAATCGTTCAGAATTGACCTTGCAACTTGCCCGATAATTCTCGGACTAAGAGAACATCTTTTTTAAGGAGCTTAGGAAAATGGAATCTGGTGCGGATCATCAAGGCCGTATATTGTTGGTTGATGATGAAGCGGCCATCCTTCGCACCTTCCGCTATTGCCTCGAAGACGAAGGCTATAACGTGGCCACGGCAAGCAGCGCGGCGCAGGCCGAGGCGCTATTGCAACGGCAGGTGTTCGACCTTTGCTTCCTTGACCTGCGCCTGGGTGAAGACAACGGCCTGGATGTGCTGGCACAAATGCGCACGCTTGCACCTTGGATGCGGGTAGTGATCGTCACTGCGCACTCTGCCGTAGACACAGCCGTGGACGCCATTCAGGCGGGGGCAGCTGATTACCTGGTAAAGCCGTGCAGCCCCGACCAGCTACGCTTGGCTACCGCGAAACAGCTTGAGGTACGGCAGCTTTCGCAACGGCTAGAGGCGCTTGAGGGGCAAATTCGCAAACCCAAGGACGGCCTGGACTCCCACAGCCCGGCCATGATGGTGGTGCTGGAAACTGCCCGCCAGGTGGCCAATACCGACGCTAACATTCTCATCCTGGGTGAGTCCGGTACGGGTAAAGGCGAATTGGCCCGTGCGATCCATGGCTGGAGCAAGCGTGCCAAAAAGGCCTGCGTCACTATCAACTGCCCGTCGCTGTCGGCCGAGCTGATGGAGAGCGAACTGTTCGGTCATAGCCGGGGGGCCTTCACCGGCGCCAGCGAGAGCACACTGGGGCGTGTGAACCAGGCCGACGGCGGCACTTTGTTCCTCGACGAAATCGGCGACTTCCCGTTGGCGCTGCAGCCTAAATTGCTACGATTTATCCAGGACAAGGAATACGAACGGGTAGGTGACCCTGTCACACGCCGGGCTGACGTACGCATTCTTGCGGCCACCAACCTCAACCTGGAAGACATGGTCAGAGAAGGCCGCTTCCGCGAAGACTTGTTGTACCGCCTCAATGTCATCACCCTACACCTGCCGCCCCTGCGTGAGCGTAGCGAGGACATCCTCACCTTGGCTGATCGCTTTTTGGCGCGCTTTGTGAAGGAATACGCCCGCCCCGCACGTACGTTCAGTGAAGAAGCCCGCTCGGCCCTGCTCAATTACCGCTGGCCAGGCAACATCCGTGAGCTACGCAACGTGATTGAGCGGGCCAGTATCATTTGCCCGCAGGAACGGGTAGAGGTCAACCATTTGGGCATGGCGGAGCAACCCACCAATAATGCACCTCGGGTCGGGGCCGCGTTGAGCCTGGACGAGCTGGAAAAAGCCCATATCGGCGCGGTATTGGCCAACAGCGACACCTTGGACCAAGCAGCGAGAACATTGGGTATCGATGCCTCTACGCTGTATCGAAAACGCAAGCAATACAACCTGTGATGTATTGGATGAAGTTGCGTACCCGCCTGTTCCTGAGCATTTCTGCCTTGATGACGGTGGCACTGCTTGGGCTGGTGCTGGGGCTGGTAAGCGTGATGCACATGGCCTCCAGCCAACAAAGCTTATTGGAAGGCAGCTTCCATTCCCTGGAAAGTGGGCTGAAGCTGCGCCAGTTGCTGGGGGATCAGTTGGTCATGTCTTGGGCCGAGCGGCCAGACCCTGCTACGCTGGCCAAGTCCCAGCAGGCGTTCGCAGAGGCGATCGACCAGGCTCGAATCGGCGCTCCGGACGAACAACAGCGCCGCCTGGACCGCGTTAGTGAGCATTACCAAGCCTTCAAGACACGGTTTAACGAAGTGTTGCGCAACCGCGTTGATCCGCGTGCCGACGAAGCGTTGGGCAGCACCTTCAATGCGGTACGCAACGATCTTATCGAAGGCCACAAGGCTGCGCTGACCGCAGTGACCGCCAATGAGCAAAGCGCCCATAACCAGGCGGTGCTGGTGTCTGCGTTGCTCGGGCTGGTAGGGCTGGGGATCCTCTGCGTAGGCTTCGTGACCGCACACCGGATCGCTCGGCGTTTTGGTGAGCCAATCGAGGCCCTGGCTTCAGCGGCGGATAACATCAGTCAGGGCCATTACGATGTGAATTTACCCGTTTCCGCCGCAGCGGAAATGAACCACCTTAGCCAGAGTTTCACCAGCATGGCACAGGCCTTGCGTACCCATCAGGCGACCAACGTCAATGAGCTGATCGCCGGGCAGCAACGTATGCAGGCGGTTTTGGACAGCATCGATGACGGCCTGCTGATGATCGACCGCCAAGGCTTGCTGGAACACCTTAACCCGGTCGCTCAACGCCAGCTCGGCTGGGACAGCGGCCGCAAGGGCCTTAGCCTGGGTGAAGCGTTGGGCAGGTCAGACCTGGACGCGCAACTGCAAACTGTATTGCGCGGCGGTACCTTGGAACGGCCACCCGAGGACCTGAGCTTCGAGATCGATGGTGAAACCCGCCTGCTTGCCTATAGCTTGACTCCAGTCAGCCACCTTCAGGGGGATATCCTCGGCGCTGTCATGGTTTTGCACGACGTTACCGAACAGCGGGCATTCGAGCGGGTACGCAGTGAGTTTGTGCTGCGAGCATCCCATGAGCTTCGTACGCCTGTTACCGGCATGCACATGGCCTTCGGCTTGCTTCAGGAGCGGGTACACTTCGCGGCAGATACTCGCGAAGCCGATCTGTTCATGACGGTAAATGAAGAAATGCAGCGGTTGATGCAACTGATCAACGACTTGCTGAATTTCTCTCGCTACCAAAGCGGCCTACAGAAGCTAACCCTGGCCCCTTGCAGCATCGATGATTTGCTTCAACGTACCCGTGACCGATACAACAGCCCAGCCACGGCGCAGGGCACGGAACTCACTATCGAGTTGGAAGAAAACCTGCCGCGCCTGCACGCTGATGAAGCGCAGCTTGAGCGGGTATTGGACAACCTGATGGATAACGCCCTACGCCATACCTCCAGTAACGGCCATATCCGGCTTCAGGCCAGGCGGCACGCGGAACGTGTGATCATCAGCGTTGAAGACAACGGCGAAGGCATCGCCTATGGGCAACAGGGGCGGATTTTCGAGCCTTTCGTTCAGGTGGGCCGCAAGAAAGGCGGCGCCGGCTTGGGCCTGGCCTTGTGCAAGGAAATCGTGCAATTGCACGGGGGCCGCATGGGCGTGTACTCAAGGCCTGGGCAGGGCACTCAGTTCTACATGACACTGCCGGTTTAACTCAGCAGCTCGGCCAGTAGCGAAAGGGCTACGCCCGCGTGTTATTGCATGCCCACCAACACTTGCAACAACGCTGCGGTTTGCGCGTCGGGCTCTCCATTGAACAGTGTAGGCCGGTAATGCATCTGGAAGGCCGCGAGCACATGGCGGGTGGTGACATCCAACTCACCGCTACGCACCACCGAATACCCTACCCGGGCCAGTTGCTCCTGGTACCAGCCAATGCTCGGCAGGTTGGTTTCGAACCGTTGTTTTGCCCGGCTTACCGCGCCGGCGTCTGGCCATAACCCAAACCCTTCCTTGGCAAGGCGTTCCCACGGGAATAGGGGCCCCGGATCGAGCTTGCGCAAGGGTGCGATATCGCTATGCCCTACCACGTAGCGAGGCTCGATGGGGTAGCGGGTACGAATATCGCGAAGCAATGCCAGCACCGCTTGCACCTGAGCTTCGCTATAGGGGTACCACACCCGGCCGGTGGGGGTATCACGATAGCCAGGGTTTACGATTTCGATCCCGATAGAGCTGGAGTTCAGCCAGGTGCGGCCATCCCACTCGCTTTCTCCAGCATGCCAGGTGCGGTATTGCTCGCCTGCCAGCCGATACACCGTGGCCGGGCCATCGCCCACCAGGTAATGGGCACTCACTTCGCCATGGGTCAGCAGAGCCAGGGAGCGCTCCAACGGCGCGGCCGTGTAATGCAGCACAACAAACTGGACCCTGCTGTCATAGTTGGCGGACGGGTGACTGGTATCGATGCGCAGGCTATTGCTACCGCACCCCCCCAGCAGGGTGGCCAGGGCAAGAATAACGAGGGTTCGCAGGCTCATAGGGGTTTCAACAGGCCGGGATAAAGCCTTAGTTTACATCGCCACTCGGCAAATCACCGCTTAGGCCCGCTCGATCCGGTTACGGCCTGTGTCTTTGGCCATATACAAGGCCTGATCAGCCCGCTTGAGTGCCGCCTCCACTGGTTCGCCAATACTTACCGTGGCCGCGCCCATAGATACCGTGACCACGATGCGCACGCCTTTGAAATGGAAAGGGCAGTCTTCGATAACCCGTCGCATGTTCTCTAACACTTCGAGTGCTGCCTCTGGGGTGGAGGCTGGGAACAGCGCCACGAACTCCTCGCCACCGAACCTTGCCATAAAGTCACCGTCGCGCAGCTGTTTTCGCAGCTTGTCTGCCACGATCTTCAACACGCGGTCACCGGCCAAATGGCCATAGCTGTCATTGATAGACTTGAAGTGGTCCAGGTCCATGATAGCGACCTGCACAGGCAGGGCAGCTTCGAGGCGTTGCGTAGCCAGTCGTTCTAGCCGCTCGTTCCACCCCGCGCGGTTTGGCAGGCTAGTGAGCGGGTCCAACAATGCCTTCTGGCGCTGTACTTCGAGTACGTCACGGTAGGTTTGCGCCTCTTGCTCCATATTGGCTACGCGCTCGGATAGGCCCCGCATGCGCTCGCTCACTTCCTCTTCCCGCGCCTCACGGCTGCGGCGGTGGGCATCCATCGAGCCCAGTAGTCCGTCGAGGCGTGACTCCACTAGCCGCTTGAGGCCAGCGGCATCATCGACCGCCGCCACGCTGTGGTGCAGCCCACCTACCTGTTCGCGTAGCTCAGTGTCCAACTGCCGGGCTTCGTCCTGGGTATCGGCCTGGTCCTGGCTGGCCTGGTGTAGCTGAGCCTGGAACCCGGTAAGGCGCTCGTTGATGTCTTGAAGGTACCGTTGTAACTCTTGCTGACCGTTATCGTTGATCGCCAATATCATCACGGCCAGATCATCCAGCAAGGGCAACAACTCGTACCAGTTCAAGCCGTTAGTGAGCCGTTCGCGCATGGATTCGGCGTTTTCCGATAAGCGCTGGGGCAGAACCAAGTCATCGAACATCTTAAGCAGAGTGCCTTCGATATGGGCGGCGACCGAGCTGTAGGTAGGCTCCAGGTTGGCAGGCAGGTCAATGGTCACAGCTTGCGAATCGGCAGGCTCCGCTGTGGCAGCCATGCCCTCGGCCATGGCGTGGGGCAAGGGCAGAATGTCCAACAGCACGGCCCAGGGCAGGCTGGTCGGTTGGTTGCCCTCTGGCAAAGCTTCGGGCAAGGCGGGCTTCAGGCGAGGCACGGTCTCCAGCACGGGCAACGGCGGCAAAGGGTCTGCCGGGGTAGAAGATCGCTCTGTAATGTCCACCAAAGCGCAGGCTGGCGAGCTGGGCGGCTCGGCAGAGGGAGTGCTCACTTGTGGTAACGGCGGTACTTCTACCATAGGCTGATGTTCTACCAGGCTATCAGGCACCTGCGCAGGAACGGGCGAAGCAAATGGCTCGGATAACGCCGAAGGAGTTGAGGGTTCAGGGGCGGCCTCCTTGGCACCGAACAGCCGCTCCAGCAGCCCAGGCCGGGTATGCTCCATCCCGCTCCCTAGGGTAGCCAGGGCATTACCCTGTAATACGCTAAATTCGCTAAGCAGCAGCGGCAGTTCACGCGCCTCCCCCAGGCGTTTATCCAGGCTGCCGGCGAATTTTTTCAAGGGTTTGGCTGCGTCTCGCGGTAAGGGCAGGCCTTGCACCTGATCGACCAACGCGGTGACGGCGGCGCTGACTTGCTCCGTGCGCGCCTCGCGCCGCTGCTCGGAAGCGAGCACGGTTTTTTCCAGGCGAGGGATGAGATTGGCCAGCGCAGCGTCCATGTTCTCGGCGCGCACGGCCTCGCGCATCTCTTTCATGCACTCGTCCACCGCCGTATCCGCCCCTTCGGCAGCCAGGGTACTGCGCACCAGGCACAGCCGAAGCAAGTCGAGCCGGGCGCTCCAGCGCCGTTCGAGCTTTTCTTGGTCCTCTATGCTTTTGAGGTACTTTTCTTTCCAGCGCTGAGCATCATCGGTCATGGCAAGCGAGGCCGGCGTGCAAGAAAAATCAGGAGGGTTCCGCGTACCCCCGGCAGGCGGGGGTACGGGAAAGGTCACGCGGAGGGATTATTGGCCGGCGCCCTTGGCCGCGCGTTCTTTCTCGATCAGCGTATCGGCCACATGCAGGGTTTCTTCAGGGCCACCCGACGAACCCAGGTCGAAGCGGTACTTGCCGTTCACAATCATGGTCGGTACGCCGGTAGCGCCATAGGCTACGGCCAGGTCCTTGTACTTCTTCACCAAGCCCTTAACGGCGAAGGAATTATAGGTTTCCATGAACTTGGTTTTGTCCACGCCCTGGCCCGCTACGAAATCGGCGAACTCTTCCGGGGTTTTGAACATTTTGTGATCTTTGTGGATGGCTTCAAACACCGCGGTATGGACCTTGTGCTCAACGCCCATGACTTCCAGGGTAATGAACATCTGGCCGTGGATGTCCCAGATACCACCGAACATGGCCGGAACGCGGTGGAAATTCACGTCTGCTGGCAACTTGGCTGCCCAACCGTTGATGGTGGGCTCGAACGCATAGCAGTGGGGGCAGCCATACCAGAACAGCTCTACCACTTCGATCTTGCCGGGCTCGGATACCGGAACCGGGCTTTCCAGTACGGTGTACTGCTTACCGGCCTGGATGTCATCCGCGTGGGCGGCGACGCCGAACAGGCTGGCCAGCGCCATTACCGCGCCGATGAACAGATTTCGCATGCTTGACTCCTAAGTGCTTGGGGATGGCCTTCAATACAGTGCCACGTTGGGCATGGCAAGTAACAATACGTGCGTGGATGTAAATCAGCCACCGCCTTACGGCAACGACAGCGGCCAAGCCAAGGCGATATACTGCCGCGCATCGTGCCACGGCGCCCGCGCCTCCAGGATTCTTATGTCGTTCAAAAATCCCGTGCTGGGCCTCTGCCAGCAAGCTTCGTTTATGCTCAGCGCCGCCAAGGTAGACCAATGCCCTGAGGACCATGGCTTCGAGGTTGCCTTCGCCGGGCGCTCCAATGCCGGTAAGTCCAGCGCCCTTAATACGCTGACCCACGCCAGCCTGGCGCGCACCTCGAAAACCCCAGGCCGCACCCAGTTGCTTAACTTCTTCCAGCTCGACGACAGCCGCCGCCTGGTCGACCTGCCAGGTTACGGCTACGCCAAGGTGCCGATTCCCCTCAAGCAACACTGGCAGCGCCACTTGGAAGCCTACCTGGGGAGCCGCGAAAGCCTCAAAGGCATCATCCTGCTGATGGATGTACGCCACCCAATGACGGACTTCGACAAGATGATGCTGGACTGGTCGGTGGCCAGCGGCATGCCCATGCATATCTTGCTAACCAAGATGGACAAGCTGACCTACGGCGCGGCCAAGAACACCCTGCTCAAGGTACAGACCGAAATCCGCAAGGGCTGGGGCACCGGAGTCACCTTGCAGTTGTTCTCCGCGCCCAAGCGCAGTGGGCTGGACGACGCCTATCAAGTATTGGCCAACTGGCTTGATTTGATGCCCGAAGAAGCCGAAGCCCCCAGCGCTGAAGCCTAAACCGTGGGTGATTTTGCCAAGGCAAAAAAAACCCCAAACTTCAAATGGGGAGGGAGAAGTTCAGGGTCTAAGTTCCGGGCCGCTCGCACGGGCCGGATATCTGCCAACACTTAACACAACATAGGAGCATTGAAGGGCTTCGCAGCCATTCAGAGCCTCTGAGCGCCAATTCACGAACTTAGTTCCTGGCCGATGCAAATAAATCCCAATCGCGGCCAGGTTTCATAACCTGAATTTTTGTAGGCGCTGGCGCCAGCCAGCGAACAGCTCATACCGCGGATAGGATCAATGCGCCTCATCCCAATTATTGCCAACCCCTACCTCCACCAACAGCGGCACGTCCAGTTGGGCGGCACCGGCCATATGGGGCTGAATCTGCTCGCGCACCTGGTCTACCACATCCTCCCGCACTTCTAACACCAATTCGTCGTGTACCTGAAGGATCATCCGCGCATCCAAGCCGCTGTGGGTAAGCCAGTTATCCACCGCGACCATGGCGAGCTTGACGATGTCCGCGGCAGTGCCCTGCATGGGGGCGTTGATCGCGGTGCGCTCGGCGCCACGGCGCAAGGAGGGGTTCTTGGCGTTGATATCCGGCACGTACAGGCGCCGCCCGAAGAGGGTTTCCACAAAGCCTTTTTCCGCCGCCTGGGCGCGGGTGCGCTCCATATAGCCCAATACCCCGGGGTAGCGGGTGAAATAGCGGTCGATGTAGTCCTGGGCTTGCTTGCGGTCCACGCCAATCTGCTTGGCCAGGCCGAACGCGCTCATGCCGTAGATCAGGCCGAAGTTAATCGCTTTGGCGCTTCGGCGCTGATCGTTGCTTACCGCCGCCAGCTCGACGCCGAATACTTCGGCGGCAGTGGCACGGTGCACGTCCAGGTCGTTCTGGAAGGCATGCAACAGCCCTTCGTCCCGGGCCAGGTGAGCCATGATGCGCAATTCGATCTGCGAGTAGTCCGCCGCCACCAGCTTGTAGCCAGGCGCGGGTATGAAAGCCTGGCGAATGCGCCGGCCCTCGGCGGTGCGGATAGGGATGTTCTGCAGGTTCGGGTCGCTGGAGGACAGCCGCCCGGTAGCCGCTACCGCCTGTTGGTAAGACGTGTGAATCCGCCCGGTACGCGGGTTGATCTGCTCAGGAAGCTTATCGGTGTAGGTGCTTTTAAGCTTGCTCAAGGAGCGGTACTGCATTAACACCTTCGGCAACGGGTATTCTTGTTCGGCCAGCTCCGCCAGCACCGCCTCGGCGGTGGACGCTTGCCCCTTGGCGGTTTTGCTCAGGACCGGCAGGCCCAGTTTTTCATAGAGGATGACCCCAAGCTGCTTGGGGGAGCCCAAATTGAAGGTCTCGCCGGCAATGGTATAGGCCTCTTGTTCGAGCACCAGCAGCTTCTCGCCCAACTCTCCGCTTTGGACCCCCAGCAGGTTGGCATCCACCAGGGCGCCATTGCGCTCCATTCGTGCCAGCACGGGCACCAGGGGCATTTCGATGTCATGCAGCACCTGCTCTACGCTGGGTACTGCATTGAGGCGAGGCATCAGGGCCTGGTGGAGCCGCAGGGTTACGTCTGCGTCTTCAGCGGCATAAGGCCCGGCCTGCTCCAGGGGCACCTGGTCAAAGGTCACCTGCTTGGCGCCTTTGCCGGCTACATCCGTGAACAGGATGGTCTGGTGGCCCAGGTACTTCGCCGCCAGGCTGTCCATGTCATGCCGCGTAGCGGTGGAGTCAAGCACATAGGATTCGAGCATGGTGTCAAAGGCGACCCCGCGCACGGTAATGCCGTTGCCCAAGTTCCCACCGATGGCGCAATTGGCCAGAATGTTGATGTCGTATTTGGCGTGTTGCGCGACCTTGAGCTTCTCTGGGTCTTCCAACAATGGCTTCAAGGCCAGGAGCACGGTGTCCCGGTCTAGCTGCCGCGGTACTCCCATGTAGGAGTGGGTCAGCGGGATATAGGCTGCTTCGTGGGCCTGTACCGCGAACGAGAGGCCCACCAGCTCAGCGACCTGAGCGTCCAACCCTGTGGTTTCGGTATCGAAGGAGAACAGCTCGGCCTGACTCAGCTTTTCCAGCCAGCGCTCGAACTGTTCAGGCTCCAGCACGATTTCATACGCTGGCTCCGCCGTCGGCGCAACCTCGGCTTCGACCAAAGGCGCGCCTGCGGCAGGGGATTCGCGCTTCATGTCTTCCAGCCAGCTTTTGAACTCTAGCTCGGAGTACAGGGCCATCAGCATTTCCCGGTCCGGCTCGCCGCATACCAGCTTGTCGACCTCTACGTCCAACACCACATCGGTCTTGATGGTTGCCAGCTCATACGAAAGAAATGCCATCTGCCGGTGTTCTTCCAGTTTGGCTGGCAGTGACTTGGCCCCACGGATAGGCAACGCGGGAACCTTGTCGAGGTTTTCGTAAAGCTCGGCAAGGCCGCCGCCAATCCCCTGCAGCAGGCCTTGGGCGGTTTTTTCACCCACGCCTGGCACGCCTGGGATGTTGTCGACCTTGTCTCCCATCAGGGCCAGGTAATCAATGATGTGCTCCGGCCCCACGCCGAATTTTTCTCGTACACCAGGAATGTCCAGCACGCTACCAGTCATGGTGTTAACCAAGGTGATGTGCTCGTTCACCAATTGGGCCATGTCTTTGTCGCCCGTGGAGATCACCACGGGGCGGCCTAGCTCGGCGCTTATCCGTGCCAGGGTACCGATTACGTCATCGGCCTCCACCCCATCGACACACAACAGTGGATAGCCGCTGGCCAATACCGCCGCATGCAGCGGCTCTACCTGGACCCGCAGGTCATCAGGCATCTTCGGCCGATTGGCTTTATATTCGGCGAACAGCTCATCGCGAAAGGTGCCACCCTTGGCGTCGAACACCACGGCAAAGGGGCTTTCGGGGTACTGCCGACGCAAGCTGCGCAACATATTCAGCACGCCCTTGACCGCGCCTGTGGGTAGGCCCTTGGACGTAGTCAACGGGGGGAGGGCATGGAAGGCACGGTACAGGTAAGAAGAACCGTCCACGAGGACGAGGGGCGCTTGGCTCATGAGCGAAATCAACCTTTTGGGCGGGGCCGACGTTAAACTGTCGGTTCAATGGACCACAAAAGGACAAGGTTATCATGTGCTCGCTCAAACGCTTGGTGCTGACCGGGATCTTACTGGCCGCGCCCTTCGCTGCCCTGGCCGCCGATGACGCACCCTCGGCCGACCCAGACGTAACCATCCGCCAGGACGGCGACAAGACGATCCAGGAATACCGGCAAAATGGCTTCCTCTATGCGGTAAAAGTGACGCCCAAGCATGGCAAGCCATACTTTCTCGTACGCGCCGACGGCACCAGCCCCAACTTCATTCGTTCCGACCAGCCCGACATGCTCATTCCCCAATGGGAAATCTTCAAGTGGTAGACTCACCAGCCTAATTTCAACCCTGCCCCACCAATGGGGGCCGCTTCAGGCCTGATCGATCATGTCCGTGTTTACCCCGCTGTCGCGTCCGCAACTCGAAACCTTCCTCGAAATCTACGACCTGGGGCGGCTGATCGATTTTCAGGGCATTGCCGCAGGCACCGAGAACAGCAACTTCTTCGTAAGCCTGGAGCAGGGCGAGTACGTATTAACGCTGGTAGAGCGGGGGCCAACCCAAGACTTGCCGTTTTTCGTCGAACTGCTCGAAGTGCTTCACCAGGCGCAACTGCCCGTGCCCTTCGCCCTTGCGGGGCGTGATGGAGTAGGGCTGCGTGAACTGGCCGGCAAGCCCGCCTTGCTGCAACCTAGGCTTGCGGGTAAGCACATCGGCACGCCTAACGCCCATCAGTGCGGCGAAGTGGGGGCGTTTCTGGCCAACCTGCACCTGGCCACCCAAGAGTGTATTCTGCACCGGCGCACGGACCGGGGCATGACCTGGATGCTTCGAGAAGGCGAGCGGCTGGCTCAGGGCATGGCGCCCCAGGCCGCAGCCTTGCTCAATAGTGTGTTGGCGGAAATCCGCGAGCACCGCGAAGCCATCCTGGCGCTGCCCATGGCCAACCTGCACGGCGACCTGTTTCGCGACAACGCTTTATTTGAAGGCAGCCACCTGACGGGTGTGATCGACTTCTACAACGCCAGCGCTGGCCCCATGCTCTATGACGTGGCCATCAGCCTCAACGACTGGTGCTCAGCCGCCGACGGGCGCCTGCAACTGCCCCTGGCCAACGCACTGCTGGCCGGCTACGCGCGCTTGCGCCGCTTCACCCCCGCCGAAGCACAACTCTGGCCAGTGCTGCTGCGCATCGCCTGCGTGCGGTTCTGGCTATCGCGGCTGATCGCCGCGCAGTCATTCGCCGGCCGAGATGTATTGATTCACGACCCTGCCGAGTTCGAGCGGCGTTTGGCGCAGCGCCTTGCACCCACGGTGGTGCTGCCCATCGCGCTATAAAACGCGCCTTACAACTGTTCCAAACAGCCCGCCAGCCCGTCCGCCAACCGCTCCAGCAAGGTTTCATAGCCCGTTGGGCTGGCTTCACTAAAGCCGCCCAGTGGGTCCAACTCGGCCAATCGCACTGGCAGGCCGGCGGTAAGGGTTTCAGCCAGGCGAGGGCGCGCTGGCGGCTCGCTGAACACGCAGCTGCTTCCGGCCTCGCTCAAGCGGGCACGCATGGCCGCCACATGAGCGGCACCTGGTTGTACCTCGCCTCCCAGGGTAAACACCCCAGCGTGCTGCAAGCCGTAAGCCTGCTCGAAATAGTCGAAGCCTTCGTGGAACACGAAAAACGGCTTGCCCGCTACCTTGGCCAAGCGCTGGCGCAAACGGCTATCGAGTTGATCCAGGCGCTTCTGGAAGGCTGCAAGGTTTTGGTTATAACGCTGTGCGTTAGCAGGGTCGGCCTGGGTAAAGTCCGCCGCCATCTTCTGGGCGATAATCTTGGCGTTGGCCGGTTCCAACCACAGGTGCGCATCCAGTGAGCCAGGGCGGTGGTCATGGTCGTGCTCGTCGGCCGCTTCACCGTGGGCGTGGCCATCCTCGCTGAAATGCCGCAAGTGCAGCCCCGGCAGGGTTTGCACCACCACGTTCGGCCCCTTGCGCAATGCCAAGGGGCGCTGCAGAAAGGCTTCCATGTCTGGGCCTATCCAATACAGCACGTCGGCATTAGCCACGCGGCGTACTTCGGACGGCCGCAACGCGTAGTTATGTGGCGAGGCGCCTGGTGGCAGCAGTACATCAGGGGTCCCCAGGCCATCTTGTACAGCCGCCGCGATCAACTGCAGCGGCTTGATACTGGTGAGCACTTTCAACTCGGCGCTGGCCAGGGGGCTGAACACAAGGCCCAGGGTGCAACACACACTCCATAAAAAAAGCCGAAACACGATGGGCACCTCAAACCGCAGAAAGGGGTAACATAATAACGTCTCCCCTCAGATGCGTCCTGCTTATGTCCACCATGCCCCTGGCCAATCGGCCCCATGATCATGCCCACTGCGTGCACTCTGCGTTGAGCGAGGCCGATACCCTCTGCGCGCGCAAGGGCCTGCGCCTGACAGCGCTGCGGCGGCGGGTACTCGAACTGGTGTGGCAGAGCCATAAGCCTCTGGGGGCTTATGACATCCTGGGCGTACTCAGCGAGCAGGATGGCCGCAGGGCAGCACCGCCTACCGTTTATCGGGCCTTGGATTTTCTGCTGGAGAACGGCTTGGTCCATCGCATTGCATCACTCAATGCGTTCATGGGCTGTGTTCACCCTGAGCATGCGCACCAAGGCCAATTCCTGATCTGCCGTGCCTGCCATGTAGCGGTCGAACTGGAATACCCCGCCGTGACCCAGGCGATCAACGACAGCGCCGTCAGTGTAGGGTTTGAGGTCGAAACTCAAACCGTAGAAGTCGTCGGGCTGTGCGCCCGCTGCAAGGCGGCCTGATGAGCGATGCGTTGATCACGCTCGAACAGGTCACGGTCGAGTTCAGCGGCCAGGCCATGTTGGAGCGCATAGACCTGCAAGTCCGTCCAAGTGAAATCGTAACCTTGATCGGCCCCAATGGCGCAGGCAAAACCACACTCGTTCGCGCGGTGCTTGGCCTGCTGCAACCGACCAGCGGTTCGGTATGGCGCCAGCCTCGCTTGCGCATTGGCTATATGCCGCAAAAGCTTCAGGTAGAACAAACCCTGCCCCTTTCCGTGTTGCGCTTCTTACGCTTGCTGCCTGGGGTCAACCGCGCTCGCGCCGAAGCGGCATTGGCCGAAGTAGGCGCCACCCAGGTGGTCGACAAACCGGTGCAGAGCATTTCCGGTGGGGAAATGCAGCGCGTATTGCTGGCCCGGGCATTGCTGCGTGAGCCGCAACTGCTGGTATTGGACGAACCCGTGCAAGGGGTGGACGTGGCCGGGCAGGCCGAGCTGTACGGCTTGATCACACGCCTTAGGGATCGCCATGGCTGTGGCGTGCTGATGGTCTCCCACGACCTGCGCCTGGTGATGAGCACCACGGACCAAGTGGTGTGTTTGAACCGCCATGTGTGCTGTTCCGGCCATCCCGAACAGGTCAGCGAGGACCCGGCCTTTATCGAGCTGTTCGGCGAACACGCTCCCAGCCTGGCGGTGTATCACCATCACCACGATCACGCGCACACCCTCCATGGCGAAGTGGTCAAAGGCCAGGGTCATCAGCACGGGGCGCATTGCAAGCATGGATGATTTTCTCTTGTATGCACTGGCGGCAGGCCTGGCCCTGGCCGTGGTCGCTGGCCCGCTAGGTTCCTTCGTGGTGTGGCGGCGCATGGCCTATTTTGGCGATACCCTGTCCCACGCCGCATTATTAGGCGTGGCGCTGGGCTTGGCACTGCAAATCAGCCCGGCCCTGGCCGTGACGGCAGGCTGCCTGGCCTTGGCGGTGATTCTGGTAACGCTGCAGCAACGCCAACCCTTGGCGTCCGACACCCTGTTGGGCATCCTGGCCCCGACTACCCTGTCATTAGGGCTGGTAGCCTTGAGCTTTATGCGCGATGTGCGCATCGATCTGATGGGCTACCTGTTCGGTGATTTGCTGGCGGTCAGCGCGCCAGACCTGGCCTGGATTCTTGGCGGCAGCGCCTTGGTGTTAGTGCTGCTCGGCGTGCTTTGGCGGCCGTTGATCGCCATCACCGTTCATGAAGAGCTGGCCCGGGTGGAGGGGCTGCCTGTCGCTTCGTTGCGCATGGCGCTTATGCTGCTGATCGCCATTGTGATTGCCGTAGCCATGAAGATCGTTGGCGTGCTGTTGATCACCTCGTTATTGATCATTCCGGCTGCGGCGGCCCAGCGACACGCCCGTTCGCCTGAGCAGATGGCGCTGGGGGCCAGCCTGTTGGGGGTAGTGGCTGTGTGTGCGGGCCTGGCCTTGTCCTGGTTCAAGGATACGCCCGCAGGCCCGTCCATTGTGGTGTGTGCCGGGGCATTGTTCCTGTTCAGTTACGTTCTACCGCGCCGCGCCTAAACGCCGCCTGCCCCGTGGGGCTTTTTTCGGCGCCCTTTGGGCGTGTAAACTTGCTCGATTTTGCCCATAAAGAGAGTGGCGCAATGAAGCCTTTTACGTCTCGTTGTCTGCTGAGCCTAGCCTTTGCCCTTGTGCTGAATGGCTGCCAGAGCACGCCGGTAGCGGCACCGCCGCCGCCCAGCGCCTTGGAACTGCTCCAGCAAAGCATCGACAGCAACGAGTTGGCCACCGCCGAGGATCAGTTGGCGGCCCTGCAGTCGCGCACCCCGGCCGACCCGCAACTTGAAAACCTTCAGCGCCAGTTGGCCGAGGCTTACCTTAAGCGCAGCCAAGTGGTATTGCTCAAGGGCGATGTAAACGCGGCCGCTACAGCCTTGGCGCGGGCGCGTGCCCTGATGCCCCAGGCGCCAGCCCTGACCGGCGGCGTGAATGGTGCTATTGCCCAGGCGCGCAAGGCCGAGCTGGAAAAAGCCGAAGCCGCGCTGCGGGCCGCCGAGGCCAAGCCCATCGCGCGCGTGATCGACCCTACCGCCAACAGCACGCCGGTGGTGCTGGCGACCCAGAATCAACATCAGTTGTGGGCCCAGCTGGACGACATCACCACCGATATCATCAATTACCACTGCGACGTTGTGGTTCAGGCACCGCGACAGGCAGATATCCCCTGGCTCGAAGCCCTGTTGCGCAGCCGCGTCAAGCGTCGTGCCCCTGACTTGCAGTGGAAACTCAGCCACCGTATCGAGCAGCGGCAGCCAGCGATCATTATCCTCAGTCCAGCCAAGCCTTGATCTGAAAGGCTCGGGCAACCTGGCCCATTGGGCCGGGCCGGGCGTTGAAGGGGTGCCTGGCAAGGGTGCGACCTTGCCGCGTTAGGGCAGGCCGCTCGCTTGGGGTACCCTGGCACCTCATTCCGCAAACCCTTGCCTGCCATGCAAACCGCTTATACCGTTCTTATTCTGCTGATGCTGGTCAGCGCTTCAAAGCTCGCCTCCCGCCTGATTCCCTTGCCACTGCCGTTGGTGCAGATCTTTGCGGGCGCCTTATTGGCGTGGCCCAGCCTTGGCTTTCATGTAACGCTGGATCCGGAGCTGTTCCTTTTCCTGTTCCTGCCGCCGCTGTTGTTTTCCGATGGCTGGCGCATGCCCAAACGGGAGTTGTGGCGGCTGCGTACGCCTATCCTTACCCTGGCGGTGGGCCTGGTACTGTTTACCGTGGTCGGGGCTGGGTACTTTATCCACTGGCTGATCCCCGCCATTGCGCTTCCCGCGGCCTTCGCCCTGGCAGCGGTGTTATCGCCTACCGATGCGGTAGCGGTATCGGCCATTGCTCGAGATCGCCTGCCCGCTCCTCTGATGCACATCCTACAAGGGGAGGCGTTGATGAACGACGCCTCCGGCCTGGTCACGTTCAAATTCGCCCTCGCCGCTGCCCTGACGGGGTATTTCTCGCTCACCGAGGCCAGCCTGTCATTCCTGCTGGTAGCCGTTGGCGGGCTAGCCCTTGGGGTCGCCGCCAGTTGGTTGGTGGGCCGTGGCCGCAGCTGGATGATCGCCCGCGGTTGGGATGACCCGGCCACCCATGTAGTGCTGATGTTACTGCTGCCATTCGCCACCTATGTGCTGGCTGAATGCATTGGCGTTTCCGGGATTCTCGGCGCGGTAGCGGCAGGCATGATGCAAAGCTGGGTCGACCTGTTGCCACGTCAAACCAGCACCCGGCTGCTCAACCGCAGTGTCTGGGGGCTGTTGGAGTTTGCCTTCAACGGGCTGATCTTCTTGCTGCTGGGCTTGCAGTTGCCCGGCATCGTTCGGGCCGTCGCGGGGGAAGCAGGGCTGTGGGAAGTGCTGCCTCTGCGGATTTTCGAAGTGGTAGCCATCTTCGTGGTGTTGGTATTGCTGCGCTTTGCCTGGGTGCAGGGCTCGTGGCGGGCGCTGGCGCGAATTCGGGAGTGGCGCGGGGAGCATGCCATTGCTCAGATGCCTACCCCGCGCGCCGCCTGGCTGCTATCGATCGGCGGTGTACGGGGCGCGGTCACCTTGGCCGGTGTGATGTCGGTACCGCTGATGCTGGCCCCAGACCAGGCGTTTCCCCAGCGAGACGTGATGCTGTTTATCGCTGCGGGGGTGATCCTGATGTCGTTGATCGCCGCCTGCGTGGCATTACCCCTGTTGCTGAGAGGCCTGGTGCAACCCGAGGATGACCGCCATCGCCAAGCGTTGCGCGACACCTGGAAATCCACCGCCCACGCGGCCATCAAAGCCTTGGAAACGATGCAGCCAGAAGACCAGGGCACCGACAATGACGCCGCTCAGGCAGCCTTGGCTACCGAAGCCAAGGCCCGCGTGATGAATGAATACCGCCACTTGCTCGACGTATTCGAGGACTCGGCAGAAGCCCAAGCCTTGGCCCAGCAGGCCGATGCCTGGGAGCGACGCCTGCGGGTGATGGCGCTCAAGGCCCAGCGGCTGGAGCTGTATGCCATGCACAGGCGCCGACACGTGGGAGACGATGTGCTGCGGGAAGTGCTTGCCGAGCTTGACCTGAGAGAAGCCCAAGCAGGGCGCGAGTAAGCCATGGCCAAACAAATGCTGAAGTCAAGGCCGCGCTCAGGCTAAAATACGCGGTTTTGGCCATTCGCCCTTCATGCGCACCTTGGGGTGCGTGGCACGCAGGTGACCCGTGATCGAATTTGACAACGTCCACAAGACCTACCGGGTGGCAGGCAAGGAAATCCCTGCCTTGCACCCTACCCGGCTGGTGATTCCGGCCGGCCAGGTATTCGGCCTGATCGGCCATTCTGGGGCAGGCAAAAGCACCCTGTTGCGCTTGATCAACCGCCTGGAGCAGCCCAGCGGCGGCACGATCCACATCGACGGAGAGAACGTGACCGCCTACGGCCCGGATCGTCTTCGTAGGCTACGACAGCAGGTCGGTATGATCTTCCAGCACTTCAACCTGCTGGCGTCTAAAACCGTGGCTGACAATGTGGCCATGCCGCTGCGCCTGGCCGGTGAACGCTCCTCGCGCGATATCGATAACCGCGTTGCCGAGCTGCTGGCACGGGTAGGCCTGAGCGAGCATGCGCGCAAATACCCGGCGCAGTTGTCTGGCGGGCAGAAGCAGCGGGTCGGCATTGCCCGCGCCCTGGCTACCCAGCCCAAAATCCTGTTGTGTGACGAGGCCACCAGTGCCCTGGACCCTCAGACCACCGCATCGGTGCTGCGCCTGCTGGCGGAGATCAACCGCGAGCTAAACCTCACCATCGTGCTGATCACTCATGAAATGGACGTGATCCGCCGGGTCTGCGACCAAGTGGCGGTCATGGACGCCGGGCGTATCGTCGAGCAGGGGCCTGTAGCCCAAGTGTTTCTGCACCCCACACACCCGACCACCAAGCGGTTCGTGCAAGAAGACGAACAGGTGGACGAACACGAACAGCATGACGATTTTGCCCATGTGCCAGGCCGTATCGTGCGCCTGACCTTCCAGGGCGAAGCCACCTACGCGCCTCTGCTAGGGACCGTGGCCCGCGAAACCGGCGTGGATTACAGCATCCTGGCGGGTCGTATCGACCGCATCAAGGATGCCCCCTATGGGCAACTGACCCTGGCCATCACCGGTGGCGACCTGGACGCTGCGTTCGCGCGCTTCACCGCAGCCGACGTTCATATGGAGATTCTGCGCTGATGGAATTTTTCGCCACTATCGACTGGAGTGAAATCTGGCTCGCCACCCTGGATACTTTGGTGATGCTGGGCGGTTCGCTATTGTTCACTGTGTTGCTCGGGCTGCCCTTGGGGGTGCTGCTGTTCTTGTGCGGGCCACGCCAGTTGTTCGAGCAACGGGGCCTGTATGCCTTGCTGTCGTTCCTGGTAAACGTGTTGCGCTCACTGCCGTTCATCATTCTGCTGATCGTAATGATCCCCCTGACGATACTGCTGACCGGTACGTCCTTGGGCATCGCCGGCGCCATTCCACCGCTGGTGGTGGGGGCCACGCCGTTCTTTGCGCGCCTGGTTGAAACCGCCCTGCGTGAAGTGGACCGGGGCATCATCGAGGCAACCCAGGCTATGGGCGCCACCACTCGGCAGATCATCCTCAATGCCTTATTGCCTGAGGCGAGGCCAGGTATTTTCGCGGCCATCACCGTCACCGCGATTACCTTGGTGTCCTATACCGCGATGGCAGGCCTGGTCGGGGCTGGCGGCCTGGGTGACCTGGCGATCCGCTTTGGCTACCAGCGGTTCCAAACCAACGTGATGGTCGTCACCGTGGTATTGCTGTTGGTGCTGGTGCAGATATTGCAAAGCGTCGGCGACCGCCTGGTTGTACATTTTTCCCGTAAATAAGTAGTAGGGCCGCCTCTATCCGCGGCCCATAGGAGCTTGTCCATGAAACAACTGTTGGTGGCCTTTGCTGCCGTATTCGCACTGACCGCCCAGGCCAACGATACCCTGACCGTGGCCGCCTCCGCGGTGCCTCACGCAGAGATCCTGGAATTCGTCAAACCGGCCTTGGCTGCCGAAGGCGTAGACCTGCAAGTGAAAGTGTTCACTGATTACGTGCAGCCCAACGTACAGGTGGCCGAGAAGCGCCTGGACGCGAACTTCTTCCAGCACCAACCGTACCTGAATGAGTTCAACAACGGCAAAGGCACGGACCTGGTCGCGGTTACCGGCGTTCACTTGGAGCCTCTGGCCGCCTACTCCAACAAGTACAAGACGCTCGCCGAGCTACCTGGCGGCGCCAATGTGGTGATTCCCAACGATGCCACCAACGGTGGCCGCGCCTTGCTGCTGCTGCAAGCCGCTGGGCTGATCAAGCTTCAGAACCCTCGGGACATTCTGGCCACGCCTAAAGACATCGTGGAAAACCCGAAAGACCTGAAAATCCGTGCGTTGGAAGCTGCTACCTTGCCTCGTGTACTCACCCAGGTAGACCTGGCGGTGATCAATACCAACTATGCGCTGGACGCTAAGCTGGACCCGTCCAAGGACGCGCTGGTGATCGAGGGTAACGACTCGCCCTACGTCAACATTCTGGTGGCCCGCCCTGATAATAAAGACGCCCCTGCCATGCAGAAACTGGCTGCAGCCTTGCATAGCCCAGAACTGAAGCAGTTCATTCTGGAGAAGTACAAAGGCGCGGTATTGCCCGCTTTCTAGGCTCTTGCATAGCTTAAGCCTTACGGGCTATTCAACACCGTTGGCAACTGCTTCAACAGCGTAGTGGTATTAAAAGGCGCGCGGATAAACCCGCGCAGTTGCCCCTCAGGGCCCACGATCGCCAGGTTGCCACTGTGTTGAACGGTATAGTTGGGCTTACTGGTATCCGGTGGCAAGTAGGGCACGCCTATGGCGGTGGACAGCTGTAATAACACCGCCTCGGGGGCTGTAAGGCCGATAAAGCTTTTGTTGAAATAGCTTAGATAGTCCTTCAATTGCGCGGGCGTGTCCCGGTGTGGGTCCACGCTTACGAAATACACCTGTAACCGCTGAGCAGCGGCTGTCGGCAGCTGACGCTGAATTTCCCGTAACTGCGCCAGGGTCGTTGGGCAAATATCAGGGCAAAAGGTATAGCCAAAGAACAGCAGGCTCCACCGCCCCTTGAGTGTATCCATGGCTAAGGCTTGGCCGTCTTGGTTGGTTAGGCTCAGTGCAGGCATTGGCCTGCCTTGCTGTAGGAATACGATCCCCGCTTCGAGCAGTTCCGGCTGTTGGGCCAAGTCGCTTTGCTTTAATAGCCTCGGCAGCATCCAGCCCACCCCTAGGGCAGCGACAGTCACCAAGGCAGCGGCAAGTTTGAAGGTACGGGTCATCAGGCTCACTCGAATCACGGCTTCACAAAGTAAAAGCAGATCCCGCTTGGCGCAAGCAGCCCGCTCTCCACTGAGCTACCCTGAAAGAAGCCGCATAATGGCCTCTTGGCATAACCTCAGGCGATAAGCCAACTCTCGTTATGAGGTTTTCATCCGGCCCTTTACGCAGCGGCAGCTAGCGTAGGGGCTTTGCGTGACTGGATTAGCTGGAGTCAACATGAATACCGCCGCACTACGCGAGCTGATCGACCGTGCTCATCTGCATGAAACCCAAAGCGGGCAGCTGGCTGCCGCCTTGGCTGGACGGCTTGCCAACCTGCACCGCTCCATCACGTTACCCGACGGCGAAGGCGACCCCCAAGGCAGCCTGCATCGGTTCGTTGATGCCTACATTAGGCAAGTGCCTGACGTAATAGACGCCGCTGCTGAAGTTGCGCGCGAGGCGGGTATTGCTCAGCAGATTCAACCCGTCTTGAATATCGCCCTGGAGTATTTTATTCACCCGCCCAAGATCATGGAGGGCCATGAGGGGCTGGATTGCTTGCTGGATGAAGCCTACCTGGCGCACCGGCTGGTGGAAGAGGTGAATGACTTATACATCCGCCACTTCGCCCAGCCGCTGATCCCCCAAGACACCACCATGGCTAACCTGATCGCCCATAACCTGATCGGCGAAACCTTCGCTAATGAATTGGACGAGGTGGTGCATCATTCCATCGACCAATTGCTGGACGATGAAGCCTTTGAGCAGGAAACCGTGCAAACCTACAAAGATCGCCTTACCAGCCCCGAGACAGGCGCGCTGTGGAAGCGTTGGCCTTGTATGTCCCGGCAGCTGGGTATCGGCATTAGCATGACCTAGCGTTAAGAACTGGCTCCCAGGCCGCTGCTAGTCCGTAAGCGGCCTTCGGTACGGCGCTTGAGGCCGTGGCTTTCAATGATCAACCGCGAGCCACTGGCCTGGTTGGCGCGGCCCCAATCTTCCAACAGTTCAAGGCACGCATGATCGATATAACTCAATCCATTGAGCGGCACATGCACCTCAGTGCCAGGTGCGATGCTTCCCAGTGCCTTGGTAAGGGCTGGCACCTTGAGGAACGTTGCGGCGCCTGTCAGGCGCAGCTCCACCTGTTTTTCACCTGTTGACACCAAGGCGATTTTCAACCGCGCGGCCTTGAAGGCTAGCTTGAGCAGGGTCAGGGCAAAGCCTAGCAGCACGCCGGTCAGCAGGTCGGTAAAGATGATCGCCAGCGCCGTGGCCGCGTAGGTGAACATCGGCATGCGTCCATAGCGCCCCAGGCCGCGGAAGGCTTTGAAGTCCACCAGCTTGATACCTGTGTACACCAGTACACCAGCAAGGCTGGCGACCGGAATGCTCTGCAGCACACTGGAGAGCAACACCACGAACCCGAGCAGCCATACCCCATGGAAGATAGCCGAGGCGCGGGTTTGAGCACCGGCCTGTACGTTGGCCGAGCTGCGTACGATTACCCCCGTCATGGGCAGCGCGCCTAGCAAGCCGCACAGCATATTGCCTACGCCTTGAGCAGACAGTTCCCGGTCGAAATCCGAACGTACGCCGTTATGCATACGGTCAACCGCGGCGGCAGACAGCAAGGTTTCCGCGCTCGCAATAAAAGCCAAAGCAACGGCGGCGATCAGCAGGGTCGGGTCGGCCAAGGCCATAAGGTCTGCTGGCTTGAGCAGGTCAATGGCGTCTGTAAGGTTGGCTGGCACCTGCACCCGCTTGACCTGCAACGGCAGTAGCAAGCTGAGGGTGGTAGCAACCGTTACGCCAAGCAGCGCGCCCGGAATGAAGCGCAAGCGGGCAGGGCGCAGTTTCTCCCAGGCCCACATAATGCCAATGGTCAATAACCCGAGAAGCCCGGCCTGCCAGCCTAAACCGCCACCGAGCGCCGGCAGGGCCTCACCTACGGCGCCGGGAAACTCCAACAGATTACTGACCCCTGAAGGTTGGGGAGACTGGTCAAGCATTACATGGATTTGCGACAGCACAATCAGCACGCCAATACCGGCCAACATGCCATAGACCACCGCAGGGGCGGTTACCCGAAACCAGCACCCCAGCTTGAAGCGCCCGGCTACGAACTGTAGCAAGCCGGCTAACAGCAAAATGGGGCCTAACATGGCCAAGCCATGCTGGCGCACCAGTTCGAATACCAAGACCGCCAAGCCTGCCGCCGGCCCGCTGACTTGCAGCGGGGAACCCGCAAGGAAGCCCACCACCAAGCCGCCAATGATGCCCGTTACCAGACCCTTGGCAGGGGGTACGCCCGACGCGATAGCGATGCCCATGCACAACGGCAGCGCAACCAGAAACACAACGACCGAAGCCATCAACTCACGGGGCAAAGCCGCTTTGATCTGCGAAATATTCACGTCGCTTCCTCCTGAAAGTGAACAGGCCGCGGCCGCACCGTTGCAACAGGCATCCTGTACCTTATTGACGCGCAGCCAGAGACTACCCGTTGTTCAGAGGTACATATGAGCCCGTTTATGATTGTTTTTATTGAAAACGGAAACGGCCTGACTACACGAAGGCGTAGCCTATAGAGGCCTTGTAACGTTTGGACCCACGCGGCTTAGAAGCGGCCCCTTGGGGTTGCGCTGGGCGTAGGCTGCGGGCCATCGAGCGGTAGGAAGCAGTCACGCTCGGCGTCGTACGCTTTGATTTCACTGGTCTCGATGTTGTAGACCCAACCATGGATACACAATTGACCGTTGGCCAAACGCGCGGCCACGGAGGGGTGGGTACGCAGGTGCTGAAGCTGGGCGATCACGTTTTCTTCCGTGAGTACCGCCATGGTTTCGCCTTCGGTGGCGCAGTTGCAGTTTTGATGTACCACGGTTTTTGCCACTTCCGCGTGGCGTAGCCAGGCTTTGACCGTAGGCATGTTTTCCAGGGTGTCAGGGTTGAGCACCGCGCGCATGGCGCCGCAGTCCGAATGGCCACAGATGATCACGTGCTGCACGCCCAAGGCCATGACCGCATATTCCAAGGCCGTGGACACACCGCCGTTCATTTGGCCATAAGGTGGCACCACGTTGCCTACGTTGCGGGTTACAAACAGGTCACCTGGTGAGCTGTTGGTGATCAGCTCCGGCACGATCCGGGAGTCGGCACAGGTAATGAACATCGCCCGTGGGCGCTGGGCGGTCGCCAGCTTCTTGAACAGCTCTTTCTGCTGAGGGAATACCTCCTGGTTGAAATGCCGGAAGCCATCGACGATGTACTTGAGCGACTCCTCGGTGCTGCCCGGTTCAGGGGTAGTGTCCGCTAGGGGTTGGTCCTTTGAATTCATATTCGATCCTCTTAACGGTAGGGGAAGTCCCACGTGGTTAGGCGAAAAATCCTACACCGAAAGCTTTAAGTCTTGCGTTAGGGAAACTGTGACCAGATAAGACAATTCTTAACGTAGAGGGCGCCCCTTAATTAAAGCTGAACGCTGACCCTTAACCCAGAAGGCTGACAAGCGGCTAACTGCCATTAGTTGCTGGCCATTAATGGCAGTATGATTTCTTGGTTTATATTTCAAACAGGCTGACTAAATAGTATCTGTGACTATCGTTCCATTACAGCAATGACAACTGCCGCCCCGGCGGGCAGAACCTGGAACAGTCCAGGGCGCTTCGCTCACGGTCGCCAAGGCCCGCGCGCTTGACCGCGGCAGCGAAGCGACGGGCAATAAGCTGAGCGAAAACCCCTTCGCCTTTCATGCGCTCACCAAAGTTGGCGTTATACAATTCACCGCCCCGGCTCTGACGGATCAGGCTCAGTACATGGGCTGCCCGTTGTGGATAATGGACGTTTAACCACTCTTCGAATAATGGAGCCACTTCCAGTGGTAAGCGTAGTAGCACGTAGTGCGCACTAGTGGCACCGGCTTCGCTGGCCGATTGGATCATTGTTTCTAATTCATGGTCGTTGATCATCGGAATTATTGGCGCGCAAATAATCCCCACAGGCACCCCTGCTTCGGCCAATACTTTCACAGCCCTCAATCGTGCATTAGGTGCCGCGGCTCTGGGCTCCAGGGTACGCTTGAGTTCGTTATCCAAGGTGGTGAGGCTGATCATTACCCGTACCAAGCGCTCCTTGGCTAGGGCCTGAAGCACGTCCAGATCGCGCAGCACCATGGCACCCTTGGTAGTAATAGTCACCGGGTGACGATAGCGCAGCAGTACGGCCAGCAACGCTCGAGTGATGCGGTACTGTTGCTCGATAGGCTGGTAAGGGTCGGTATTGGCCCCCAAGGCAATAGGCGCGCACTGGTAACCGGGCTTGTCGAGGGTTTCGGCCAAGCGCTGCGCAGCGTTGGTTTTGGCGATCAGGCGGGTTTCGAAATCCAACCCTGGGGACATGTCCCAGTACGCGTGAGTTGGGCGTGCGAAGCAATAGATACAGCCGTGCTCGCAGCCCCGATAGGGGTTGATGGAGCGGTCGAAGGGGATGTCTGGGGACGTATTGCGAGTGATGATGCTTTTGGCGGCTTCTATCCGCACCTCGGTATGCACACTGGGAAGTACGTCCCGATACCAGCCGTCGTCCTCTACCGTTGAGTGCCGACCGTGGAACCGGTTGTGCGGATTGCTGACGGTACCTCGCCCGCGCTCAGGGGCTTTTGGTTGCATACACGAAACCTCGATACTGTATGTGCAACCAGTATAGAGAGCCAGATATCAATTGCAATCCGTTGCAGCATATCGGGCCGCCTATGGCCTGTAGGAATGAGCGCAAGCTCGCGAACATACGACATGGCAACCAATGACGCCTTGTTTGCCAGCTGTCGCTGGGCTCTCATCAAACAAAAAATAACCATTTGATTTTAAAGAGCTAAAATCATACTGCTTAACTAGCGCTATGCGCGTTGGACGGCGAAGCCGTCCCAGTACACAAGGCTCGCAGGCACCGCAGCCTGCGCCTCGGATCGGCCGAGTGCAGGTGCGGCGTAGTTGGGCGTCCGCCAGGGATGGCGGGCGAGCGGCGCCAGGGCAACGACAGCGCGGCGCCTTGGCGGCGGGACGGCTCCTACAATCCCGCTTGAGAGTACTGGCTAGGGCTTTTTCAGCTTCGGATTCGGAAAGAACTGCACGGTCTGCACCTTGGGCTGCGGAGGCTTGGGCTGCCCCTGGTTAACCCGGGTACCCAACTCCTTGGGAATGGACTGGCCTTGGGCATTTAAGGTGTCGGCATAACCACAGGCCACGCACTCACGGTGCGGAACGTCGTCTTCGCTCCACATCATGAGTTTGTCCATTTCGCTGCACGCCGGGCATACCGCCCCAGCGATAAACCGCTTCTGGGTTTTCACCACACCCTCCATCACGCCGCCTCGCCTTCCACCAGCCCACTGTGGCGAAGCAAGGCATCGATGGAAGGCTCCCGACCGCGGAAGTCCGTGAACAGCACCAAGGGTGCCTGGGACCCGCCCCGAGCGAGGATGGCTTCACGAAACGCACGGCCCGTTTCCGGGTTGAGCACGCCTTCTTCTTCGAAGCGGGAGAACGCATCGGCGGACAGTACTTCAGCCCATTTATAGCTGTAGTAGCCGGCCGCATAGCCCCCAGCGAAGATATGCGCAAAGCTGTTAGGAAAACGGTTATACGCAGGCGGGCGCATGACCGAAACCTGGTCGCGAATCTGCTCAAGCACTTGCAGCGGGCTACGTCCATCACCATGGGTCGCGTGCAGCTCGAAGTCGAACAGCGAAAACTCCAGTTGGCGTACCATCATCAGGCCCGACTGGAAATTCTTGGCCGCGAGCATTTTCTGCAGCAGGTCTTGAGGCAGGGGCTCGCCAGTTTCATAGTGCCCGGACATCAACGCCAAGCCCTCAGGCTCCCAGCACCAGTTTTCCATGAACTGGCTCGGCAGCTCTACCGCGTCCCACGCCACACCATTGATGCCTGACACCCCAGCGTGTTCGATACGGGTCAGCAGGTGGTGCAAGCCATGGCCAAACTCATGGAAGAGGGTGGTCACTTCATCGTGCGTCAGCAATGCAGGCTTGCCCGGCGCGGCCGGCGTGAAGTTGCACACCAGGTTGGCCACGGGGCTTTGCAACTGGCCACTGGCGGTACGGCGGCGGTCTTTGGCACCGTCCATCCAGGCACCACCACGCTTGTTAGCGCGTGCGTAGAGGTCAAAGAAGAAACGGCCCACATGCTCGCCGTTTTCTTTAATCTCGAACAGGCGTACGTCTGGGTGCCACTTATCGAAGCCAGTGACTTCAGCGATCTCGATTCCATACAAGCGCTGGACGATGGCGAACAGCCCACCCAGAACCTTATCCACCGGGAAGTAAGCCCTCAGGGCTTCTTGGGACACGCTATAGCGCTGCTCACGCAGCTTTTCGCCGTAAAAGCCACTGTCCCAACTTTGCAGGTCTGGGCAGCCTTGTTCGGCGGCATAGGCCTTGAGCTGCTCCAGGTCTTTGGCTGCGTAGGGTTTGCTACGCTGAGCCAGGTCACGCAAGAAGCCCAGCACATGGTCACTGGATTCCGCCATCTTGGTAGCCAGGCTCAGTTCCGCGAAGTTGGCGAAGCCCAGCAGGTGGGCCAGCTCTTGGCGCAGGCTGAGGATCGCTTCCATCACCGGGCCATTGTCGTTCTGGCCAGCATTGGGCCCTTGGTCGGAGGCGCGCGTGCAATAGGCGGTGTACACCTCTTCACGCAGGGCGCGATCTTCAGCGTAAGTCATGACCGCGTAATAGCTAGGAAACTCCAGGGTGATCAACCACCCGTCAAGCGCCTTGGCCTGGGCCGCGGCAGCCATCTGGGCCTTGGCAGAGGCCGTCAGGCCAGCCAGCGTGCTTTCGTTCGTTACGTGCTTGGTCCAGGCCTGGGTAGCGTCCAACAACTGGTTGGAGAACTTGCTGCCCAACTCGGACAGCTTGCTCTGCACCTCGGCATAGCGTTTTTGCTGCTCTGGCGGGAGGTCGATGCCTGACAGGCGGAAGTCTCGCAGGGAATGCTCGATGATGGTTTTTTGCGCAACGTCAAAGTGCCGGCTGGCTGGGCTATTGGCCAGCGCCTGGAAAGCATCGAACAGCGCGCGGTTCTGGCCAAGCTCGGTGGAGTAGGCACTCAAGGCCGGCAGGCAGGCTTCATACGCCTGGCGCAGCTCGGGGCTGTTGCAGACGGCATTGAGGTGGCTCACCGGGCTCCACGCGGCACCGAGGCGGTCGTTGAGTTCGTCCATGGCCAGGACCAGGCCTTCCCACGTGGGCTCGCGGCCTTGCTGTTCAAGCAGGGCGCCAACCGCCGCGCGGTTGTCCGCAAGAATACGCTCGATCGCCGGCTGCACGTGCTCAGGAAGGATCGCCGAAAACGGCGCCAGGTCGTAAGGCTGAAGCAGCGGATTGGTCTCGGTCACGGTCACACACCTTGGCTTGAAAGGAAACACCGGTCATCTTATTACAAACACCGCCCTCCGCAGCACCGGTGGGTACTATCATGAGCAGAGAGGGAGACTATCGTGATTCGCACATTCGCTGGGGCCAGCCCCCTTTTAGGCCCACGCGCCTTTGTCGACGCCAGCGCGGTGGTCATTGGAAACGTGCACATCGGCGAGGATAGCTCCGTCTGGCCTCTGACCGTGATTCGTGGCGATATGCACAAGATCCGCATCGGTAAGCGGACCAGCGTGCAGGATGGCAGCGTACTGCATATCACCCATGCCGGGCCCTACAACGAGGGTGGTTTCCCGCTGATCATCGGTGATGAGGTGACCATCGGCCATAAGGTCATCCTCCACGGCTGTACCCTGGGCAACCGGATTCTAGTGGGCATGGGCAGTACGGTCATGGATGGCGCGGTAGTCGAAGACGACGTGATCATTGGCGCGGGCAGCCTGGTACCGCCTGGTAAGGTGTTGCAAAGTGGGTTTTTATATATCGGTAGCCCAGTCAAACAGGCGCGGCCGCTGACCGATAAAGAACGCGGTTTCTTCAGCTATACCGCGAGTAACTACGTCAAGCTCAAGGGACAGCACTTGGCCGAAGGCTTCGATCAACCCCTCGCCTGAGCCCTTTATGCGCTACAACACAATCCTGTTCGACCTGGACGGTACCCTGACCGGCCCACGCGACGGCACCACCCAGGGGTTGGGCAACTTCGAGGCGTTGAACGCCGAGGCGCCGGCGTTTTATTTTCACACCCTGGCCGGGCTAAACAGGGCCTTTATCGAGCAGCGCTTGTAAGGCTTGTTGACGCTCAGGCGCGGGCAACTTGCCCAGCGCTCGTACTGCCTGATAAAACCTGGGCCAATCGCGCCCGGCTTGGTTATAGAGGGCGGCGAAGGCGGGTACCCACTGCTCGTAAAGGCCGAAAGGCAGTAGCTTGGCGTTATTGATAGGGCCTTGAACCCACGCATCGAACGGCCCCTCGCCCCCCCACTGGCTATCACGAAGTTGGCGATAATCCCGACGCAAGCGCTCGATCTGCTCGGCCTTGGCCTGGCGCATGACCTCCGGCGCCAGAGGCTGGGCGTACAGGGCTTCAAGGCGCTGACGCAGGCCAAGCACCAATTGCACAAAGGCTTTCCGGCGGCCGTTCTGGGCTTCACCCAGAGGTGGCAAGCCCCGCGCGGCACGCCATTGGCGGGTGCCTTCCTGCTCCACGAAGGTGGCGAAGGACTCATTGAAGGGTGTATCCCCGGCCAGGTAAAAGCGTTGGTGAGCCAACTCATGGAAGATCAGCGTTGCCAGGCGCTCGCTACCCCAGCCCAGCATGGTGCTGAGAATAGGGTCGTCGAACCAACCCAGGGTGGAGTAAGCCTCTACCCCCCCGATATAAACGTCCAGCCCTTGCTGGCGCAAAAGCGCGGCGGCGCCACGGGCACGGCCTGGCTGATAATAACCACGGTAGGCCACGCAGCCAGCGATGGGAAAGCACTGCTGGATCGGGACAAGGGAAAATTCCGTCGTGGCAAAGAGGTTCCATACCACGAAGGGACGATGAAGGTCTGCGTACAGCCGATAGCTGCGGTTATCTGGCAAGGCCAAGTGTTCACTGGCAAATGCCCTTGCACGCTCTGCCTCAGCAAGGCGAGCTCGCAGGCTTGGATCGCGGCGGGGGTCGGCGATCACTTGGGCCACAGGCTCGCGGGCACGGAGCAAGGATAATTGCCCCGCGGCGAGCTGCTGATAGTACTCAACCGTGGTACAACCACTGAGCAGAAAGGCACTGAGCAGGGGAACCAACACCCGATAAAAGCGGTCGAGTGAGCCGTGGCGTGAACGCCTGACAACAATCGCGAACATATGGCAGGCCGTCTTCGAGTCGCCCAGGGAGGGGTTTCGCAAGGGCCTATCATGCCTGCTGGAGCCTCCTAAATGCGTAAAATCTTAGTACTCGCCGCCTTGTTAACGCTGTCTGGCTGCATGGGCTTGCCCAAACCCGACCCAAGCCAAGCCTGGGTTGACCTGCAGGTGCCGGAAACCAATGCCTTGCACGCACAGCAGGTAGACGCGCAAGCCCAGGATGACCCACGTTACTTCGAAGTGCAGCCAGGTAGTCATGAGCTGACCGTGCGTTATCAGTTCACTGTGGCGCCCGACAACATCGGTCCGCAGGCGCCGCCGCTATCTCGGGACTGCCAACTGAACATCAAATACGCTAATTTCAATGCCGGTGAACGCTATCAACTAGAAGCCGGCAGCCTTGGCTTCACCCCATGGGCCAAACTGTATGATCAGCAACGCCGCTTGGTAGGCCGGGCGCAACCTGCAGGTTGTCAGGGCGCCTAAGGCAAAGGGGCGGGGTATCATCCATGCCTCCAAGGAGGCCGTTCTATGTACCCATATGCCCTGATCGGCGCACTTATGTTACTCACTGGGTGCGCTAACACCCCTCTACCCGCCCACGACCCTGGCAAGGCCTGGATCGAGTTTTTCACTCGAACGGGCAAGCTGGTTATGGCCGAGCGGCTGGATGGCCAGCGCTTGAACGATGGGCGCTACTTTCAGGTGGCCCCTGGGCCCCACGAACTGATGGTGCGCTTCGATTATGAGGTGATTCAGTCCATGTTGCCCCTGGGACAACCATCAGAGCGCGTCTGCTATATCACGCTGCACTACGATGGTTTCCAGGCCGGCCAGCGTTACCGCTTGGAGGCACGCAACATGGCGTTCCAGACCTATGCGTATCTCTATGACCCACAGGGCAAAAAGGTGGCAACAGAAGACAATGTGAACTGTCTGTTCTAGAAATCCCTAAGCGGGATGGGCTGGATCACAGACAGCCGCCCTAGATATCGTTCTTCTGATAAAGAATCCGTTGTGTGCCGTTATCGCAGCTACCTACCACCATACTGGGGTCTTTTGCCTCGGCGGCGGGGACTACTTCCAGGGTATAGGCCACCACGCCCTGGGCCTGGATCTTCGCTTCGATCTCAGCCTTCAACTCGGTGCAGTCCTTGGGCGCTGCCATAGCGCTGGTAGCAGCCAGGGCGAACGCCCCAGCTATCAAGGCCTTGGCAAGGGTGCCCGGTTCGTTACCCTTAGGCCAGTTTGGCATCGAGGGTAATCTCCGCGCCTTTGAGTACCTTGGATACCGGGCAACCTTCCTTAGCCTTGTTAGCCAATTCAAGGAATTGCTCTTCGGTTGCGCCGGGTACGGTAGCAACAAGGGTCAAGTGAACCTTGGTGATTGCAAAGCCGTCTGCTTGCTTATCCAGGGTCACGTCAGCGCTCGTTTTAATCTCATCTGCGGTCAAGCCTGCTTCACCCAGGATCATCGACAACGCCATGGAGAAACAACCCGCATGGGCTGCACCGATCAGTTCTTCAGGGTTGGTGCCAGGGCCGTTTTCGAAACGAGCCTTAAAGCCATACGGGGCACTTTTCAGTACACCGGTTTCAGTCGAGATTTCACCCTGGCCCGTCTTCAGGTCGCCTTTCCACACCGCTGATGCTTTCTTGATGGTCATGCTTAGAATCCTCGCTATTTAGAGCTGTCTCATTTTCAGAGGGGAACGGCCTGGGCAAGTTCAGCGCGGATTTGCGAAAGCGGATCAAAACGTTCACTGTGTTATCAGACAAGAAAAGGCGCGGGGGTGTCTCTTTTTGGAGTCGTTATGAAAGCATTATCCGAGGTTAAATATTCTGCGCTGGACCTGGTACCCGTTCGCAAAGAGACCGGGCCTGCCCAAGCGTTGCGTAATTCACTGGATTTGGCGCAACACGCCGAACGCCTTGGCTACAACCGTTTCTGGGTAGCCGAGCACCACAACATGGACGGTATCGCCAGTTCAGCTACCTCTGTACTACTGGGCTATCTTGCCGGTGGTACCAGCCGCATTCGTATCGGTTCCGGGGGTGTGATGCTGCCCAACCACGCGCCACTGGTGATCGCCGAACAATTTGGCACGCTGGAAAGCCTCTATCCTGGCCGAATCGACCTGGGCCTAGGGCGCGCGCCAGGTTCCGATCAGCTAACGGCTCGGGCATTGCGCCGCGAGCGCAGCGGCAGTGCCGATGACTTTCCACAGGATGTCGAAGAGCTGATGCATTACCTGGGGGAGCGCACGCCTGGCCAACGGGTAGTAGCAGTACCGGGCGTTGGTACCCATGTGCCGGTCTGGCTGCTGGGTTCAAGCTTGTTCAGCGCTCAACTGGCTGGTATGCGCGGCTTGCCCTATGCCTTTGCTTCGCATTTTGCGCCGCGAATGATGCATGAAGCTATCCGGGTCTATCGAGACCATTTCACGCCATCCGCCGTGCTGGATAGGCCCTACGTAATGCTGGGCATCCCTTTGGTGGCGGCGGAGTCGGACGAACGCGCGGATTACCTGGCCACTTCAGTGTATCAGCGCATCCTGAACCTGATCCGTGGCGAGACGCTGATGCTGCAACCTCCAGTCGAGACGATGCAGGGCCTGTGGTTGCCACACGAAAAGGATGCGGTAGGAAGCTTCTTAGGGATGGCAATGATCGGTAGCCCACAAAAAATCCGCGCCAAGCTTGATGTGCTGCTAGAGCAAACCCAGGCAGACGAGCTGATCTTTACCTGTGACCTGTACGAGCATGCAGACCGTGTGAAGTCCTATGAGCTACTCGCCAACGTAATGCGGGGTTAAGACGACCGCCGCCGTTAGCCCTAACCCGGGCATAACGGCGGCTAGCACATTAGCGCTTGTAGACGATCTCTTTAGTACCGCCTTCACAGCTGCCAACTACCTTGCCATCGGCTGCGCTGCCCTTGTCGACGACTTCCAGGGAATAGCCCGAGGCCCCCTTGGCCTGGATCTTCGCGTCGATTTCGCCTTTTAGCTCATCGCACGATTTGCCCGCGGCCAAGGCGCTGCCAGTCAGGCTGAACATCACTGCTGCCAACAATACTTTTTTCATCGTCATGATCCTTCAATCGATTTGAACAAAGCCGGCTGCGCCGGTACCCATCAGCTGTTTTCGATCTTGAAGCCCACCTTCATGGTGACTTGGAAATGTGCCACTTTCCCGTCCTCAATGTGGCCGCGTGTTTCGGTCACTTCAAACCACTGCATGTTCTCAATGGTTTTGGACGCTTCTGCAATCGCATTTTGGATGGCGTTGTCAATGCTGGTGGTGGACGACCCAACAATGTCGACCTTCTTGTAGGTGTGATGATCACTCATATGCGGCTCCTAGGTCAGTAGCATTGCCACCGGCAAGGGCTGATGGCTACGTTTACATCTGTTCGCTCAACACAGGCAAAAGTTCACGACGGCCGCACTTTTACGAAGCGGCGTAGTCGGACCTTTACACCGCAACTACCAAGCAGGAGTGTAAGACATGGCTAATAATTCGCTGCGTAAAGCGTCGCTGCAAAGCATGGAAACAGAAATCGAAAGCCTGCTTCGTTCGCTGGAAGGCCTCAAGGGCGACACCTCGGAAGAGTCCCGCAAAACCTTGAAGGCGCTCAAAGCCAACGCTGAAACCGCGCTCAAGCATTCCCGCAGCCTGTTAGCTGACGTGTATGAAGACGTGAAGGTCAAGACCCGTGAAACCAGCATTGCCACCAAGGAATATGCTCAAGAGCACCCGCTGACCACCGCTGGCATCGCCGTTGGCGCCGCGGGTCTGCTGGCTGCCTACCTGATGTGCAAGCGCTCCAACTGAGCGGCCTGACGCGCCAGTTCCAGCTGTAACCATCCAGCCAGGCGCTCGGCGCGGCGCCCAGCTCGGCGGCGTGGCACCCACAGGGCCAGGCTGGCTGGGGTTTGCGAAAAACCCCAAGGCGCCACCAGCCGCCCGGCCTGCAGGTCATCAGCCACCAAGGCGCGCGGGGCAATGGCCACGCCAAGCCCCGCGACCGCAGCCTCAAGCAAATAGTACAAATGCTCGAAACTCTGGCTGAACACCAGCTCATCGCTTTCAAGCCCTTGGGCGCGCGCCCAATTAGGCCATGCCTGCGGTCGAGACGCGGTTTGTAGCAACGTCTCGTTCATCAACGCATTTGCCGATGCATCCGTTAGCGCGGCGCTCCCCCGGTAATGAGGGCTGAGTACCGGGCCTACATATTCGGGCAACAATGTGTAAACCAGTACATCCGCTGGCCAAGGCGGCTCTGCGAACACCAGTAGGGCGTCAATCCCGGGGCTTTTAGGGTCCAGGTCGCCTTCTCCCGCTGATAGGTGCAAGCGTAAATCCGGCAGGTCTGCGTTCAAGCGCCCGAGCCTGGGAATAAACCAACGCGCCAGCAGGCTACCGGAACACCCCAACACAAAAGGCGCGCTGGCCTCATCCACGGCCAATTCGGCGCACACCTCACGCAGGCCATCGAATGCCTCAGTGCTGGCATCACGCAAACGAAGGCCTGCGTCTGTGAGCTTAAGGCCACGGCCTTCCTTGTTAAACAAGGCGATCCCCAATTCAGCTTCCAAGGCCTTGAGCTGTCGGCTAATGGCGCCATGGGTAACGTTCAGCTGCCGTGCGGCCTGGCTTAGGCTACCCAGGCGGGCAGTGGCTTCGAATGCGCGCAAGGCATTGAGCGAGGGGAGGTCGCGACTCATGATCTGTGAGTTTTCCTTACAGGTTGATGCGATCTTATCGGTTTTCAATCGCTACTGTCGTGGTTAAAGTCTACCCATCTGACATTTGCCTGGAAGCTTGCCATGAACGCTCACACCCTGCGCAACGGCCCCGACGCCAATGGCTTATTTGGCAGTTTCGGCGGCCGCTATGTCGCTGAAACGCTGATGCCGCTGATCCTGGACTTGGCCCGCGAGTACGAGGCGGCCAAGCAGGACCCAGCTTTCCTGGAAGAACTGGCGTACTTCCAGCGTGATTACATTGGCCGCCCCAACCCTTTGTACTTCGCCGAACGGCTTACTGAGTACTGCGGTGGCGCGAAGATTTATTTCAAGCGCGAAGAGCTTAACCATACCGGTGCTCACAAGGTAAACAACTGCATTGGCCAGGTGCTGTTGGCCAAGCGCATGGGTAAAAAGCGGCTGATCGCTGAAACCGGCGCGGGCATGCATGGCGTGGCAACCGCTACCGTGGCGGCCCGCTTCGGGCTGCCGTGCGTGATTTACATGGGCGCTACCGACATTGAGCGCCAGCAGGCCAATGTATTCCGCATGCGGCTACTGGGCGCCGAGATCGTGCCGGTTACTTCAGGCACCGGTACCCTTAAAGACGCCATGAACGAAGCACTGCGCGACTGGGTTACTAACGTGGAAGACACCTTCTACCTGATCGGGACCGTTGCCGGCCCTCACCCCTACCCGGCCATGGTGCGGGATTTCCAGTCCATCATTGGCAAGGAAACCCGTGAGCAACTGCTTGAGAAGGAAGGTCGCCTGCCTGATAGCCTGGTGGCCTGCGTGGGCGGCGGTTCCAACGCCATGGGCCTGTTCCACCCCTTCCTGGACGACAGCAGTGTAAGGATCATCGGCGTGGAAGCTGGCGGCCATGGCGTGACCACCAAGCAGCACGCGGCAAGCCTCAATGGCGGTGTGCCGGGCGTGCTGCACGGCAACCGCACCTACCTGCTGCAAGACCAAGACGGCCAGATCAACGACGCGCATTCGATTTCCGCCGGGCTGGATTACCCTGGCATCGGCCCGGAACATGCCTGGCTGCATGAGATCAAGCGTGTCGAATACGTCAGCATCACCGACGAAGAAGCCTTGGCGGCCTTCCATGTTACGTGCCGTACCGAAGGCATCATTCCTGCTCTGGAAACGGCCCATGCCGTTGCCGAAGCCATCCGCCTGGCCCCTACCTTGCCCAAGGATCACTTGATGGTCATCTGTTTGTCTGGCCGTGGCGACAAGGACATGCACACCGTGATGAGCCATATGGCCGCCCAGCAGGAGAAGCAAGCATGAGCCGCCTTGAACAACGTTTTGATGACCTCAAGGCCGAAGGCCGTGCTGCCCTGGTGACCTTCGTCACCGCTGGCGACCCTGGCTATGACGCTTCGCTGGAAATCCTCAAGGGCCTGCCGGCTGCCGGCGCGGATGTAATCGAGTTGGGCATGCCCTTCACTGACCCCATGGCTGATGGCGTGGCGATTCAGCTAGCGACCCTGCGCGCCTTGAAAGCAGGCCAAACCCTGATGAAAACCCTGGAAATGGTCCGGGCGTTCCGGCAGGGCGACAACACTACGCCTATCGTGTTGATGGGGTACTACAACCCTATTCACCGCTTTGGCGTGGAGGCCTTTGTAGCGCAGGCGCGTGAAGCTGGGGTCGACGGCCTGATCGTGGTGGATTTGCCGCCCGAACACGACGCCGAATTGGCTACGCCAGCTCAGGCCGCCGGGATCGACTTTATCCGCCTGACCACCCCCACCACCGATGACAGCCGTCTGCCAAGGGTGTTGGAGCGTAGCTCTGGCTTTGTTTACTACGTGTCCGTGGCCGGTGTTACCGGTGCAGGGTCCGGCACCAGTGAACAGGTTACGGCTGCAGTGGCGCGCTTGCGCAAGCACACTACATTGCCTGTCAGCGTAGGCTTTGGCATACGCACGCCCGAACAGGCCGCGGCCATCGCGCGCCTGGCTGATGGTGTAGTGGTGGGTTCGGCCCTGGTAGACAAAATCGCCAAGGCGGCCGATGCGCGGCAGGCGGTAAACGACGTATTGGCCCTGTGTGGCGAATTGGCCGAAGGTGTACGCGGCGCACGTAGCGCCTAGATAAAAAATGTTGTGGGTACAGTGTCCCTGTCGATTTTAGCGCTTTGGGGCCAGGGCAATCGGGCAGTCTAGGCCTGGTTGCCATAGGCCAGGAAAGCGAGGCACCAGCAAGCCCATGGCCTGGGCAAAGCAACGGAAGACCGAATTACTGTTGCAGGGCATGCGCCATAGCCCAATGCCTCCGGCGGGGTAGGGCAGGTCCAGCCGGTTGATCGGCCCAATGCAGTCCAGCGCCTGCGCCCAGCGCTCACGCACAACCGCTTCCTTTCCTTCAAATACCCTCACGGCAGGCTGCCCTGGCTTGCATAGGGTCACTGCCAGGGCAGGGGAAAAGTGCCAAGCTCGTAGCCTGTGCCGACGCACGTAACCAATAGGCACCGGGCGCCCAGTGCGGCGGTCCGTGGCCAGGCCATGCAGCTCACCCAGCCATTGCCCTTCAGGCCCCCGTAGCACCCAGAAGTTATGGCTGAACCACCGGGCCAGGCGAAAGGCCCGTGCCTCGATGGCGAAGGGCGCACTTTTGCTTTGACTCATACCGCCTGCTCCGCCATCAACCACTCTACGAAGCGGTCTATCATGCGGCCTCGGCGTTTACGGGGCGGCAATACCAAGTGGTAACCCAAGGCTGAACGTACGCTGGCCGCTACCGGGCGGCACAGCAAGCCTTGCTCTATCAGGTCATCTACCAAGTGCCGCCAGCCGATGGCGACCCCTTGGCCGCCGATAGCGGCCTGGATCAGCAAGGTGTAATTGTCGAAGCGCAGTTGGCCAGGCGCAGGCGCCGAAGGGATGTTCAAGGCTTGAAACAACCCGGCCCAATCGAACCAGCGGTTGCCCGCGCTGCTTCGCAAATGCAGCAAAGGCAGGTTACGCAGGGTGGCCGGGGGCAGCGGTAGTGCATGCCCTTTAAGCAAGCCAGGGCTGCACACTGGAAATACCTCTTCGTTGAACAGCCATTGGCTTTTGCCATGGCCCGGAACACGCCCATCGCCGAACAAAATAGCGATATCGGTATCGCTGCGCAGCATGGCTTGAGTACGCTCGCTAGTCACGATACTCACATCAACCTGGGGATGGGCCTGGTGGAAGCGATGCAGGCGGGGCATCAGCCAGTACGCCGCAAAAGCGAAGTCCGTAGCCACTTGCAGTACCTCATGGTGCCCATGACTGGCCGCTTCCAATAGCCCGCCTTCGATGCAGTGCAAGCCTTCAGCAACCTGTTGGTACAGGCGGTGCCCGGTTTCGGTCAGCGCAATGCCCCGGTACACCCGGTCGAACAGGCGCAGCTTCAATTGCCCTTCCAGCCGTTTGATTTGCTGGCTAATGGCTGGCTGAGTGGTACCCAGCTCCATCGCCGCTGCGGTAAAGCTGCAATGACGGGCTGCCGCTTCGAACGTACGAAGCGTGTCCAGGGAAAGCTCACCAAGCGCTGCAAACATAACCTGTGCTTATCCTAGTCATTAGCTGGAGCGGGATTTACCCAAACAGCCAGCGCTTGCATGCTGAGGCAAAGCAACCTGGCATAAGGCAGGCCTATGGAACGCCCGACCACCGTACAACGCAAGAATATTCTGTTCATCATGGCTGACCAGATGGCCGCGCCCTTAATGCCGTTCTATCAGCCTTCGCCAGTAAAGATGCCGCACCTGTCTCGCCTGGCCGAGGGTGGGGTGGTGTTCGAGTCTGCCTATTGCAACAGTCCACTGTGCGCGCCCTCGCGTTTTACCCTGATGAGTGGGCAGTTACCTAGCAAGATTGGCGCTTATGACAACGCGGCAGACTTCCCTGGGGATATTCCAACCTATGCCCACTATTTGCGCAGGTTGGGTTATCACACGGCGCTGTCGGGGAAAATGCACTTCTGCGGGCCAGACCAACTGCATGGCTTCGAAGAACGCCTGACCAGTGATATCTATCCCGCCGACTATGGCTGGTCAGTGAACTGGGATGAACCTGACACCCGCCCTAGCTGGTACCACAACATGGCCTCGGTACTTCAAGCCGGGCCCTGTGTGCGAACCAATCAACTGGACTTCGATGACGAAGTGGTGTTCAAAGCGCGGCAGTACCTGTACGACCATGTACGCAAAGGCGATGGCCAGCCGTTTTGCCTGACGGTGTCCATGACTCATCCGCACGACCCTTACACCATCCCCGAGGCTTACTGGAACCGCTACGAAGACAGCGATATTCCACTACCCCAATACGTACCGCCTCATGCTGATCAAGATGCTCAATCCACTCGCCTGATGAAGGTGTATGACTTGTGGGACAAACCACTGCCGGAGGAAAAAATCCTTGACGCACGCCGTGCTTATTTCGGGGCTTGCAGTTACATCGACGATCAGGTGGGCAAGTTGCTTGAAGTACTTGAGCAAACAGGCTTGCTGGACGATACGGTAGTCGTGTTCAGCGGTGACCATGGGGACATGCTCGGCGAACGCGGGCTTTGGTACAAAATGCACTGGTTCGAAATGGCCGCGCGGGTACCCTTGCTGGTGTGGGCCCCTGGCCAGTTCACACCCTCTCGCGTAGCGGCCTCGGTTTCTACCGCGGACCTTTTGCCCACCCTGGTAGCGCTCGCCGGTGGCGCTCCGCAAGCAGGGTTGCACTTGGACGGTCGGTCCCTGATGCCCCACCTGCAAGGCCTGGGCGGTCACGATGAGGTATTTGGCGAGTATATGGCCGAAGGCACCATCAGCCCGGTGATGATGATCCGCCGTGGCGATTACAAGCTAATCTACAGCGAAGCCGACCCGTGCTTGTTCTTCGATGTGCGCAACGACCCTGAGGAACGTGAAAACCTGGCTGACTCACCGGGCCATGCCCAGGTGTTCGCTCAGTTCATGGCCGATGCGCGAGCCAAGTGGGATATACCGACCATCCACCGCCAGGTACTGGCCAGCCAGCGCCGCCGACGCGTTGTAGGCCAGGCGCTAGCGTTGGGCAAGCTGAAGAGCTGGGACCACCAGCCGCTGGTGGACGCTAGTCAGCAATACATGCGCAACCATATCGACCTGGACGATCTGGAACGTAAGGCGCGTTTTCCACAACCTGCCAACTAAACCAGAATCAAGGGGAAGACCATGAAAACGCTATCCACAGCATTGCTGATCGTTGGCCTCGGTATTACCAGCCTGGCGGCTCAAGGCGCGGACAGTTGCAGCCCAGTGAAAATGGCGGACCCCGGCTGGAGTGACATCGCCGCTACCAATGCCATGGCGGGGATCGTGCTTGATGCCATGGGCTATAAAACCAAGGTCGATGCCTTGGCCGTACCCATTGCCTACGGCGGCCTGCGCGATGGCCAGATAGACGTGTTCCTGGGTAACTGGATGCCTGCGCAGCAAGGCTTTCACGATCAATTCGTAGCCACTAACAAGGTAACCCGCCTGACCGAAAACCTGCAGGGCACTGAGTTCACCCTCGCGGTGCCTGATTATGTGTACGAGGCTGGCGTGCATGACTTCAAAGACCTTAATGCCTTTGCCGGCAAGTTCGACAAGAAGATCTACGGTATCGGTTCCGGCGCGCCAGCGAACCAGTCGATCCAAGACATCATCAAGAAGAACGACTTCGACCTGGGCCAATGGAAGCTGGTGGAGTCCAGCGAGCAAGCCATGCTTGCCGAAGTGAACCGCGCGGTAAAATCCAAGCGCTTTATCGCATTCCTGGGTTGGACCCCTCACCCCATGAACGTGAAACTCAAGATGCATTACCTCACCGGTGGAGAGGCTTACTTTGGCGCCAGCGGCAGCGTGTACACCCTGACGCGTAACGGCTATGCCCAGGCGTGCCCGGAAGTGGCCAAGCTGTTCACCCAAATGACCTTCACCCAGGACATGGAAAACGCAATCATGGCCAGCGTGGCGGACAAGAAGATCAGTAACGCCGATGCCGCCAAGGCCTGGCTCAAGGCCCACCCCGACGTGCTGCAAAAGTGGCTGGCGGGCGTGAAAACCCTTGATGGCCAGGATGCATTACCGGCGGTTACCGGCAAATTATAGTCGCCGGCTATACCCTATAACCCCTGACGCAACGCGCTCAGCACTGGCGAAGTGTCCACCTCGACTTCTCGCCAGTAACGGAAGGCCGCGGCGGCTTGCTCGACCAGCATGCCAAGGCCGTCGAGCGCCTTGGCAGCGCCTTGCTCGACCGCCCAGGCCCCGAATGGCGTGGGAGCACTGCCATACATCATGTCGTAGCACACCGTGTGGCCAGGGGTGATCAAACCGGCTGGCAGCGCCAGCGCCTCGCCTGCCAGGCTAGCGGCGGTCGCATTGATGATCACATCCATGGGCGCGCTCAAAGCCTCCAATGGCAGGGCGGTAACCGGCCCCAAGGGGGAAAAGATCGCCGCAAGGGCCTGCGCTTTTTCCACGGTACGGTTGGCGATGACCAGGGCCTGTGGCCGCTGTTCCAACAGAGGCTCGATCACACCGCGAGCCGCGCCGCCCGCGCCCAACAGAAGAATGCGGGCACCGGCCAGGTTAACCCCGCAGTTGTGTAGCAAGTCCCTTACCAAGCCTTCACCGTCTGTATTGTCGCCCCGCAGGCCGCCCCCTTCGAGACGGCTAAGCATATTCACCGCGCCCGCGCGGCGTGCCCGTGGGGTCAACTCATCGCACAAACGCCAAGCCTCTTCCTTGAACGGCACCGTGACGTTAGCCCCACGGCCCTGCTCGAAGAACGCTTGGGCCGTGGCGGCAAAGCCGTCCAAAGGGGCAAGCAGGGTGCTGTACGCCATGGCCTGGCCGGTTTGCTCGGCGAACATTCGGTGAATATAAGGGGATTTACTATGGTTAATGGGGTTACCGAATACAACGTACTGGTCCATATCGGCGCCCTTCAAGGTTGGATACCCGCGGGTTGGCCCAGCCCCAGCCAGTCACGGTCCTGCAGGTAGTAGTCGGTCAGGCGGGCTTCCTCGCTGCCTGGCGCAGGTTTCCAGTCATAGCCCCAACGTACGGTAGGCGGCAAGGACATCAGGATCGACTCGGTACGGCCACCGGACTGAAGCCCGAATAAGGTGCCACGGTCATAGACCAGGTTGAACTCGACGTACCGGCCACGGCGATACGCTTGGAATTCCTTTTGCGCTTCGGTCCAGGGGGTTTCTCGGCGCCGCTTTACAATGGGTAACCAGGCCTCGATATAGGCATCACCCACGGCCCGCATAAACGCGAAACTGGTATCGAAATCCCAACTGTTGAGGTCGTCGAAGAACAGCCCGCCAATGCCCCGCGGCTCATTGCGGTGCTTGAGATGGAAATAGCGATCACACCAGGCTTTGTACGCTGGATAAACGTCCTTGCCAAAAGGCGCGCAGGCCTGTTCCGCCACGCGGTGCCAATGCACGCAGTCTTCTTCGTACGCATAGTAAGGGGTCAGGTCGAAGCCACCACCGAACCACCACACCGGCTCCTCGCCTTCCTGTTCGGCAATGAAGAACCTGACATTGGCATGGGAAGTAGGCACATGGGGATTGTGTGGGTGCATCACCAACGACACGCCCAGGGCCTCGAAAGAGCGCCCGGCCAGTTCTGGACGGTGAGCACTGGCTGAAGGGGGCAGCCCAGCGCCATGCACATGAGAGAAATTGACCCCGCCTTTTTCAATCACCGTGCCGTTGTCGATGACTCGAGTACGGCCACCACCACCGGCCGGTCGCGCCCAGGCGTCTTCGACGAACCGTGCGCCCCCGTCTTCTGCTTCCAGCGCGGCACAAATGCGATCTTGCAGGTCGAGCAGGTAGGCCTTCACGGCCTCGGTGCGAGTGTTCATCGGTTACCTCGTGCACGAATACGCCAAGCCGCCGTAACGACGGCCATTGAAAATCGCCGCGTAGCATACCATCGGCATTGTCGGCGGGAGTTGACGCCGGTCTATGGAAGGCGTCCGATAGGTATTCATCACTCACACGAGGATACAAACCAATGGCAAGGCGCATTCAGTTTTCCAGCAACGGTGGCCCGGAAGTGCTCGAACTTGTGACGTTCACGCCCCCAGAGCCCGGCCCTAAGGATGTACGCGTACGCAACCATGCCATTGGCCTGAATTACATCGATACCTACTTTCGCAGCGGTTTGTATCCCGCCCCGGCGCTCCCCTCTGGGCTAGGCACAGAAGCCGCTGGGGTAGTGGAGGCGGTCGGGGCCGAGGTCACGGCTTTACAGGTAGGCGATCGCGTGGCCTATGCAGGCGGGCCTTTGGGTGCCTACAGCGACGTCCACGTACTGCCCGCCGCTGCCGTGGTGAAACTGCCCGAGGCCATCGGCTTCGAGCAGGCCGCGGCCGTGATGCTTAAAGGCTTGACGGTGCAATACCTGCTGCGCCAAACCTATCGGCTGCAAAACGGGGAAACCATCCTGTTTCATGCCGCCGCGGGGGGCGTAGGTTTGTTGGCGTGCCAATGGGCCGCCGCGCTAGGGGCCAAGGTGATCGGTACGGTGGGGTCTGCCGAAAAAGCTGAAAAAGCCAAGGCCGCGGGTGCCTGGGAAGTGATCGACTACAGCCGAGAAGACGTTGCCAAGCGCGTACTGGAACTGACCGACGGGAAAAAATGCCCGGTGGTGTACGACGGTGTAGGCAAGGACACCTGGGAAACCTCTTTGGAGTGCGTGGCACCCCGTGGCCTCTTGGTGAGCTTCGGCAATGCCTCCGGCGCGGTTTCCGGGGTGAACCTGGGGGTGCTGGCCAGCAAGGGCTCGTTGTACGTCACCCGCCCAACCTTGGGTACCTATGCCGTACCTGGCGCCTTGCAAGGCATGGCCGATGAACTGTTCGACATGCTGGCCAGCGGCAAGGTGAAGGTGGACATCAACCAGCGATACACGCTTGAGGAGGCGGCCCAGGCCCACAAGGACCTGGCAGGGCGCAAGACCACAGGGTCTACCATTCTGCTGCCCTAAGGCTGCTCGTAGATAGCGTCTTGGCTCTCACCTCGCAAGTGGAGCCATACATCTCGTAGCAGCAGGCCTTGGCGCCAAACGCGTTGCCCCGACCGTCTCAGCATCGTATTGAATCTGGTCGCGAGCAAGCTGGGCTGCTACGGGAACATATAGGCCACACCGTAGCAGCCTGGCTTGCCAGCGACCGGCCACACTACCGTATTGGAACTGGTCGCGAGCAAGCTCGGCTGCTACAGGCGGTATGACCGAATATAAGCCTTGAATACGCGTCGCGGCGTATCTTCTCAAGGCCGCACTACCTCACCGCTGCGCAAGTCGCGAATCACGCTCGGGCTCTTGCGGCCGCCCAGCGCTCCGCCCAGTACCACGTCCACCTGCCCTCGGAAATATTGTTCTACACGCAATCGACTACGCGCGGGCGGGCGGCTCTGGGGGTTGGCGGACGTTGACACCACCGGGCCGGCCAGGGCGCACAGCTCGCGCACCAACGGATGGTCGCTTACCCGCAAGGCCACGCTGTCGTGCTGGCCGGTAATCCACTCCGGCAACAGGTTCTGATGGGGCACCAGCCAGGTATTGGGGCCCGGCCAGGTGCTGGCCATCTGGTTTAGCCAGGCTTCAGGGAAGTCCTTAAGGAGAAAGTCGAACTGCCGAATAGTGTCGGCAATCAGAATCATGCCCTTATCCACGGAGCGGCCCTTGATCGCCAGCAGTCGATACACGGCTTCTTCATTCCAGGGATCGCACCCCAGCCCCCATACCGCTTCGGTAGGGTATGCGATCACCGCGCCAGCACGGATTTCCCGGGCAGCTTGCTGCACTCGCCAACTGCTCTTCATCATTACACTCCTGCGCGCCTGGGCTCAGGCGAAGTGTAACTAGCCAGGGCGCCCAAACCAACGCCCTGTCTCACAAACCGCGAGGCCTTGAAGCTCCAGCTCAGTAAGTGCCGCCAATACCTTTGGCAGTGGCGTGCCCAGGCTTTGCGCCAACTGCTCCGCGCTTTGGGGGGCGGCTAGCAGGCTGCGCAGTAACGGGTGGCCGTCATGTGCCCCCACCTCGGGTTCCGCTAACGGAGCCGCCCCCTGCCAACCTCGCAAGCCTTCAAGAATATGCTGCACGGTCTCGACCAACTGAGCTCCGTCACGAATCAACTGATGACAGCCCTTCATGCCCGGGTGGTGGATTGATCCCGGGATAGCAAACACTTCGCGGCCCTGCTCGGCGGCCAGGCGGGCGGTGATAAGCGACCCACTGGCAATATTGGCCTCGACCACCAGCACACCCAGCGACAAGCCACTGATGATGCGATTGCGCTGAGGAAAGGTCTCGCGGGTGGGCGGCATGTCCAGCGGGAATTCCGATACCAACGCGCCCCCGTGCTCTACAATCTTGCGCGCCAGGCCAACATGGCGTTGTGGATAAATATTTTCCAAGCCACTGCCTAGCACCGCCACGGTAGCGCCTTGGACCTCCAACGCGGCCCGGTGCGCGGCCCCGTCAATGCCCAAGGCAAGGCCTGAAGTAATCACGAAACCAGCACTGGCCAGGCTGCGTGAAAAGGCCTTGGCGGTATCTAACCCAGGGGCAGACGCACGGCGGCTACCGACCATCGCCAGCTGCGGCCGCTCCAATATCTGAGGACTACCCTTGATGAATAACAAGGGCGGCGCGTTGGGGATTTCCTTGAGCAAGGCAGGGTAGCCGGGATCGTCGAAAGCCAGCAGGTGCTGGCCCGGGGCTTCCAGCCAGCGTAAGGCCGCACTGGCGGCATCACGTACTCGAGCGCTACGCCGGGCTTGCGCTGAAGTGGATGTGAGACCCAATGACTGCCAGGCCGATGTTGGAGCACTAAGGGCAGCACTGGCTGAGCCAAAGGCTTCCATAAGTAAACGAAAATGTATTGGGCCGGTATCGGGCAAACGATGCAGGCGCAAGCGGGCTTCGAGTTCAGCGGGCGAACGAGCGGGCGAAACGGTACATGAAGAAAAAAGGTGCATATGATCATCCTTGATCGGGCCTCCCCAGAGCTGTGCAAGCCCTGTGGATAACTATGTTGGTAACTTTCCTTGCGGTATTACGGGTTACGCACTTTGTCCTGTACCGCCAGTGAGCGCGTGGCGGTCAATACCAGACCATAGCTCAGTTTCTGGTAACTACGGAACACCATCACCAAGCCAGCACGCTCGTCTGGGACCTTCACTTGTTCTTCGGTAATCCGGTCGCGGACAGTTTCGCCTGTTTTATAAATGGCCAGTACGTTGCCTTCCTGCAAACCGTCGCGCTGACCCTTGTCCATGGTGACCACGTCGTACTTGCCAATCTGCGTTACACCTCGGGGGACGTCGATGATTCGGCCTTCGATCGGGACCTGTGGTGGGCTTGGAAAGAACGTGGAATTGACGGGGTGTTCTTCGCTGGTGAACAAACGGTCCCCCACACGAACTTCGGCATTGGAGCGCTGCAGGTTCAGGGTCGCGATATCGCCTTCAGTGGCAACCACCTCGCCGCTGCCGATGTTATCGGCATTGATGCCTAGTACTTCCTGGGTATTGGGGTCGGTATAGACCTTGCCTTGGCGGAAAATCCCATACACCGCGTGGCCAGGTTCGAACTGGCCACGGGCGTAGATACGATCCCCCATGCCGCTGAGCACGCGCTCCTGATTGCCTGCCACGATATAAGGCGCGGCGTCGAAAGCCGACGACTCGTCGACAATCCGGTTGTTGATCAGAAAGGCATTGATGGCGCCCAAAGGAATGCTGGGAATGGCCTCTGCCACTGGCGTGGCACGTACATGGGGGGACAACTTGATGGTGCCCCGGGACTGGCCGCGCTCCAGGAATAGCTGCGGCTGACCGTTGACCATGCCCAGCACCAGCGAATCGCCTGGGTAGATCAGGTCAGGGTTGGCCACCTGAGGGTTGGCGTGCCAGATGTGCGGCCATTGCCACGGCTGGTTAAGGAATTTCCCCGCAATGTCCCAGAGCGTGTCGCCCTTTACCACGGTATACCGCTGCGGATGGCCATCGCGAAGCAAGTCATCGCCATAGGCCAGGCTGGCGCCGGCCAATAGCAGCAGGGCGAGTAATGATTTCCTCATGCCGTGAATCCCTTTATCATGTACGCATCGTCAAACCCCGTTGGCATGGTGAACGCACATGCCACCCTAGGGCTTTCCATGAGCATGGCTGCTCAACAAGCGCTCCGCGCCCTTCCCACTGACTTTACCTTACAGTGCAGCACTAAAGCATATGGCTATTTTAAACATCCTCGAATTTCCGGACCCGCGCCTGCGTACCCATGCCAAGCCGGTCACGGTTGTGGACGACGAGCTGCGCACGCTGATCGACGACATGTTTGAAACCATGTACGAAGCACCGGGCATCGGCCTGGCCGCGACTCAGGTAAACGTCCACAAGCGTGTGGTGGTAATGGACCTGAGCGAAGATCGTAGCGAGCCACGGGTGTTTATCAACCCTGAGTTCGAATCCCTCACGGACGAAATGGACCAATACCAGGAAGGCTGTCTGTCCGTGCCGGGGTTCTACGAAAACGTAGATCGCCCGCAAAAGGTCAAGGTCAAGGCGCTGGATCGGGACGGCAGCCCGTACGAAATCATCGCCGAAGGCTTGTTGGCCGTGTGCATTCAGCACGAATGCGATCACCTCAATGGCAAATTGTTCGTGGATTACCTGTCCACGCTCAAGCGTGATCGAATCAAGAAAAAACTCGAAAAACAGCACCGCCAGGCTGTCGAAAAGAACTAGGCACGCGGCTAGGGCTGTTCTCGTTGACAGGCCCAAGTCACTAGCGCCCAAGGGCTTGCTTCGGCAAGCCCTTTTCATTTAAGCGAGAACCCATGCGCCTTATCTTCGCAGGTACCCCCGAATTCGCCGCCGAGCACTTGCAGGCGCTGTTAGGCAGTGCTCATCAGGTAGTGGCCGTCTATACCCAGCCCGATCGACCAGCCGGCCGTGGTCAAAAGCTGATGCCTAGCCCGGTGAAACAACTCGCGCAGCGCCATGACATTCCGGTTTATCAACCTGGCACCCTGCGCAACGCTGATGCCCAGGCTGAACTGGCAGCCCTGGCACCTGATTTGATGGTCGTGGTGGCCTATGGGTTGATCCTCCCTCAAGCGGTGTTGGATATTCCTCGGCTGGGCTGCATCAACAGCCATGCCTCCTTGCTACCCCGTTGGCGCGGCGCTGCCCCTATCCAGCGGGCCGTGGAGGCGGGCGACCAGGAAAGTGGCGTTACGGTGATGCGCATGGAGGCAGGCCTGGACACCGGGCCGATGCTGCTTAAGGTCAGTACCCCAATCAGCGCGGATGACACCGGCGGCAGCCTGCATGACCGCCTGGCCCGGCTAGGCCCGCCCGCAGTGCTTGAAGCCATCGAGGGCTTGGCCGCTGGCACTCTTGAAGGCCAGGCTCAAAACGACGCTTTGGCCACCTATGCGCACAAGCTGAATAAAGAAGAAGCCCGACTCGATTGGTCTCGGCCCGCCGTTGAGCTAGAACGCCAAATACGCGCCCTTTACCCGTGGCCGGTGTGCCACAGCACGTTGAACCAGGACACCGTGAAGGTACTGGCCGCGCACGTTACGCAAGGCACAGGCGCGCCAGGTGAAATCCGTTCGGCCAGCAAGGAGGGGCTGATCGTGGCCTGTGGCCAGGGCGCCCTGTGCCTCACCCGCCTGCAACTGCCAGGGGGCAAGCCGCTAGCGTTCGCTGACCTTTATAACAGTCGACGTGAAGTCTTCAGCCCCGGCTTGGTATTGGGTCAATGAGCCCGAGGTTGGCGGCCGCACGGGCCTTGGCCTCCGTGCTTAATGGCAAGGCGTCACTCAATGGCGCGCTACCCCAGCAACTGGACCGGGTAGAGGCGCGTGATCGAGGCCTCACCCAAGACCTGGCGTTCGGTACCGCGCGCTGGGAGCCACGGTTGGCCTTGCTGGCCGAACAACTGTTGCAAAAACCCTTCAAGGCCGCGGATGCTGACGTGTACGCCTTGTTGTTGATCGGCCTTTACCAGCTGTTCTACACGCGCATACCCGCCCATGCCGCCATTGCCGAAACCGTTGGGTGTGCCGATGCGCTCAAAAAACCTTGGGCCAAGGGTTTGCTCAACGCGGTATTGCGGCGAGCCCAGCGTGAGGGTGAGAGCCTCCTGGTGAGCCTGGAACGGGACCCCGTAGTACGCACGGCGCATCCGCGCTGGCTGCAAAAGGCGCTCAAGGCCGCATGGCCGAGCCAATGGGAAGCCCTCTGCGCCGCCAACAATGAACACCCACCCATGACCTTGCGGGTCAACCAACGCCACCATACGCGTGATGCCTATCTTGCATTGCTTACAGAAGCCGGCGTAGTCGCAACGCCGTGCCTCTTCAGCCCTGACGGCATTACCTTGGCCAATGCCGCGGACGTAACCGGCTTGCCCGGCTTCGCACAGGGCTGGGTAAGTGTGCAGGATGAAGCCGCGCAACTGGCGGCGGAATTGTTGGAGCTTAAGCCTGGCCAGCGTGTACTAGACGCTTGTTGTGCCCCTGGGGGCAAAACCTGCCATATGCTCGAACATACGCCCGGGTTGGGCTATGTACTGGGTATCGACCTGGAGGCCAAACGCTTGGGGCGCGTAGAGGAAAACCTGGCCCGGCTAGGGCTGAGCGCAGAACTGCGCGCGGCCGATGGTCGAAACACCGCCGCCTGGTGGGACGGCACGCCGTTCCAGCGCATCTTGCTCGACGCCCCATGCTCGGCAACGGGCGTTATCCGCCGTCATCCGGACATCAAGCTGACTCGACAGGCTGATGACATTCCCGCGCTAACGGCCTTGCAAGGGGAGCTTTTGGACGCCATGTGGCGTGCGCTGGAGGTTGGCGGCATTTTGCTTTATGCCACGTGCTCGGTATTGCCTAGGGAAAACAGCGACAACATTGCGGCCTTCCTGGCGCGTACTCCCGGCGCCCGAGAGCTCGACTTGCCCTTGGAGGCCGGCGAACGCCAGGCCCATGGTCGCCAGTTGTTTCCCCAAAACGGCGGGCACGATGGTTTCTACTACGCCAAACTGATGAAAATTGCCGCGGCTGAGCGAACCTGATCCATGAAAATCATCATCCTGGGCGCTGGCCAAGTGGGTGGAACCCTGGCTGAACACCTGGCTGGCGAAGCCAATGACATCACCATCGTGGATACCGACGGCGAGCGGTTGCGCATACTGGGCGACCGCCTAGACATCCGTACCGTTCAGGGTAAAGCCTCCTTCCCCTCGGTACTGCGCCAAGCGGGCGCGGACGATGCCGACATGCTGGTGGCAGTCACCAACAGTGACGAAACCAACATGGTGGCTTGCCAGGTAGCCTTTACCCTGTTTCACACGCCCCGGCGCATTGCCCGGGTGCGAGAGGCCGCCTACCTGAACAATGGTGAGCTGTTCTCCAACGGAGCCATCCCGGTGGACGTACTGATCAGCCCCGAGCAGGTAGTTACCCACTACATCAAGCGGCTGATCGAGCACCCTGGCGCCCTGCAGGTGATCGACTTCGCCGGGGGAAAGGCACAGCTGGTAGCGGTAAGGGCTTATTACGGTGGCCCATTGGTGGGTCAGCAACTGCGCCAAATCCGCCATCACATGCCAAATGTAGAAACCCGCGTGGCGGCGATTTTCCGCCGTGATCGGGCCATCCTGCCCCGTGGTGACACGGTGATCGAGGCCGACGACGAAGTGTTCTTCATCGCCGCAAAGGCCGATATTCGGGCAGTGATGAGCGAATTGCGACGGCTGGATGTCAATAACAAGCGGGTAGTGATCGCTGGTGGTGGGCATATTGGTGAACGCTTGGCCGAGGCCATCGAAAGCCACTACCAAGTGAAGATCATCGAGATGAACCCGGCACGCTGCCGGTACTTGTCCGACACCCTTAACAGTACGGTCGTGCTCCAGGGCAGTGCCTCGGACCGGGACCTGATGGTGGAAGAAAACATTGCCGATGCGGATATTTTCCTGGCCCTGACCAACGATGACGAAGCCAATATCATGTCCTCGCTGCTGGCCAAGCGTCTTGGCGCGCGCCGAGTGATGACGCTGATCAACAATGCGGCCTACGTGGACCTGGTGCAGGGCGGCGAGATCGACATTGCCATCAATCCTCAGTTGGCCACCATTGGCAGCCTGCTCGCCTATGTGCGGCGGGGTGATATCGTCAGCGTACATTCACTACGGCGCGGCGCGGCGGAAGCCATCGAGGCGATCGCCCACGGCGATGCCCGCTCTAGCAAGGTGGTGGGTCGATCACTGGAGGCAATCACCATGCCCCCAGGCACCTCCATCGGCGCCATCATCCGCGGCCAGAATGTGATCATTGCCCGCGCCACCACCGTTATAGAGAGCGGTGACCGGGTCATCCTGTTCGTTGTGGATAAAAAGTACATCCGCGATGTGGAAAAGTTATTCCATGTAGGGCTGAGTTTCTTCTAGGAGAACCCAGCGCTCGACGCGTTGGGAAGGCTTGCTGACGGGGTCTCTCAGGTACTGTAAGCAAACCGATACATAGCTTTGACAAGTTATGTGGGAAGCCTTATACCACTGCTTCATCACCCCAGCACGCAGGGTAGCTTATGGATAACCGCAGCCCTGGTCAGAAGAGGCAGTCGACCACTTTCTCCAACTGCTTCACTCCATCCAAGCCGAACGGCCATGCCCGCACCGCCTCGCGACCGGAGCGATTGCCCTCGTGACCACGTCTTCACCCATTTCCGCCCCTGCTCAGGGGGCCGTACTGTGGCTGACCGGGCTTTCCGGTGCCGGTAAAACCACCCTCGCCGAGGCGGTTGCGGCCCGTCTGAAGGCGGCCGGCTATCCCTGCTACCTACTCGATGGTGACCGACTGCGTACGGGTTTGAACGCGGACCTGGGCTTCAACCCGAAAGACCGCGCTGAAAACGCCCGGCGAACCGCCGAGGTGGCGGCGCTGTTCGCCGACGCTGGCCTGCTGTGTATCGTTTCGCTGATTTCCCCTTACCGTGCTGATCGCGAACGCGCCCGGCGGGCCACGCCCAGGTTTCATGAGATCCACGTGGCGGCGGACCTGACCACCTGTGAGGCGCGGGACCCCAAGGGCCTTTACCGGCGCGCCCGTGCCGGCGAGCTTGCCGGGTTCACCGGGGTCAACGCGCCCTACGAAGCCCCGGCCACGCCCGAGCTACGCCTTGATACTCACCGGGAAAGCCTGGACGCCAGTGTGGAACGGCTGTACCGCTATGCGCTGGGCATTCTACGCTCGGCACGCCCGGAAGAACCGTCGCTGGAAGTGCGCCATGAACGAGCCCTGCACCTCTATCGCCATGGCCAGGCGGCTGAGGCCTTGCAGGCCATGGTCCGGCTGATCGAAGACGCGCCTGATGCACCGCTGCTGCACAGCAATCTCGCGGAAATGCTCCGCCAGCAGGGCCAACCGCGCCAGGCGGTGGCCTATGGAGAACGCGCGGTAGCACTGGCGCCTGCATTGGCCTCGGCGCACAGCAATCTGGGCCTGGCCTGGTTCGATGTGGGAGAACTGGACCAGGCCGAGGCGTGCCATCGCACTGCCCTGCGCTTGCAGCCAACGATGGCGCCTTCCCTTAACAACCTAGCCAGTATCGCCCATGCCCGTGGACAGTTGGAGGCCGCCATTGGCGGCTATCGGCAAGCGCTGCTATGTCGCCCGGACTACGCCGAAGCACTGTCCAACCTAGGCGCCGTGTTGATGCAAGCGGAACGCCTCAATGAGGCGGTCCAGGTATTGGAACAGGCCATCAAGCTAGCGCCGAACAGCGCGGATGCGCTGTGCAATCTGGGTTTGGCCCGCCTGCGCCAAGCGCGCCCGGCGCAGGCGCGTAGTCTGTTGGAGCACGCTTTGCAATTGCGCGCGGGGCACATCAAGGCCACTGTCGGGCTGGCCCGCTGTCTGGCCGAGCTGGACCAGCGTGAGCAAGCCCTGCACCTATTGGAAGCTGGGCTGGCACATAGCCCAAACAGTGTTGAAGGCTGGTGCCAATTAGGCACCCTGGCGGCTGAAGAGGGGGACGCCGAACGCGCCGAGCACGCCCTGCGAAGGGCGTTAGTCTTGCAGCCGGGCTGCACCGAAGCCCTGGTGGGGCTCGCCAGCTTGGCGCTGGAGCGCGGCCATCAACCCGAAGCGATCAACCTGTTGGAACAAGCGCTGGCCCAGGCCCCTGAACACCATGGTGCCCGGTATCACCTGGCGCAGGCACGCAAGGCGCGCCCTGGTGATGACAACCTCATTCGCATGGAGGCGCTATTGGCCGGGGCCATCCAGGCCAGCCCCGGCCGGCGCATCGCCCTATGCTATGGATTAGGCAAGGGTTACGACGAACTAGGCGACTACGCGCGCGCCTTCGCCCACTTCGAACAAGGCGCCCGCCTCAAGCGTGCAACCTTTGACTACAGCAGCGAGGCCGACGAGGCACGTATCGAAGCGATCATCCAGCACTTCGACGCGCCGCGGTTACGTTCACTGGAAGGCAACGGCGACCCTAGCGAGCTGCCGATCTTCGTGCTTGGCATGCCCCGTTCCGGCACCACCCTTACTGAACAGATCCTCGCCAGCCACCCGCAGGTCAGCGGTGCCGGTGAGCTGCATGACCTGATGCGGTTGCTGCAAATGCCCTTGCCCGGGCAGCCAGCCCAACCCTACCCCCTCAACCTGGCACAGGCTACGACCAGCGACCTTGGCACACGAGGGCGAGAGTACGTAGAGCGCCTGCGCCGTCACGGCCCGGACGCAATACGCATTACCGATAAGCTACCGGCCAACTACATGGGCGCCGGTTTGATTCCAGCAATGTTGCCACGCGCGCGAATCGTGCATGTGCGCCGCGACCCTGTAGATACCTGCCTGTCGTGCTTTACTCGGCTGTTCAGCGAGCACCAGGAAGCTACCTATGACCTGGTCGAGCTGGGCTTGCATTACCGTCACTATGCTCGCTTGATGAAGCATTGGCATGACGTGATGCCGGCAGGCCGAATGCTGGAAGTGCGTTACGAAGAGCTAGTCGCCGATCTTCCCGGGCAAACCGCGCGCCTGCTTGAGTTCTGCGGGCTGCCCTGGGATGACGCCTGCCTGGACTTCCATCGCAACACACGCAGCGTTCGCACCGCTAGCGTAACTCAGGTACGTGAGCCTCTTTACACCCGCTCGGTGCAGCGCTGGCGCAATTATGAGGCGTGGCTCGAGCCTTTGCTCACAGCGCTGGGAGACTGCCGCTAAGCGCCGAGCCTCAATACCACCTCGCCTCACCTGGCGGGCGCTTCTTGAAACGCTTCATGCTCCACATGTACTGGCTGGGGTACGCCCGTACATAGTCTTCAACCACCTTGCTCATGGCGGCCGCGGACTCCTCCACGTTTGTGCTGTACATGGCTTCGGGCGCTGCCTTGAGCATTACCTTGAAGCCAGAACCATCGGGCAAGCGTACCGCATGCAGGAACACGCCCACGGCCTTGCCACCGGCCAGCATGTTGGGCACGAATTTGCTGGTCAGCGCCTGGGTACCGAGGAAGGGCACGAACACACCGGCGGATTCCGCCGGTTCAGGGTCCGCCGGGATGCCCACTTGGCCACCTTTGCGCACTTCCTTGATGACGCTAAGAATGCCTTCCTTGGTGGAAGCCGCCACTCTGTTGCCTAGCTGCACGCGTTGCTTTTGCAGCAGCTCGTCCACCGCCTTGAGCTTGGGCGGCCGGTAGAAAATGATCGGTTTGCACTGGTTACAGTAAAAGTGGTTGAGTACTTCCCAATTACCCAGGTGGCTAGTAATGCCTACCACGCCCTTGCCGCTCGCTAGCGCTTGCTGCAGCACCTCCAGCCCTTCGACATCCTGGATCAATGCAAGGGAACGCTCCGCCGGCCAGATCCACGCACAAGCACTTTCGGTGAAAGAGCGGCCAATGTCCTTCAGTGCCGCCCCGGTCAGGCGCTCGCGCTCCGCCGCGGGCATGTCCGGGAAGCATTTGGCGAGGTTGATCCGTACCACCTCGCGGGAACGGTTTGGCACCTTCCACATCAGCCAGCCGATGGCCGCGCCCACCCATTGCACGCCGCCCCATGGCAGGCGCGCGAACGCTTTGAGCACGCCTACCATCACGACGCCCTTGAACTTTTCCACAGGTCACTCCCTAGGTGAGAAGCCGGCCATTCTAACCCAGCTGGCCCTGGCAAGCTCAGGCGGCAGGTGGCGTACTGAGCGCCGCGTAGCGGTCGCAATCGGTAGTGTGGTCCATGACCATGCCGCTGGCCTGCATGTAGGCATAACAAATGGTCGGCCCCACGAAGCTAAAACCTGCCTTCTTTAGGGCCTTGCTCATGGCCTGGGCTTGCGGGGTTTGAGTGGGGATATCCGCATGCCTGGCGAAATGGTTGATCAGGGGGCTACCGCCCACGAAGGCCCAGAGAAACGCCACGGGGTTTTCCAAGCGCAGCCACGCCTGTGCATTCTGACGGGCGGCGTTGAGTTTCATGCGATTGCGGATGATACCGGCATCCTGCATTCGCTCTTCAAGTTCCACATCCGTCATGCGTGCCAGGCGCTGCGGATCAAAGCCAAACAGCACTTCGCGGTAACGCTGGCGCTTTTTCAGAATGGTGATCCACGACAGCCCCGCCTGGAAGCCTTCGAGTACCAATAGCTCAAACAGCCGCTGCGAATCATGCAGAGGAATACCCCATTCGAGGTCGTGGTAGGCCTGGTAAAGTGGGTCGGCGGTACACCAAAGGCAACGTGGCATGGGGCTCCAGGCGTGAGGCAGTGGGAAGGGCAGTGAACGCAGCCACTTTTCGCCATGGCTTAGTGAGCGAGGCGATTCAGGTTATACTCCCGCTCTTTATATTCGCAGCCCAAGATACAGGTGAATTTGTGAACCAGCCTACGCCAGCCGTGCGTACCTTCCAAGACTTGATTCTGGCCCTGCAACAGTACTGGGCCGAGCAAGGTTGCGTGGTGCTTCAGCCTTACGATATGGAAGTAGGCGCTGGCACCTTTCACACCGCCACCTTCCTGCGCGCCGTAGGGCCAGAGAACTGGAACGCCGCCTATGTGCAGCCCAGCCGCCGCCCTGGTGATGGCCGTTATGGCGAGAACCCTAACCGCCTGCAGCACTATTACCAGTTCCAAGTGGTGCTCAAGCCCAACCCCGAAAACTTCCAGGAGCTGTACCTGGGTTCGCTCGAACGCATCGGCCTGGACCCTACCGTCCACGATGTACGCTTCGTGGAAGACAACTGGGAATCGCCTACCCTGGGCGCCTGGGGCCTGGGTTGGGAAGTGTGGCTCAACGGTATGGAAGTGACCCAGTTCACCTACTTCCAGCAAGTGGGCGGCCTCGAATGTTACCCCATCACTGGTGAAATCACCTACGGGCTGGAACGCCTGGCCATGTACCTGCAAGGCGTGGATTCGGTCTACGACCTGGTATGGACGGATGGCCCGTTCGGCAAGGTGACCTACGGCGACGTGTTCCACCAGAACGAGGTGGAACAGTCGACCTACAACTTCGAACACGCCAACGTCGAGAAGCTGTTCGAACTCTTCGATTTCTATGAAAGCGAAGCCAACCGCCTGATCGAATTGCAACTGCCATTGCCTACCTATGAAATGGTGCTGAAGGCCTCCCATACCTTCAACCTGCTGGACGCCCGGCGCGCCATTTCCGTGACCGAGCGGCAACGCTACATCCTGCGTGTGCGCACCTTGGCCCGGGCCGTGGCGCAGAGCTACTTGCAGGCACGGGCACGCCTGGGCTTCCCCATGGCAACCCCACAGTTGCGAGACGAAGTGTTGGCTAAGCTGGAGGCTGCACAATGAGTGCGCAAGATTTTCTGGTCGAACTGGGCACTGAAGAACTGCCACCCAAAGCCCTGGCGACCCTAGGCGAAGCTTTCCTCGCAGGCATCCAGAAGGGCCTGCAAGGCGCTGGGCTCAACTACACCGCTAGCCGTTATTACGCCGCCCCACGCCGCCTTGCGGTGCTGGTAAGCGGGCTGGATGTTCAGCAGGCCGACCGCAGCGTAAACCTGGACGGCCCACCCCGCCAGGCGGCTTTCGACGCCGAAGGCAAGCCTACCCAGGCTGCCTTGGGCTTTGCCCGCAAATGCGGCGTGGACATCAGCGAGATAGACCAAAGCGGGCCAAAGCTGCGCTTTAGCCAGACCATCACCGGTAAGCCAACGGCCAGCCTGCTGCCCACTATCGTGGAAGATTCCCTCAACGATCTGCCAATTCCCAAGCGCATGCGCTGGGGCGTTCGCAAAGACGAGTTCGTGCGCCCGACTCAGTGGTTGGTCATGCTGCTCGGCGATCAGGTAGTGGACTGCACGTTGCTGGCCCAGCGGGCTGGTCGAGAGTCCCGCGGCCATCGTTTCCATCACCCGGAGGCCGTGCGTATCAGCTCGCCGGCCAGCTACGCGCAAGACCTTCGCAAAGCCTATGTACTGGCGGACTTGAACGAGCGGCGAGAAATCATCCGTAAGCGCGTAGCCGAACTTGCCGTGCAGCAAGAAGGCACGGCCATCGTGCCCCCGGCCTTGCTGGACGAAGTCGCCTCTTTGGTAGAGTGGCCCGTACCACTGGTATGTTCTTTCGAAGAGCGTTTCCTGCAGGTTCCCCAGGAAGCCTTGATCATCACCATGCAGGACAACCAGAAGTATTTCTGCCTGCTGGACGCGGACGGCAAGCTGCTGCCGCGTTTCATCACCGTCGCCAATATCGAAAGCCGGGACCCCCAACAGATCGTTGAGGGTAACGAGAAGGTAGTGCGCCCGCGCCTGACCGACGCAGAGTTCTTCTTCAACCAAGACAAAAAGCAAACCCTGGAAAGCTTCAACGCTCGCCTACAGAATGTGGTATTCCAAGCCCAGCTGGGCAGTGTGTACGACAAAGCCGAGCGGGTATCCAGGCTTGCCGCTTACATTGCCTCGCGTATCGGCGGTGACGGCCAACGTGCCGGCCGTGCCGGGTTGTTGAGCAAGTGCGACCTGGCCACCGAGATGGTTGGCGAGTTCCCGGAGATGCAAGGCGTTGCCGGCTACTACTACGCGCTCAACGATGGCGAGCCGACCGATATCGCGCAAGCGTTGAACGAACAATACATGCCTCGCGGGGCAGGGGCGGAGCTTCCGCAAACCCTGACCGGCGCGGCCGTTGCCATCGCTGACAAGCTCGATACCCTGACCGGTATCTTTGGTATTGGCATGCTGCCTACTGGCAGCAAAGACCCCTACGCTTTGCGTCGCGCGGCCTTGGGCGTGCTGCGTATCCTGATTGAGAAAAAGCTCGAATTGGACCTGACTGAAACCGTGAACTTTGCTGTTTCGCTCTATGGCACCAAGGTAGATAACAACGTACTGGGCGAGCAAGTGCTGGAGTTTATCTTCGACCGCCTGCGCGCTCGTTACGAGGACGAAGGCGTGGACGTCGCCAGCTACCTGGCGGTGCGTGCGCTTAAGCCGGGCTCGGCGCTGGACTTCGACCAGCGTGTTCAGGCAGTACAGGCGTTCCGCCGGTTGCCGGAGGCCGAAGCGCTTGCCGCGGTCAACAAGCGGGTGTCGAACCTCTTAAGCAAGGCCGAAGGCGCGGTAGCCAGCACTGTGGAACCTAAATACTTCGATAACGCTCATGAGTTCTCGCTGTATTCGGCCATTCAGCAGGCTGACCATGCCGTGCAACCCATGGCTAAAGCCCGTCAGTACAACGAAGCCCTGGCCCGCCTGGCCGCATTGCGTGAACCTGTGGATGCCTTCTTCGAGGCGGTTATGGTCAACGCCGAGGACCCCAAGGTACGCGCCAACCGTTATGCCTTGCTGGCAAGGCTGCGTGGGCTGTTCCTAGGTGTGGCTGATATCTCGTTCCTGGGCTAATTCGTGAAGCTGATCATCCTTGACCGAGATGGGGTCATCAACGAGGACTCGGACGCCTATATCAAATCAGTGGAGGAATGGGTACCCATTCCTGGTTCGGTAGAGGCGATCACTCGCATGAGCAAGGCCGGTTGGGCTGTGGCAGTCGCGACTAACCAGTCCGGCATCGCTCGGGGTTATTACTCGGTGGCAACCCTGGAGGCCATGCATGCGCACCTGCGGGCGCTGGTAGGGAGCCAGGGGGGCGAACTGGGCTTGGTGGTCCACTGCCCGCATGGCCCTACTGAAGCCTGTGCATGCCGCAAGCCCAAACCGGGCATGCTCCAGGCCATTGCGCAGCATTATGGCGTGGCTTTGGATGGCGTGTGGTTCGTAGGTGACAGTGCGAGCGACTTGGCCGCGGCGGTTGCCGCCGGTGCTCAACCCGTATTGGTGAACACGGGCAAAGGTAAGAAAACCGCCGTTGGTGTATTGCCCGATGGCACGCTTGAATTCAACAACCTGGCTGCGGTGGCAGAGGCGTTATTGACCTCTAACACCGCCCACTGATCCTCGCGCCTCCGGTGCAGGGTCACTTTCCCGGAGCTGGCTCCGCACGGTAACCATCATATGTCCCCATGGCTGGCCATTCGAATCGCTGTGTTTTATGTATTACTTGGCCTAAGCGCGCTGATCTGGTGCAGCTTGGGCTTTTTCGTATGCCCCTTCCTTAAGTTTCCCGCGCGCTACCGTTTTATCAATGTGTACTGGTGCCGCTTCGCTTTACTGCTTACCCGGGTATTTCTGCGCATACAGGTTCGGATTACCGGCGAGCACAATGTTCCACCTACACCCTGTGTGATCCTCTCCAACCATCAGAGCACTTGGGAAACCTTCTTTTTGTCGGCTTATTTTCAGCCGCTGAGCCAGGTGCTTAAGAAGGAACTACTGTATGTGCCCTTCTTTGGCTGGGCCATGGCCATGCTGCGACCTATCGCAATTAACCGAGATAACCCCAAGGAGGCCTTGCGCCAAGTCGCCAGCAAGGGGGATGTGCTGCTCAAGGATGGCGTGTGGGTACTAATTTTCCCCGAGGGCACCCGGGTGCCGTTCGGCACTGTGGGTAAATTCACTCGAAGTGGTGCAGCTCTGGCGGTCAATGCCAATCTGCCGGTATTACCTATCACCCACAACGCTGGCAAGTTTTGGCCAAAGGAAGGCTGGAGCAAGCACCCGGGCGTGATTGATGTGGTAATAGGCGCGCCCTTGTTCGCAGAAGGCACTGGCCCCCGCGCCACAGCTGAACTCAACGACCGTGCCGCGGCCTGGATAACCAATACTCAACGCCAAATGGGTTGGCTTGTAGACGCCACCCCAATCGACACCGGTAAACTTGTTTAATTTTGTGGATAACTTGTGCGTAGTTTTGTCAGAGACCGCCTTAACCTGGCTATAGGCCACTGAAAAATAAGCGGTTTTTTTCGCCTTATAATGGGCTGAAAAACGTGCATAACTTTTTCTGCGGGCGCGGATTAAGCGCCCCCAGAAGGGTTCATTTGCTATCCAATAAGTACCCCAGGCCTGCCTCGTTCGAGGCCTACCGAGCTAGCAGACGGTCTCTTCGGCCTATCGCCGGTTTACGCGCCTAATCCCTCCCGCACGCTTCACCACGCTCGCGCGCCTGTTCTGTTGCTGATCGGATGAATATAGCCGCTCTTCCGGCTCCCGCTACCGTTTATAGCGCCTTTCGGACCATAGGCGTCATCTTGGCGAAACAAGTCGCGAAGCTGCGTCCGTTATCCACAGCATAGGTTGCGCTGACTTTCCATGCCCTAACAGAGCATATCTGAACGCCTATCCTCAGCTTGGCTGCTTGGGGATAACTATCCTTCCTGTTACTCCAGGATTTGATTCACGAGCCCCTTATACGGTGGGCAAGGTATTTCATTTGCTTCACCCGTCGCTGTTGTTCTCGCAGCGTCCCATGGTATTGATTAACGCTGATCTGAAAAGGCTCAGGATTCTAAAGGCCGTGCCAAATCGACTTCTTTTTATAGCATTTCGTACTATTCATACTGTAATTTCAAGTTAACCGCCCTAAATATGGGTTCTATTATAAATAATGTATTACGTACCACATTGTATAAATCGTTCTTAACAGTAGCTAGCGAGTAATGGCAAAAAGCCTACACCCTTCTGTTTTCAGGTCGCCTAGCAAAGAAATTTCACAGGGACGCAACCATGCGCAAGCTGGACCGCACTGACATTACGATTCTCAACGCGCTTCAAGACAATGCTCGAATTACCAATGCAGAACTGGCCAAGTCTGCAAACTTATCCCCAACCCCTTGTTTTAATCGGGTGAGAGTCATGGAAGAACTCGGCCTGATCAAACAACAAGTCACCTTGCTTGCGCCCGAGATGCTCGGCCTGCATGTAAACGTGTTCATTCACGTCAGCCTGGAAAAGCAAGTGGACGGAGCACTCGCACGCTTTGAGGAGGCTATTTCCCAACGGCCAGAAGTAATGGAGTGCTACTTGATGAGTGGGGACGCAGACTATTTGATCCGAGTACTGGTACCTGATATCCACGCGCTGGAGCGGTTTATTATTAACCACCTCACCCGTTTTCCAGGTGTTGCGAACATCCGCTCGAGCTTTGCCCTCAAACAGGTACGCTATAAAACCGCGTTGCCGTTACCACCCAATGGGCTGGTCATCGGTGACTGAGACCGCGGAATAGCTTCCAGCTCGGATAGCCGTGGCGATCCGATTAGGCTCTGCGCTCCACTGAAAATGCATGGAGCACCGTATGTCTGATTGGAACAATCGCTTTACCGACCTTATCCGCCAGAGCCGCCCCAACCTATGGGGCAATTGGGCTTTGGCCTCACACGTTCAGCCGGGTGCCGTGGGCTTCGTTGACCCCTCCACAGGGGCCTTCAAACTTGTCTCCTCCAAGCTGCCCACCGTTGAAGTGCAGGAAGATATCATTCCTGCTACTTGGAAGCTGAGCAGTGAAGGTGTAAGCCGTCATCAGGGAGAAGCCAAGGGCCAAGCAAGCATTGTGGACCCTCACACTGGTTTGCGTATCAGCCCTGAAGTGGAATTCGTTTGGAAGTTTGAAAACAAAGACAGCCTTGCGTCTGAGTTCGCTATCGCTAAAGAAGCCACCGTTAGCAATCTGGGGGCGTTGAGCGATCAGTACGATTGGCTTTTGGGCGAAGCGAAGAAGGTCGGCTTTGCTCAGAGCGGTAAGATTGCTCAAGGTTTTGGGGTTATCACCCAAGTGATCTATGCACAGTCCGGCGTCAATATTGGCGCTAACGACCGTGATTCCACCTACACGCTAGGAGGCTCCGCAGATGCCCTGCATGCGCTTCTAGGCGAAGCGGGCCCTAAGGGCTCGGTAAAAGCCAGCTACGACTACAGCCGTGCCACGCGCTCTGTGGATAAGCATGTATGGCCGGCCACTGAAGGGCAAGCTGCGCAATCGCCTATCCCATTGGCCTATTCATTTTCCTCGTTCGAAGGTACTACGGTTCTTCCAGCCTGGCGGGGTAGGGTGAATGGCCTAGCCATCCATCTGGACAGCAAGGCCAGTAAAGTCACCACCTACACTACCCGAGCAACCCTTCACTACACGGTTGACGGAGTGCGTAAGACCGAACCGGAGGTAGTCATCAGCGGGGGCTTGTCTGGCAGCTTTGCCAATATCCCACTAGGGGCCACGCAGATTACGCTTGAGCTAACATTCCTGGGCCTGATCAATAATGTGAAGCAGACCTTCAACTGGGACCTGCCTCTGGCTCAATGGCCGCTGGGTAATATGTACATCGATATCACCGGTACCTGGCCAGGCAAGCCTGAAGCCGTCATTCGTAGCGATCTGAACAACCGTCGTTGATGCTTTAGACAGATAGCAGAAGGGGAGGGCGCCATACCCCTCGTTTGCTTTCCGGTAAGCAATAAAAACCCCCAAGCGCGATTTATAGCACTCGGGGGTTTTCTACACGCGATTAGAAGTCCAAGTTGGACACTGCCAATGCGTTGCTTTCAATAAAGTCACGCCGAGGTTCTACGGCATCGCCCATCAAGGTGTTGAAGATCTGGTCAGCGCCAATGGCATCTTCAATGGTTACTTTAAGCATGCGACGCACGCTTGGGTCCATCGTCGTTTCCCACAGCTGATCAGGGTTCATTTCACCCAGCCCTTTGTATCGTTGAATGCTGTAACGCTTGGCGGTTTCCGTCATCAGCCAGTCCAGCGCTTCCTTGAACTCACCTACCGGCTTCTTCCGTTCACCGCGCTGTACCCAGGCACCGGCCTCTAGCAAACCGTTAAGCTGAGCCCCCAGGGCGGTAACAGTTCGGTAGTCATTACTGCCAAAGAAGTCACGGTTGAAGGTCACGTAGCTAGCCAAGCCATGAGATACGATCTCTACCTCGGGCAGCCATACACTGCGCTCCTTGTCCTCACGCAATGAAGCCTTGTACGCCAACCCAGACTTCTCAGAACGCTGCAGACGCTTGGCAAAGCCTTCGAGCCACTCCGTCATTGCGGTATGGTCGCCCAGTTGCTCAAGGGACACTGGAGGCACATAGACGAAGTGTTCTGTGATGTCCTGAGGGTACAGGCGAGAAAGGCGCTTGAGGGTTTTCATCACCATCCGGTAATCGTTTACCAGGCGCTCAAGCGCTTCACCCTTAATACCGGGTGCCTCTTCACCTAAATGCAGGCTGGCGTCTTCCAGGGCGGTTTGAGTGAGGTACTCCTCCATGGCCTCATCGTCCTTGATGTACTGCTCCTGCTTGCCCTTTTTCACCTTGTATAGGGGTGGTTGGGCAATATACACGTAGCCACGTTCGATCAGCTCCGGTAGTTGCCGGAAAAAGAACGTCAGCAACAAAGTACGGATGTGGGAGCCATCGACGTCCGCATCCGTCATGATGATGATGTTGTGGTAGCGCAATTTCTCGATATTGTATTCCTCACGCCCGATACCGCAGCCGAGCGCGGTAATCAGGGTGCCCACTTCCTGCGAGGAGATCATCTTGTCGAAACGCGCCTTTTCTACGTTCAAGATTTTACCCTTGAGCGGCAGAATGGCTTGCGTCTTGCGGTTACGGCCTTGCTTGGCTGACCCCCCGGCAGAGTCGCCCTCCACTAGGTACAGTTCGGAAAGGGCAGGGTCCTTCTCTTGGCAGTCCGCCAATTTCCCTGGCAGGCCGGCAATGTCCAATGCGCCTTTTCGACGGGTCATTTCCCGTGCTTTACGAGCAGCTTCACGAGCGCGGGCGGCATCGATCATTTTGCCGACTACAGCCTTGGCTTCGTTGGGATTTTCCAACAGGAAGTCAGAGAAGTACTTACCCATTTCCTGTTCCACGGCTGTTTTCACCTCCGAAGACACCAGCTTGTCTTTGGTCTGGGAGCTGAACTTAGGGTCTGGCACTTTTACAGAGATGATCGCGGTCAAGCCTTCCCGCGCATCGTCACCCGTCGTCGACACTTTGTTCTTCTTTGCTAGGCCTTCTTGCTCAATGTAGGTATTCAGATTACGGGTAAGGGCGGAGCGGAAGCCTACCAGGTGTGTACCGCCATCGCGCTGAGGAATGTTGTTGGTGAAGCACAGCAGATTTTCGTTGAAACCGTCATTCCATTGCAGGGCGATTTCCACGCCTACACCGTCTTCACGCTGAACATTGAAATGGAAGACCTGCTGATTCACCGTGGTCTTGTTCGTATTCAGGTAATCCACAAAGGCACGCAGGCCGCCTTCATATTTGAAGTACTCTTCCTTACCGCTGCGCTCATCCTTCAGCAGGATGCCAACACCCGAGTTAAGGAAAGACAGCTCGCGAATACGCTTTGCCAGAATATCCCAGCTGAAGTGAATATTCTTGAAAGTCTCAGCCGATGGCTTGAAGTGAATTTCCGTACCGGTGGTTTCGCTGTCGCCCACGGTTGCCATGGGCGCCTCGGGCACCCCATGTACATAGTGCTGCTCCCAGATTTTGCCACTGCGGCGAACAGTCAGCAGAAGAGATTCAGAAAGCGCGTTCACTACGGATACACCTACGCCGTGAAGCCCACCGGAAACCTTGTAGGAGTTGTCATCGAATTTACCGCCGGCGTGCAGCACGGTCATGATGACCTCGGCTGCGGATACACCTTCCTCCTTGTGTACATCTACAGGAATGCCACGGCCATTGTCGCGGACCGAAATAGATTCGTCAGGGTGGATAGTGACAGTAATGTCATCACAGTGCCCGGCCAGGGCTTCATCAATCGAGTTATCCAGCACCTCAAACACCATGTGGTGTAAGCCACTGCCGTCGTCCGTATCGCCGATGTACATACCAGGGCGCTTACGAACCGCGTCCAGGCCTTTTAGCACTTTAATGCTGGAGGAGTCGTACGTCTGGTTCTCGCTCATGCTTCACTCCTGATGTTGCGCAGTCTGACTAATATGGCCATGTTCCACGTGGAACAACGAAACGGGTGTCTCCCCGAGCCAGTCTTCAATCAGTGAATCGTGGTTAACACAGGTGATAAACACCTGGCAGTTCAGTTCTTCGAGCAACCGACATAATGCTTTGCGGTGCTGCTCATCTAGCTCGGAGGGCAGGTCGTCAACCAGGTAGACACACTGGCTCCGACGGGCTTGGTCTAATAAATGGCCTTGGGCAATACGCAACGCGCATACCACAAGCTTTTGCTGACCTCTTGAAAGTATCTCTGCGGCATTGTGCTGACCTAGACGAAGGCGCAAATCTGCGCGTTGTGGTCCTGCATGGGTATGCCCCAATTGCCTGTCTCGTATCAATGACGAGGAAAGCACGTCAGCCAACTCGCGATCTTTGTCCCACCCTCGATAGTAACTGAGGGTGAGGTTGGGTAACTCAACCAACTGAGCAAGGATATGCTCGAAGACCGGCTTTAGAGCGAAGATATAGGCCCGCCGGTAGTCATCAATTTGGCTGCTTGCTAGGGTCAGTTCGCGGTCCCAGGCGGCTTGTGACATTGCATCAAGTGTACCATGGCGAAGCCAGGAGTTACGTTGCTTCAGGGCCTTCTGGAGGCGCTGCCATGCGATTAGGAAACGAGGTTCCACGTGGAACACACCCCAATCCAAGAACTGGCGTCTGATCTTGGGCGTGCCCTCTAACAGTCGGAAACTGTCAGGGTTAATCAGCTGCAGTGGAAGCACTTCAGCCAGCTGCGCAGCGCTTTTGGCGTTCTCCCCGTCGATACGGATAAGAAACTCTCCATCCCGCTGGCGGCTCACACCCAAGGCGCAAGAACGTTCTGACGCTAAGGCTACCTGACCAAATACCGTACAGGCGGGCTGGTCGTATTGGATAACCGGCTGAAGGCGTGTGCTGCGAAATGAGCGCGCGAGGGCGAGTAGATGTATTGCCTCAAGGACACTGGTCTTTCCACTGCCATTATCGCCATAGAGAATGTTGATACGGGGGGAAGGTAGCAGGGTCACGGGATGCAGGTTACGCACCCCAGTGACGGACACACGAGAAAGTGACATTAAGCAGCGATCAAAGGCGCATCGGCATCACGACGTACGAGGAGTCGTCGTTATCGGCTTCCTGAAGCAAGGCGCTGCTGTTGGAATCAGACACCACCAAACGAACCTGCTCAGTCGTCATCACGCCTAGCACGTCCAACAGATAACTAACATTGAAGCCGATCTCCAGGGCACCACCGGTGTAATCCACGCCAATCTCTTCTTCTGCTTCTTCCTGCTCGGGGTTGTTGGCTTGAATCTTTAGCTGACCACTATCGAGCTGCAAGCGAATCCCACGGTATTTCTCGTTGGACAAAATAGCAGTACGGCTGAAGGCTTCCTTCAGCGCTTGGCGATCCCCGAGCACGAACTTATCACCCCCTTTAGGGAGTACTCGCTCGTAATCCGGAAACTTACCGTCTACCAACTTCGAGGTGAAGGTGAATTCGCCGGTGGTCGCGCGGATGTGATGCATTCCTAATACGATGCTTACCGTTCCATCGGGATCGGTCAGCAGCCGAGCCAGTTCGAGGATACCCTTACGCGGTACTATGACCTGATGTTTATCGGCCTCGCCAAGCTCAGCGGTCATTGAACACATCGCGAGGCGGTGACCGTCCGTGGCGACTGCTCGAATCACACCTGTGGACACTTCCAACAGCATGCCATTGAGGTAATAACGTACGTCTTGCTGGGCCATGGCGAAGCCAGTGCGCTCGATGAGCCGACGCAGCTTGCCTTGCGCCAAGGTGCAGGTCAGCGAACCAGGACCTTCCTCGACGGTAGGGAAGTTATCTGCCGGCAATGTAGACAGCGTAAAACGGCTACGCCCAGCTTTAACGACTAGCTTCTGCTCGTCTAGACGCACATCAATCAAAGCATCGTTAGGCAGGCTTTTGCAAATATCCATAAGCTTGCGTGCGGGAACTGTGATTTCACCTGGCTCGGCGGCTTCATCCAGCTGCACTCGCCCTACGAGCTCAACCTCCAGATCAGTGCCGGTCAAAGATAACTGTTGCCCCTGAACCACCAACAGCACGTTGGACAGTACAGGCAGTGTCTGACGACGTTCCACTACACCGGCTACCAGTTGCAGTGGCTTGAGCAAAGCCTCACGTTGAATGGAAAAATGCATGGGGGTCAGTTCCTGGCCTTTCGTGGCGGCCGCGCGCGCGTCAAGTAGTCAGCGTACGCAGCAGGTTCTTGTAATCCTCGCGAATGTCCGCGTCAGATTCCTTCAATTCATTGATCTTTCGGCAAGCGTGAAGCACGGTGGTATGGTCTCGACCACCGAATACATCACCGATTTCCGGAAGGCTATGGTTAGTCAACTCTTTGGATAACGCCATGGCCACTTGCCGGGGCCGGGCTACGGATCGAGATCGACGCTTGGATAGCAGATCGGAGATCTTGATTTTGTAGTATTCGGCTACGGTACGCTGGATATTATCCACACTCACCAGCTTGTCCTGCAGGGCAAGTAAGTCTTTCAGAGATTCGCGAATCAACTCGATGGTGATGTCCCGCCCCATGAAGTGGGCGTGAGCGATGACGCGCTTGAGAGCACCTTCAAGCTCTCTGACGTTGGAGCGGATCCTCTGGGCAATGAAGAACGCTGCGTCATGGGGCAGCTCTACCTTTGCTTGGTCAGCTTTCTTCATGAGAATGGCAACGCGGGTTTCCAGCTCGGGTGGCTCGACTGCAACGGTAAGGCCCCAGCCAAACCGCGATTTGAGACGTTCTTCCAGCCCTTCGATTTCCTTTGGATAGCGGTCACTGGTCAAGATGACCTGTTGACCACCTTCCAGCAACGCATTGAAGGTATGGAAGAATTCCTCTTGGGAACGCTCCTTCCGTGCGAAGAACTGAATATCGTCGATCAGGAGCGCGTCCACCGAGCGATAGAAACGCTTGAACTCATTGATTGCATTGAGCTGCAACGCCTTGACCATATCCGCAACGAAGCGCTCCGAATGCAGGTAGACGACCTTGGCATTGGGGTTTTTTTTCAGCAGGTGGTTACCCACGGCATGCATCAAGTGCGTCTTACCCAAGCCAACCCCGCCATATAGAAAGAGGGGGTTATAGCCATGCTTTGGGTTGTCCGCCACTTGCCATGCAGCAGCCCGTGCCAACTGGTTGGATTTACCTTCAACGAAATTTTCGAAGGTAAAGGTGCGATTGAGGTAGCTAGTGTGCTTGAGCGCCCCTTCAACCTGAACGCTGCGCGATTCTCCACGAGTGCTGGCCGGCGCGGTCATCGAATCAAAGCTGTCTCTTGACGGTTCTGGATCACTCGAAGCCGGAGCCGCAGCCAGGGCAACAGGCGGAGCAGGTGGTTGTGCCGCCGGTACCGCGGTTGCTGGAGGCGCCGCGGAGGCCGCCAAGGGCGCGGTTGCGGCAGTACGCGGAGTAGAACTACGCCGACTTCCGATCAGCAAAGACAACGCTGGCGCGGCGCCCTCTGTACGATCGGACATCAGCTCGAGCAAACGGCCCAGGTATTTTTCATTTACCCAGTCCAGCACAAACCGGTTAGGCGCGTAGATACGAAGCTCGTCGCCCTCCACTTCGGCCTGAAGCGGACGTATCCAGGTATTGAACAGTTGAGCAGGCAGTTCCTCGCGGAGCAATTCCACGCACTGCTGCCAGATTTCCACTGACACAGGAATCCCCTGAGATAGATAAGCCCGATGGGCAAGGAAGCGTGGGCCATTGTACCTAGCCCCTAAGAAGTTATCCACACCATAGGGCAATACAGCCCACGCACCACCTTCAAAAACCCCACTTGTTCGCGTAAACCACCTTCTTAAGCTTTGTGGACAACTCAACCTAAGGGCAGTGCACTACCTGAGCTTAAAACCTGTGGATAAGCAGCCTGTGGATATCTACTTCTCTTGTGCACAGGTTTTATCCACAAACCTAACACCTTGTAGGCGAGTTGTGGACAACCTTTTGGCGCCTTGAAACCCTTGTGGTTGGTGGGCTGGGAAAGGTTATCCACAACGAAATGCCTCCTCAAGCTTTATAAGCTCTACAAAAAAGCTTTTTATATGCCTTCTTTTTTATTTCTATTTCAGCACCACCCTGCCTTTCATAAACCTCGTTACCATATGTAAGGAAAAGCTGGTCGGAAATTGACCTACGCCCAGGCTTTCACTAGAATCGCCGGTCTCTTGAAAACCGGGCCATTGGGGCCCAGGCCGCCAACCAGGTAACCTTCCATGAAACGTACTTTCCAACCCAGCACCATCAAGCGCGCTCGTACCCACGGTTTCCGTGCTCGCATGGCAACCAAGAACGGTCGCGCAGTCCTGTCGCGTCGCCGCGCCAAGGGCCGTAAGCGTCTGGCTGTCTGATTTGCTGGCACAGGTAGGTGAGTCAGGACTTTAGCCGGGACAAGCGACTGCTCGTTCCGAAGCAATTCAAGGCAGTCTTTGACTCCCCGACCGGTAAGGTCCCGGGGAAGCATCTCCTGATCCTTGCCAAGGACAACCAGCTCGATCATCCACGCCTCGGGCTGGTGATCGGCAAGAAAAGCGTCAAGCTGTCAGTGCAGCGCAATCGCATAAAACGCGTGATTCGTGATTCCTTTCGCCGTCACCAGGAAACCCTGGCTGGCTGGGACCTTGTCATCGTTGCCCGAAAGGGGCTGGGCGACATCGAAAACGCCGAGCTGCATCAGCATTTCGTCAAGCTCTGGAAGCGTCTGGCCCGAAACCGGCCAGTTGTCCATACCGAACCCAAGGAACAGCACAGCCAAGATGCGTAAACTGGTCCTGCTACCGATCCAGTTTTACCGTTACGCCATTAGCCCACTGATGGCCAGCCATTGCCGTTTCTATCCCAGTTGCTCCTGTTATGCCCAAGAAGCCATCACCGAACACGGCGTGTGGCGTGGGGGCTGGCTGACCGTTCGCCGGCTGGGGCGCTGCCATCCTTGGAATGCAGGCGGCTTCGATCCGGTCCCGCCCGTGTCCACCCTTCGTAATAATTCGATAGCCGAGTAATCATGGATATAAAACGTACGATCCTGATGGGCGCCCTGGCAGTCGTGGCCTACGTTCTGGTGTTGAAGTGGAACCAGGACTACGGGCAAGCGGCGTTGCCGACCCCGAGCGTGGCGACTCAGGCGACCATTCCTTCGGATCTGCCTCAAGCACCCGGAGCCAATGCGACAACGTCCGACGTGCCTGATACCAATGCCCCCTTGGCCACTGCTCCCGCAACCACGGCCACTAGCCAGGAATTGATTCGCGTCCGTACCGATGTGCTGGACTTGGCCATCGATCCAAAAGGCGGTGATATCGTGCAGCTAACGCTGCCTCAATATCCACGGCGCCAGGATCATCCAGAAATACCCTTCCAGCTGTTTGATAACGGTTCAGAACGCACCTATCTTGCCCAAAGCGGCCTGACTGGCGCCAATGGTCCCGACGTTCAGGCGTCCGGTCGCCCGTTGTACAGTTCTGCAAAGCCTAGTTATCAACTGGCCGAAGGGCAGGAAGATTTGGTCGTAGACCTGTCGTACAGCCAGAATGGCGTCAACTACATCAAACGTTTCACCCTCAAGCGTGGCGAGTATGATCTCACCGTTAGCTACCTGATCGACAACCAGAGCAATCAAGCTTGGGTAGGTAACCTGTTCGCTCAGCTTAAGCGCGACGCGAGTTCCGATCCGTCTTCCAGCACCGCCACCGGTACCGCCACCTACCTAGGTGCCGCACTGTGGACAACTTCCGAGCCTTACAAGAAAGTCCCAATGAAGGACATCGATAAAGGCCAATTCAAGGAAACGGTGCAGGGCGGTTGGGTTGCCTGGTTGCAACATTACTTTGTAACCGCATGGATTCCTGCCAGTGGCGATAGCAACAACGTAATGACCCGCAAAGACAGCCAGGGTAACTACATCGTAGGTTTCACCGGCCCAACCCTGACCGCCGCACCTGGCGCCAAGGTTGAAACCACCGCCACGCTGTATGCCGGCCCGAAAATCCAAGGCCGTCTCAAAGAGCTGTCCCCAGGCCTGGAACTGACGGTCGATTACGGCTTCCTGTGGTTCATTGCGCAACCGATCTTCTGGCTGCTCAAACATATCCACAACCTGCTGGGCAACTGGGGCTGGTCGATCATTTGCCTAACGGTATTGATCAAGCTTCTGTTCTTCCCGCTGTCGGCTGCCAGTTACAAGTCCATGGCCCGGATGCGCGCCGTTGCGCCACGCCTGGCAACACTGAAAGAACAATTCGGTGACGATCGCCAGAAAATGTCTCAGGCGATGATGGAGCTGTACAAGAAAGAGAAGATCAACCCGCTCGGTGGCTGCCTGCCGATCGTTGTACAGATGCCCGTGTTCCTCGCTCTGTATTGGGTACTGCTCGAGAGCGTCGAGATGCGCCAGGCGCCTTGGATGTTCTGGATCACCGACCTTTCCATCAAGGACCCGTTCTTCATTCTGCCGATCATCATGGGCGCTACCATGTTCATTCAGCAGCGTTTGAACCCCGCGCCGCCGGACCCGATGCAAGCGAAGGTCATGAAGCTGATGCCTATCGTCTTCACCTTCTTCTTCCTGTGGTTCCCTGCCGGCCTGGTGCTGTACTGGATCACCAACAACACGCTGTCGATCCTGCAGCAGTGGTTCATTACCCGTAGCATCGAACGGGCAACCGCTAAAGCGTCTGCCTGATCCGCTACACTTATACGCAAACGCCCCTTCATAGGGGCGTTTTGCTTTCTCCTAGCCGTGGATAACTCATGAGCTTTTCCAAAGACACCATTGTTGCTATCGCTACCGCACAAGGCAGAGGCGGAGTAGGGATCGTGCGGGTCTCAGGGCCAGCCGCCGAAGCGATTGCAGATCAGATCGTCCATCGCAAACTACAACCTCGCTACGCTCACCATGGCGGGTTTCACACAGGCCAGGGGAACGTAATCGATGAAGGCTTGGCGCTTTTTTTTCGTGGGCCTCATTCGTTCACTGGCGAAGATGTACTAGAACTGCAGGGCCACGGTGGGCCGGTCGTGCTGGACATGCTGCTTAACCGTTGTATCGAACTTGGCTGCCGTATGGCCCGCCCAGGGGAATTTAGCGAGCGTGCTTTTCTCAATGACAAGCTCGACCTTGCCCAGGCAGAGGCAATCGCTGACCTGATCGAGGCGAGCTCCGAACAGGCAGCGCGCAACGCCGTGCGCTCTCTGCAAGGTGTGTTCTCAAGGGAAGTCACCGCCCTGACCGAGCGCCTGATCCAACTACGCATTTACGTCGAAGCGGCGATCGACTTTCCGGAAGAAGAGATCGACTTCCTGGCCGATGGGCTTGTGCTGTCACGTCTGGATACGATTCGCGCTTCGCTGGCCACGGTGCTGCGCGAAGCCAGTCAAGGTGCCTTGGTGCGCGATGGCATGACCCTGGTTATCGCCGGCCGCCCCAATGCAGGCAAATCAAGCCTGCTCAATTTGCTGGCAGGGCGTGAAGCCGCCATCGTGACGGATATTGCCGGCACTACCCGGGATATCTTGCATGAACATATCCACATAGACGGCATGCCACTGCACGTTATCGATACCGCTGGGCTACGCAACACTGCAGATGTGGTTGAAAAAATCGGCGTGGAACGCGCCTTGAAAGCCATCCAGGATGCAGATCGCATTCTCCTGGTAGTGGATTCGAGTAGCCCAGAGGCAGTGGACCCGCATGTGCTCTGGCCCGAATTTCTGGAAAGCGCGCCAGCCTTGAGCAAGGTTACCGTGGTCCGTAACAAGGCCGACCTGACTGGTGAAGCCCCTGGGCTGCTCCAGAAGGACGCAGGAGAAGCCGTGCTCACATTGAGCGCGCTGGACACGGGGTCAGGGCTGGCGTTGCTGCGTGACCATCTGAAGGCCGTCATAGGTTATGAGCAAACGGCAGAAGGCAGCTTCAGTGCCCGCCGTCGTCACTTGGACGCACTGCGTCAAGCTCAGGCCTACCTGGAACATGGGCGCGAGCAGCTTATACAGGCCGCTGCTGGGGAGCTATTGGCCGAGGATTTGCGCCAGGCACAGCAGTGCTTAGGTGAGATCACAGGTGAGTTTTCCTCTGACGACCTGCTGGGGCGTATTTTTACAAGCTTCTGCATCGGCAAATAAACGACGTTAGTTCATCTCAAACCGGCCTTCTGGCCGGTTTTTTTATACCCAATGCAAAAATAAGCCCTGTGGAAAAGTCAGGTTAAGCCCTCAGGATAAGCAGGCCTCATACCGGTAGATAAAACCTCTATGTGTATAACCTTCGATTTATGCACAGCTTATTCGGGGTTACCCAGATACCTCAAGCCTACCTATCGACAGTTTTCCACATCCCGTGAAACCTTATACTGCCTGGGCTTGAGATAGTTATCCACAGAAGATGACTCCACTAAAAATAAACATAAAAACAAAGCTTTTATAAATCTCTTTTCTTTTATGTTTTTGTTAACAGCCGCTGATCATGGCTTGGCTATTTTTTGCACAGACGGTTTCATTCGAGGGCTTACATTCCCTATACTGCGCAGCTATCCCAAATTACCCATATGAACAGGCACGAGGTGCGTGGTGGATTTCCCTTCCCGTTTTGAAGTGATCGTCATCGGCGGTGGCCATGCCGGTACCGAGGCCGCGCTCGCTTCCGCGCGAATGGGTACCAAAACCTTGCTGCTTACCCATAACGTCGAAACCTTGGGCCAGATGAGCTGCAACCCCGCTATCGGTGGGATTGGCAAAAGCCATTTGGTCAAGGAAATCGACGCCCTCGGCGGGGCCATGGCACTGGCTACCGACAAGGGCGGGATTCAGTTCCGTGTACTGAACAACCGGAAAGGCCCAGCGGTACGGGCAACCCGCGCTCAGGCCGATCGTGTGTTGTACAAGGCAGCCATTCGCGACATTCTGGAAAACCAGCCCAATCTGTGGATATTCCAACAGGCTTGTGATGACTTGATCGTCGAAGGGGATCAGGTACGTGGCGTGGTGACACAGATGGGCCTAAGGTTCCTAGCGGAATCCGTAGTGCTGACCGCAGGCACGTTCCTAGGTGGGCTTATCCACATTGGCTTGGATAATTACTCGGGTGGCCGCGCTGGCGACCCGCCGTCCATTGCACTGGCCAAACGGTTACGTGAGTTGCCCCTGCGAGTAGGCCGCTTGAAAACCGGTACGCCGCCGCGCATCGATGGCAAGTCGGTGGATTTTTCGGTAATGACCGAACAGCCTGGCGACACGCCCACGCCAGTGATGTCGTTCATGGGTAACGCCGCATTGCATCCTCGCCAGGTGAGTTGCTGGATTACCCATACCAATGCCCGCACCCACGAGATCATCGCCGCGAATCTTGATCGCTCCCCCATGTATTCAGGGGTGATCGAGGGGGTCGGGCCTCGGTATTGCCCGTCCATTGAAGACAAGATCCACAGGTTCGCGGACAAAGATAGCCATCAGGTATTTATCGAACCTGAAGGGCTCACGACCCACGAGCTGTACCCCAACGGGATTTCAACGTCACTACCGTTCGACGTTCAGTTACAGATCGTGCGCTCGATTCGTGGAATGGAAAACGCCCATATCATGCGGCCCGGGTATGCCATCGAATACGATTACTTCGATCCCCGGGATTTGAAATACAGCCTGGAAACCAAAGCTATCGAAGGTTTGTTTTTCGCAGGCCAGATCAACGGCACTACCGGTTACGAAGAGGCCGGTGCCCAAGGTTTGTTGGCAGGTACCAACGCAGCGCTTCGGGCTAGGGGCGAAGCTGCTTGGTGCCCGCGCCGCGACGAGGCCTACATTGGTGTATTGGTGGATGATCTGATTACCCTGGGCACTCAAGAACCCTATCGGATGTTTACCTCGCGCGCCGAATACAGGTTGATTCTGCGTGAAGACAACGCTGACCTACGCCTTACCGAAACCGGCCGACGCCTAGGCTTGGTCGATGATGACCGTTGGGCGGCGTTTTGCACGAAGCGCGAGGCGATCGAACGGGAAGAGCAGCGCCTCAAGACTACCTGGGTACGCCCCGGTACCGCAGTGGGTGAAGCGGTAGCGGCGCATTACGGTACCCCGCTTGCCCACGAATACCACCTGCTTAACCTGCTCAGCCGCCCGGAAGTGGATTACGCCAGCCTCACCCAGCTGACAGGCGCTGAACCTATTGATCCACAGGTGGCCGAGCAGGTCGAAATCAAGGTCAAGTACGCGGGTTACATCGAGCGCCAACAAGAAGATATCCACCGGCTGCGAGCCAGCGAAAGCGTACAACTGCCTGTGGATATCGATTACTTGAGCATTTCTGGATTGTCGAAGGAAATTCAAAGCAAGCTCAGCCAAGCCCGGCCAGAGACCCTTGGCCAGGCTTCGCGCATCCCAGGTGTAACGCCGGCAGCTGTCTCACTGCTGATGATCCATTTGAAAAAACGCGGCGCGGCTCGTCAGGTGGAGACTAGCCTGTGACAGGAGTAATTACCGCCGGGCAGCGGCAGGAGTTGTCCACAGGCGCCAAGGCAATGGGTATCGAGTTGACCTCTACCCAAGAAGCGCAACTGCTCGGTTATTTGGCGCTGTTGATCAAATGGAACAAGGCTTACAACCTGACCGCTGTACGTAACCCAGACGAGATGGTTTCCAGGCATTTGCTCGATAGCCTAAGCATTGTGCCCTACCTTGGCAGCGCCAAGCGCTGGCTCGACGTGGGCAGCGGCGGGGGCATGCCTGGGATTCCGCTGGCGGTTCTGTTCCCGGAAAGGTCTGTGACCACCCTGGACAGCAACGGAAAGAAAACCCGCTTTCAAACCCAGGTCAAACTGGAACTAAAGCTGGCTAACCTTGAAGTTATTCACAGCCGAGTGGAAGGGTATCAGCCTGCTGAGCCCTATGACGGGATTGTGTCCCGAGCGTTCAGCAGCCTGGAAGACTTCAGTACCTGGACCCGCCACCTTGGGGATAACCATACGCGTTGGTTGGCCATGAAGGGGCTGCATCCTGCGGACGAACTGGTAGCATTGCCGCCTGACTTTGAAATCGATAGCGCGCATGCCTTGGCCGTACCTGGTTGCCAAGGCCAAAGGCACCTACTGATACTGCGCCGTAAGGCATGACGGGGAACACGAGGGACAATGGCTAAGGTATTCGCAATCGCGAACCAGAAAGGCGGGGTCGGTAAAACCACCACCTGTATCAACCTGGCGGCCTCGCTGGTCGCCACCCGGCGGCGGGTGCTGTTGATCGACCTCGATCCCCAAGGCAACGCCACCATGGGGAGCGGCGTGGATAAACACGGGTTAGAACGCTCGGTTTATGACGTGCTTACCGGCGAATGCGCCCTGAACGAGGCCATGCAGTTTTCAGAGCACGGTGGTTACCAGCTTTTGCCCGCGAACCGTGACCTCACCGCGGCCGAGGTGGTACTGCTTGAAATGCAGATGAAAGAAAGCCGACTGCGTAATGCCCTGGCACCGGTTCGCGAAAACTACGATTACATTCTGATCGACTGCCCGCCGTCCCTGTCGATGCTCACCCTCAACGCGCTAGTTGCAGCCGACGGGGTAATTATCCCCATGCAGTGCGAATACTTCGCGCTCGAAGGGTTGAGCGACCTTGTGGATAACATCAAGCGCATTGGCGCGAAGATAAACCCTGACCTCAAGATCGAGGGTTTGCTGCGAACCATGTACGATCCGCGGCTGAGCTTGATCAACGACGTGTCCGCCCAGCTGAAGGAGCACTTTGGCGACCAGTTGTACGACACCGTGATCCCGCGCAACATCCGCCTGGCCGAGGCGCCCAGCTTTGGCATGCCAGCACTGGCGTACGATAAGCAGTCCAAGGGGGCCGTGGCCTACCTGGAGCTGGCCAACGAAATGGTCCGTCGTCAACGCCGCAAGGCTCGTACCGCTGCGGCGGTTTAAGGAAACCCAATGGCTGTGAAGAAACGAGGGCTCGGTCGGGGGCTCGATGCGCTGCTGAGCGGCCCAACCGCGTCCGCGCTCGAAGCGCAGGCCGTTAGGCTCAACGAAAAAGAGCTGCAGTATTTGCCCTTGGATATCATCCAGCGAGGCAAATACCAGCCACGGCGCGATATGGACCCACAAGCGCTTGAGGAACTGGCTCAGTCCATCCGGGCGCAGGGCGTGATGCAGCCTATCGTGGTGCGGCCTATCGGTGAGGGGCGTTACGAAATCATTGCAGGCGAACGGCGTTGGCGTGCCAGCCAGCAGGCCGGCCAGGAACGTATCCCGGCCATGGTCCGCGAAGTGCCGGACGAAACCGCCATCGCCATGGCCTTGATCGAAAACATTCAGCGTGAAGACCTCAACCCTCTGGAAGAAGCCATTGCCTTGCAGCGTTTGCAGCAAGAGTTTCAGCTAACCCAGCAGCAGGTAGCCGAAGCCGTAGGTAAGTCCCGGGCGACGGTCACTAACCTGCTCAGGCTGATTACCTTGCCTGAAGGCATCAAAACCATGCTGGCCCACGGCGACCTGGAGATGGGCCATGCGCGAGCTTTGCTTGGCCTACCAGAAGAAAAACAGCTTGAGGGCGCGCGACATGTTGTCGCACGTGGCCTGACCGTGCGCCAAACCGAAGCATTGGTTCGCCAATGGTTGAACACCACCGAGCGGTCTGAAACCGCCCCCGTCGCCGACCCGGATATCCTTCGGCTGGAACAGCGCCTGGCAGAGCGGCTGGGCTCTCCAGTGCAGATACGCCATGGGCAGAAGGGCAAAGGGCAGCTAGTCATTCGCTACAGCTCACTGGATGAGTTGCAGGGGGTTCTCGCCCACATTCGCTGAAACAATTGAGTTTTCAGCGGCCAGTCGGAAAAGCGCCCTCGGTAGTTGAACGGGGGCTGAACCGCCCCTATACTCTGCGCGCATTTTGTCGGCACATTTTATGCCAAGTCGTGGTTGTACGGCCGGCCGACCCCTAGGAGCAAATCGATGGAAACCCGCACGCCAAACCGCATGCCCTTCCATCACTGGCCAGTGTTCCCCGTTCTGCTGGCCCAATTGGCCGTAGTGCTGGTGGCGGCCTTGGTGCTCTGGCAGTGGCACGGCGCGGTTAGTGGGTATTCAGGCTTGATAGGGGGCCTGATTGGCTGGTTGCCAAATATATATTTCGCCTCGAAGGCTTTTCGCTTTAGCGGAGCCCGAGCGGCACAAGCCATCGTCCGGTCGTTCTATGCCGGCGAGGCGGGCAAACTGATTTTAACGGCAGTGCTGTTCGCACTGGCGTTCGTAGGGGTAAAGCCACTGGCGCCATTGGCGCTATTTGGCGTGTTCTTCTTGACCCAGTTGGTCAATTGGTTCGCACCCCTGCTAATGAAAACAAGATTTTCGAGACCTTAGGGCGTTTGAGGCAACCATGGCAGCAGAAACCGCTTCGGGCTATATACAGCACCACCTTCAGAACCTTACCTTCGGCAAGCTGGCCGACGGCAGCTGGGGCCTTGCCCACAGTGCCGCCGAAGCCAAGGCAATGGGCTTCTGGGCTTTCCACCTCGATACCCTCGGCTGGTCCGTGGCACTCGGCTTGATCTTCGTCTTGTTGTTCCGCCTCGCGGCGGGCAAGGCGACGTCAGGGCAACCCGGTGGCCTGCAAAACTTCGTCGAAGTGTTGGTGGAATTCGTCGACGGTAGCGTGAAAGACAGCTTCCATGGCCGTAGTGCCGTGATTGCGCCGTTGGCTCTGACGATCTTCGCCTGGGTGTTCCTGATGAACGCCATCGACCTGATCCCGGTGGATTGGATTCCACAGATCGCCGCCAAGCTGTCGGGCAACCATGAAATCGCCTTCCGCGCCGTGTCTACCACAGACCCGAACGCGACCTTGGGCATGGCCCTGTCGGTCTTCGCGCTGATCATCTTCTACAGCATCAAGGTCAAGGGCCTGGGTGGGTTCATCGGCGAGCTGACCCTGCATCCGTTCAGCAGCAAGAATACTGCCGTACAGATCCTCCTGATCCCGGTCAACTTCCTGCTCGAATTCGTCACCTTGATCGCCAAGCCAATTTCCTTGGCACTGCGGTTGTTCGGCAACATGTATGCCGGCGAGTTGGTGTTCATCCTGATCGCGGTGATGTTCGGTAGCGGCCTGCTCTGGCTCAGTGGCCTGGGTGTGGTGCTGCAGTGGGCGTGGGCGGTATTCCACATCCTGATCATCACCCTGCAAGCGTTCATCTTCATGATGCTGACCATCGTCTACCTGTCGATGGCGCACGAAGATAACCATTAAGGCTCGTCTGGCGCGTCTTATATCTTCTCCGGTCGCCTGAAGGCTTCCGGGGGAGAGGGCCGCACCCCGGCATGTGCCGAGACGGCTCCTGATACTTTGCTTTACTGCTTTAAACCTAAGAAAACCTAACCAATACGACGTAAAAAGTCGGGAGGAAAGATGGAAACTGTAGTTGGTCTGACCGCTATCGCTGTTGCTCTGCTGATCGGCCTGGGCGCACTGGGTACCGCTATAGGCTTCGGCCTGCTGGGTGGCAAGTTCCTGGAAGGCGCTGCTCGCCAACCAGAAATGGTTCCGATGCTGCAAGTCAAGATGTTCATCGTCGCTGGCCTGCTCGACGCCGTAACCATGATCGGTGTTGGTATCGCTTTGTTCTTCACCTTCGCGAACCCCTTCGTTGGTCAGATCGCCGGCTGATCACTCCCTTTTCGAGTGAGTGGTGTGATGTACAACGAACGAGCGAGGTGTTGGCGTGAACATTAATGCAACCCTGATAGGCCAGTCCGTTGCGTTCTTCATTTTCGTGTGGTTCTGCATGAAGTTCGTATGGCCTCCGGTCATCGCGGCTCTGCAGGAACGCCAGAAGAAGATCGCTGACGGCCTGGACGCTGCCAGCCGTGCGGCTCGCGACCTGGAACTGGCCCAAGATAAAGCGGGTCAACAACTGCGTGATGCCAAGGCACAGGCTGCCGAGATCATCGAGCAGGCGAAGAAACGCGGTACCCAGATTGTCGACGAAGCCCGTGAACAGGCCCGTGTCGAAGCTGACCGTGTGAAGGCACAGGCTTCGGCGGAGATCGAGCAGGAACTCAACAGCGCCAAGGATGCCTTGCGTGCCCAAGTGGGCCTGCTGGCTGTAACTGGCGCCGAGAAGATTCTCGGATCTTCCGTTGATCAAAACGCGCACGCGGAGCTGGTCAATAAACTGGCAGCTGAAATTTAAGCGAGGGCGATCATGGCAGAACTGACCACGTTGGCCCGACCTTACGCCAAGGCGGCCTTCGAGCATGCCCAGGCCCACCAGCAACTGGCCAATTGGTCAGCCATGCTCGGCCTGGCTGCAACGGTGTCGGAAGACGACACCATGCGGCAATTGCTCAAGGCCCCGCGACTGACGAGCGCAGAAAAGGCCGCAGCCTTTATTCAGGTATGCGGTGACAAGTTTGATGTACAGGCACGTAATTTCATTCACGTTGCCGCGGAAAACGACCGTCTCCAGCTGTTGCCGGAGATCTCGGCGCTGTTCGACCTGTACAAGGCCGAACAGGAAAAATCCGTGGATGTGGAAGTCACCAGTGCCTTCGCATTGAACCAAGAACAGCAAGACAAACTCGCCAAGGTTCTCAGTGCACGGCTCGGCCGGGAAGTGCGACTGCACGCTGCGGAGGATGCCAGCCTGATCGGTGGTGTCGTTATCCGCGCCGGTGACCTGGTAATCGATGGCTCGGTGCGCGGGAAAATCGCGCAGCTTGCCGAAGCACTGAAATCTTGAGTTTGAAGGGGCAGCAGAGCAATGCAGCAACTCAATCCGTCCGAAATTAGCGAAATCATCAAGGGGCGCATCGAACAACTCGATGTCACCTCTCAGGCCCGCAACGAAGGTACCGTCGTCAGCGTCTCTGACGGTATCGTGCGGATCCACGGTCTGACCGACGTCATGTACGGCGAGATGATCGAATTCCCAGGTGGCGTGTTCGGTATGGCACTGAACCTGGAGCAGGACTCTGTAGGCGCCGTAGTATTGGGCCCCTACAACACCCTGGCTGAAGGCATGAGCGCCAAGTGCACCGGCCGTATCCTGGAAGTGCCGGTTGGTAAGGCACTGCTGGGCCGCGTAGTCGACGCCTTGGGCAACCCTGTCGACGGCAAAGGGCCTTTGGGCCACACCGAAACCGACGCGGTCGAGAAAGTCGCACCGGGCGTGATCTGGCGTAAATCCGTCGATCAGCCTCTGCAGACCGGCTACAAGGCAGTCGACGCCATGATTCCAGTCGGCCGTGGCCAGCGCGAGCTGATCATCGGTGACCGTCAGATCGGTAAGACCGCCATGGCCATCGACGCCATCATCAACCAGAAGAACAGCGGTGTCTTCTGTGTGTATGTGGCTATCGGTCAGAAGCAGTCCACCATCGCCAACATCGTGCGCAAGCTCGAAGAACATGGCGCACTGGCCAACACCATCATCGTTGCTGCTTCGGCGTCCGAATCGGCCGCGTTGCAGTACCTGGCGCCTTACTCGGGCTGCACCATGGGCGAGTTCTTCCGCGACCGCGGTGAAGATGCTCTGATCGTTTACGATGACCTGTCCAAGCAGGCCGTGGCCTACCGTCAGATCTCCCTGCTGCTGCGCCGTCCACCAGGGCGCGAAGCTTACCCAGGTGACGTGTTCTATCTCCACTCCCGCTTGCTGGAGCGTGCATCGCGCGTTTCCGAAGAGTACGTAGAGAAGTTCACCAATGGCGCCGTGACTGGGAAAACCGGCTCGCTGACCGCGCTGCCGCTGATCGAAACCCAGGCGGGTGACGTTTCGGCGTTCGTACCGACCAACGTGATCTCGATCACCGACGGCCAGATCTTCCTGGAATCGGGCATGTTCAACTCCGGCATCCGCCCGGCAGTGAACGCCGGTGTGTCGGTATCCCGTGTAGGGGGTGCCGCTCAGACCAAGATCATCAAGAAGCTGTCCGGTGGTATTCGTACCGCGCTGGCCCAGTACCGTGAACTGGCTGCGTTCGCGCAGTTCGCTTCCGACCTGGACGAAGCGACCCGTAAGCAACTTGAGCATGGTCAGCGCGTAACCGAGCTGATGAAGCAGAAGCAGTACGCGCCCATGTCCATCGCTGAGATGGCATTGTCCCTGTACGCCGCTGAGCGCGGTTTCCTCACTGACGTGGAAATCCCGAAGATCGGCAGCTTCGAGCAGGCGCTCATTGCTTACTTCAACCGCGATCACGCCGACCTGTTGGCGAAGATCAACGTGAAGGGCGACTTCAACGACGAGATCGACGCCGGTATCAAGGCGGGCATCGAGAAGTTCAAGGCCACCCAGACCTGGTAAGCCGCAGCGGGGGCTTAGGCCCCCGCTTGCTAACCTGATAGGTGAAACATGGCAGGCGCAAAAGAGATTCGCGGCAAGATTGCGAGCATCAAAAGCACGCAAAAAATTACCAGCGCCATGGAAAAGGTGGCGGTCAGCAAAATGCGCAAGGCACAACAGCGCATGGCAGCTAGCCGCCCCTATGCGGACCACATCCGCCAGGTAATCGGTCATCTGGCCAATGCCAACCCCGAATATCGCCACGCCTTCATGATAGAACGCGACGTCAAGCGCGTCGGCTACATCGTGGTGAGCAGTGATCGTGGGTTGTGCGGCGGCTTGAACACCAACCTGTTCAAGGCACTGGTCAAAGACATGGCTGCCAACCGTGACCAGGGCGTGGAAATCGACCTGTGCGTGGTAGGTAGCAAAGGCGCTTCGTTCTTCCGCAGCTTCGGTGGCAATGTGGTCGCGGCCATCAGCCACCTGGGTGAAGAGCCGTCGATCAACGACCTGATCGGCAGCGTCAAGGTGATGCTCGATGCGTACCTAGAGGGCCGTATCGACCGCCTGTGCGTAGCGTCCAACAAGTTCGTGAACACCATGGTGCAAAAGCCCACGGTGGAGCAGTTGGTACCGTTGGTTGCAACCCCGGATCAAGCGCTCACGCATCACTGGGATTACCTGTACGAACCCGACGCCAAAGAGCTGCTTGACGGCCTGATGGTGCGTTACGTGGAGTCGCAGGTATACCAGGCAGTGGTGGAGAACAACGCTTCTGAGCAAGCGGCGCGGATGATCGCAATGAAGAACGCCACCGATAACGCCGGTGATTTGATCAGCGAATTGCAACTGGTCTACAACAAGGCGCGTCAGGCTGCGATCACCCAAGAGATCTCGGAAATCGTCGGCGGCGCTGCCGCGGTTTAACGGTTCAAATATTCAGAGGATCCAGCTATGAGTAGCGGACGTATCGTTCAAATCATCGGCGCCGTTATCGACGTGGAATTTCCACGCGACAGCGTACCGAGCATCTACAACGCCCTGAAGGTTCAAGGCGCTGAAACTACCCTGGAAGTTCAGCAGCAGCTGGGCGACGGCGTGGTACGTACCATTGCGATGGGTTCGACCGAGGGCCTCAAGCGTGGCCTGGACGTGGTCGATACTAACGCGGCCATTGCGGTACCCGTGGGTAAAGCTACCCTGGGCCGTATCATGGATGTGCTGGGCAACCCCATCGACGAAGCTGGTCCGATCGGTGAAGAAGAGCGTTGGACCATCCACCGCGCTGCTCCATCGTTCGCTGACCAAGCTGGCGGCAACGAACTGCTGGAAACCGGTATCAAGGTTATCGACCTGGTATGCCCGTTCGCCAAAGGCGGTAAGGTTGGCCTGTTCGGCGGTGCCGGCGTGGGCAAGACCGTAAATATGATGGAACTCATCCGTAACATCGCCATCGAGCACAGTGGTTACTCCGTGTTCGCCGGCGTGGGCGAGCGTACCCGTGAAGGGAACGACTTCTACCACGAGATGAAAGACTCCAACGTTCTGGACAAAGTAGCCTTGGTCTACGGCCAGATGAACGAGCCACCAGGAAACCGCCTGCGCGTTGCGCTGACCGGTTTGACCATGGCCGAGAAATTCCGTGACGAAGGTAACGACGTTCTGCTGTTCGTCGACAACATCTATCGTTACACCTTGGCCGGTACCGAAGTATCCGCGCTGTTGGGCCGTATGCCATCGGCGGTAGGTTATCAGCCGACCCTGGCGGAAGAAATGGGCGTGCTTCAAGAGCGCATCACTTCCACCAAGAATGGCTCGATCACCTCGATCCAGGCTGTATACGTTCCCGCGGACGACCTGACCGACCCGTCGCCAGCCACCACCTTCGCTCACCTTGACGCGACCGTGGTACTGTCCCGCGACATTGCCTCGCTGGGTATCTACCCTGCGGTTGACCCTCTGGACTCCACCTCTCGCCAGCTGGATCCTCTGGTCATTGGCCAGGAACACTACGACACCGCTCGCGGCGTTCAGTATGTGTTGCAGCGTTACAAAGAACTGAAGGACATCATCGCCATCCTCGGTATGGACGAGCTGTCGGAAACGGACAAGCAACTGGTTTCCCGTGCACGGAAAATCCAGCGCTTCCTGTCCCAGCCGTTCTTCGTTGCTGAAGTCTTCACCGGTGCTTCGGGTAAATACGTTTCCCTGAAAGACACCATCGCAGGCTTCAAAGGCATCCTCAACGGTGACTACGACCACCTGCCAGAACAGGCGTTCTACATGGTTGGCGGCATCGAAGAAGCGATCGAGAAGGCCAAGAAACTGTAATCCCGGCGCCCGGCAACGGGCGCTTCAAGGTTGAGGCAAGTAGATGGCTATGACTGTCCATTGCGATATCGTCAGCGCGGAAGGGGAAATTTTCTCCGGCCTGGTAGAGATGGTGATCGCGCACGGCAACCTGGGTGATCTTGGTATCTCCCCGGGCCACGCGCCATTGCTCACGGACCTGAAACCCGGTCCGATTCGCTTGATCAAGCAAGGTGGCGAAGCCGAGGTGTTCTACATCTCCGGTGGCTTCCTTGAAGTGCAGCCGAACGTGGTAAAGGTCTTGGCCGATACCGTGCGTCGCGCCGCCGACCTTGATGAAGCCTCTGCTCAGGAAGCCTTGAAGGCAGCCGAAAAGGCACTGCACGAACAGGGTTCGGATTTCGACTACAGCGCAGCCGCGGCGCGCTTGGCCGAAGCTGCTGCTCAGCTTCGTACCGTGCAACAGATCCGCAAAAAGTACGGTGGATAACTTCATCGTTTTTCTTCGCGATTGAGTTAAAGGGTAGCCTCGGCTACCCTTTTTCTTTTTTATCCCCAAGGCATCCATGTCTCTCGATATCGTCATTCTCGCGGCCGGCCAAGGCACGCGCATGCGTTCTTCTCTACCCAAGGTGCTTCACCCCGTAGCCGGGCGTTCCATGCTTGGGCATGTTATCCACAGCGCGCGCGAACTGTCGCCTGTGGGTATTCATGTGGTGATCGGCCATGGGGCAGAAAAAGTACGGGAAGCATTCAAGGCTGAAGATATCCACTTCGTACTGCAGGATCAGCAACTGGGCACGGGTCATGCCGTTGCCCAGGCTCAGCCAGGCTTGGCGTCGGCAACCACGCTGGTGCTCTACGGCGACGTTCCGCTGATTCAGCCCGCGACCTTGCAAGCCCTGCTGGCCAAGGCAAGCAATACTCAAGTTGCCTTGCTGACCGTCGAGCTAGCCGACCCTACTGGTTACGGGAGGATCATTCGCAACGAGCAAGGCAAGGTCGAAGCCATCGTCGAACATAAAGATGCCACTGATGCACAGCGGCAGGTGCGTGAAGGCAATACCGGCATTCTGGCGGTGCCCACTGAGGCACTGGCAGGCTGGATGGCGCGGCTGTCAAACAACAACGTTCAGGGCGAGTATTACCTGACCGATATTATCGCCATGGCCGTGGCCGACGGTTTAGACGTGGTGACCGAAACCGCTGCCGAACCCATGGAAGTCCAGGGCGCCAATGACCGCCGTCAATTGGCCCAGTTGGAACGCTACTACCAGCAGCGCGAGGCCGAGCGCCTGATGGCTGCAGGTGTGACCCTGCGAGACCCGGCCCGCCTGGATGTGCGCGGAGAGGTCATCGCAGGCCGTGATGTGCTGATCGATGTGAACGTGGTGCTGGAAGGCCGGGTAGTAATCGAAAACGACGTTCAAATCGGCGCCAACGTGGTCATCCGGGATTCCGTGCTTAAGCGTGGGGCAATCATCAAACCGTTCACGCACCTGGAAGGCGCGACGGTTGGGGAGGGTGCCGATGCCGGCCCGTTCGCGCGCTTGCGCCCAGGTACCGTGCTGGGGGAAAAAGCCCATGTGGGTAACTTCGTTGAACTGAAAAACGCCCACATGGGCCCAGGGGCAAAGGCTGGCCACTTGAGCTATTTAGGGGACGCCGCCATAGGCGCGCGTACCAACATCGGCGCTGGCACCATTACCTGCAACTACGATGGCGCCAACAAATGGCGGACCGAGTTGGGTGAGGATGTGTTTATCGGTTCCAACAGTGCGTTGGTGGCCCCAGTCAGTATTGGCGACGGCGCAACTACCGCGGCGGGGTCCACTATCACCACGAACATCCCCGCCGAGCAGTTGGGTGTAGCGCGAGGCCGCCAGCGCAATATCGAAGGCTGGAAGCGCCCAGTGAAGAAAAAAACCTAAGCTACCAAGGTCATGGGTTGACAGACCATCATTTTGAACGTTGAATGCGCGCATTAACTTTCGAAACGAAAGCTTTAAGCCCCATGACGAAACGTAACACGCCCCAGCGTCGGCATTTGATCCTCGCGTTGCTCCAAGAGCAGGGCGAGGTTACCGTTGATGCCCTGGCCAAGCACTTTCAAACCTCCGAGGTGACGGTTCGCAAGGACCTGAGTGCCTTGGAGGCCAACGGTTTGTTATTACGTCGCTATGGTGGGGCTGTTCCCGTACCCCAAGAATTCATTGCCGACACCGGCCAAAAAGTTTCGGTTCATAAGCTAGCCATTGCTAAAACGGCTGTGTCGCTGATCAAAGAACACGCTCGTATCATTATCGACAGCGGCAGCACCACTGCCGCGATGATCCCGCACCTGGGCAAACAGCCTGGCTTGGTGGTGATGACTAACTCCCTACAAGTCGCCACGGCCATCAGAGAGCTCGAGCCTGAGCCCGTACTGCTGATGACCGGCGGTACCTGGGACCCACACTCAGAATCCTTCCAAGGGCAAGTCGCCGAACAGGTGCTGCGCTCCTACGATTTTGACCAGCTGTTCATCGGTGCGGACGGCCTGGACCTAGACCGTGGCACCACCACCTTCAATGAGCTGCTCGGGCTAAGTCGCGTAATGGCTGAAGCGGCCCGAGAAGTGATCGTAGTAGCCGAAGCAGACAAGCTCGGCCGTCGCATTCCCAATCTGGAGTTGCCTTGGGGCAGCATCCATACCCTTATCACCGACGATCGCCTGCCCACTGAGGCACGCGATCTCATTCAGGCACGCGGCGTTCGGCTGATCTGCGTGGCCCCTAGCCAGGAGTGAACCTATGTGCGGCATCGTTGGCGCTATCGCTGAACGTAACATTTCCCCGATTCTGATCGAGGGCCTCAAGCGCCTGGAATACCGGGGCTACGACAGCGCAGGCGTGGCCCTGGTGACCAACACCGGCAGCCTGGAACGGCGCCGTCGTTCCGGCAAGGTAAGCGAGCTTGAAGCCCTGCTGCAGCAAGCGCCTATAACCGGCCGCTTGGGCATTGCCCATACCCGTTGGGCCACCCATGGCGCGCCTAACGAACGCAATGCGCACCCGCATTTCTCCGGCAACCTTGCGGTTGTCCATAACGGTATCATCGAAAACCATGAAGCCCTGCGCGCCGCGCTGACTGCTCAGGGCTATGTATTCACCTCGGACACCGATACCGAAGTGATCGCCCACCTGCTGCACCGGGAACTGCAAACCGGCGGTAGCCTGATAGAAGCATTACGTTCCGCCGTTCGCCAGCTCCACGGCGCGTACGGCTTGGCTGCCATCAGCCTCACCGAACCGGACACGCTGGTCGCCGCTCGCAGCGGCAGCCCCCTGGTAATCGGCCTGGGCCTTGGGGAAAACTTCCTGGCGTCCGACCAGCTCGCGCTGCGCCAGGTCACCGACCGCTTTATGTACCTGGAGGAGGGCGACATCGCCCAGATCCGCCAGGACAACATCCAGATATGGGCCCAGAGCGGTGAACCGGTCGAGCGCGAAGCGGTGCAATATCACGAAGGCGCCGAAGCCGCGGACAAAGGCGAATACCGCCACTTCATGCTTAAAGAAATCCATGAGCAACCCAAGGTAGTGCAACGTACCCTCGAAGGCCGTTTGGGCAATGAGCAGGTATTGGTCGAAGCCTTTGGGCCTGGGGCGCCAGCGCTGTTCAAGCGCGTACGTAATGTACAGATTGTCGCCTGTGGCACCAGTTACCATGCCGGCATGGTCGCTCGCTATTGGCTCGAAGGCCTGGCCGGCATTCCCTGCCAGGTGGAGGTAGCCAGTGAATTCCGCTACCGCAAGGTGGTGGTACCGGACGGCACCCTGTTCGTGACCATCTCCCAATCCGGTGAAACCGCAGACACCCTGGCCGCGCTGCGTTATGCCAAGGCCTTGGGCTTCGTAGGCAGTTTGGCCATCTGTAACGTGGGCATCAGCTCCCTGGTGCGCGAGTCTGACCTTACCCTGCTGACCCAAGCCGGGCCTGAGATCGGCGTGGCCTCCACCAAAGCCTTTACCACCCAATTGGTGGGCCTGATGCTGCTGACGCTGGCCCTAGGGCAAACTCAAGGAACGCTGGAACCCGGTAGCGAAGCCCACCTGGTAGAAGAACTGCGCCGCTTGCCCGTACGCCTGGGCGAAGCCCTGGCCATGGATGCCGCCGTGGAAAAAGTAGCAGAGCTATTCGCTGAGAAACACCATACCCTGTTCCTCGGTCGTGGCGCCCAATTCCCCGTGGCCATGGAAGGCGCCTTGAAACTCAAGGAAATTTCCTACATCCACGCTGAAGCCTACCCCGCAGGCGAACTCAAGCATGGCCCTCTGGCCCTGGTAGACGCCGACATGCCGGTAGTCACCGTAGCGCCGAACAACGCCTTGCTGGAAAAGCTCAAGTCCAACCTGCAAGAAGTTCGCGCCCGCGGCGGCGAACTGGTCGTGTTCGCGGACGAACAAGCCCAATTAAGCAACGGCCCCGGCACCACGGTAGTTGCCATGCCTCACGTCAGCGACGCCCTGGCCCCCATCCTCTATACCGTGCCATTGCAGTTGCTTTCGTACTATGTGGCGGTGCTCAAAGGCACCGATGTGGACCAGCCGCGTAACTTGGCTAAGTCGGTTACGGTGGAGTGAGAGGTGGGAAGGGTCCTTGTTTGCCAACTATCGGCAAGGAAGGACCAACTTCGCTTGAACATCTGCATCCCTGCAGAATCTACTCGTCCCAACTCACTTAGCCAAAGCGCCCTTCAACATCAACTGCTCAACATCGTCCTTGCGCTGGTTAACCGCCCCCAAATAATCAATCAATTCCGCCGCCCGGCTGCCGCGCAACCCGGCGGTGGTGAGCTGCCCTTCGTTCACGTAGGTATACAGCCCCGACACCGCAAATGCCTTGAGCTGGGCCACCTGTTCAGCCTGGCCGTTGAGGGTGTCTTGGAACGCCTGGCTTTCGAAGAACTGGCGCCTGGCCAATGGGGTTTCGAAGGCGATTTCCATCATGGCCAACTCGGCACGGGCGGGGTTGGCGAAGTGAGCAACGTTGGGCGCGGGCGGATGCATGCCATCGTTGTTGAAGGGTATGCCCAAATGCAGGCGAAGCTTTAGCACCGCTTCCGACTGGCGTAAGGCATTTGCCAGATCATTGGCCAGGTAGTCGTTCAACTGCTCAAGGCTGTTGCGCGGGCTGAAGTGGATGTGAATGCGGTCCATACGGTCGGTGCCGTTGAAGGTTTGATCACTTAACGTGTTTACGACCGTGGCAGAACCGTTCGGCAAGTCATACGCCAGGGTTTCGTCGAACATGTTTTGTTCGTCCGAGAACAGAATCGGGCTCGCGTCCTGGAAGCGCTTTTGGTCGCTGGCGTTGGCAAAACCGATTTCCACGCCGCCGTCGAGTTCGTAGTCAGCGATCTCGGTAATGCCATCGGCTAGCGGCCAGAGGTGTGCATCCTGAGCCCTGGAGAAGTGGTGTTGGATGTATAACCCAAGGCCGGGGAGGCGAGAGCAGAGCGGGCCGTGCACGTCACGCCAGTAGGTTGCGAAGATCTCATGCGGAACGCGCGCCCGTCGTTTTACGGTGGTGTAACTGTTGATCTCGATCACGGGTGATGCCCTCTCAGAATGGTTCTTGAAACAAGTGAGAGCAACCACCTGGCACGGGCGTTCAAGTTTTTATTACGCCCATAGCCGTGCAGGTCAAGACGAGTGCACGAGGTATTAGCGATACCGGCCAGGGCATTTTTGCCTCTCACAGTGGAGCAGGGGGCCGGCCGGAAGGGGTAAGATTTTCCCCCAGATAAGCGATCAATCCACTGATTTTTGGCAGCGCCTCCCGGCTCTTGAGCCACAGCAAATTGATGGGAAGGCCGGGTGTAGCCAGGTGGGGCAGCACCTCTACCAAACGCCCGCTATCCAGGTGCGCCTGCACCAACCAGGTCGGTAATTGGGCGATACCCATGCCGGCCAATACCGCCATTACTTCACCTTCGCCATCACCCACTGCAATGTGCGGGTGCATGATCCTGCGCTCCATCTCGCCCTTTTGGCGGCCTTTGAAAAACCAGGGGATTGCCATGCCGTCATTCTGCCCATAACCCACGCACAAATGGCCGTCCAGGTCCGCCTCCGACTCAGGCTGCCCGTATTGCCGAAGGTAGTCGGGTGAGGCGCAGAAAATCAGCTTGGGATTGCCGAGAAACTGGTGGCCCACTGCCGCTGGCCAGGCATCCGAGCCCCCGATCCTTACAACGATGTCGATGCCTTCGTGTACGGGGTCCACATAGCGGTCCGCGAACGAGATATGCGGAGACAGCCGTGGATACTGCTTCATGAATTCGAGAATCAACGGCAACACATGGAGGCGCCCATAGGAGGCCGGCAAATCGATACGCACCTTGCCTTGAGGCTCGGGGTGGGTCGAGGTGAGTGATGTTTCGACTTCTTCCAAGTCTGCCAGTACACCGGTGCAGGTCCGGTAAAAGGTCTCGCCTGCTTCGGTGAGCGACAGGCGCCGGGTAGTACGCTGAAACAACCTCACCCCCAATCGCCCTTCAAGGCGCGCCACGCTTTTGCTTACAGCGGAGTTGGTCAGGTTCAGCCGGTCAGCGGCTGCGGTAAAGCTACCCAGGTCGGCCACGATGACAAACACGTCGATGCCCTTTAAGCGCTCAGAAGAGAACACGGCTACTCCATTAGTGAATTAATTTCCATTCATTGTGTAGGAACTAGCTCAGATAGGTAGATATTTCTCTAATAATCTAGGGGAAATATTCTGGAGTACGTTTTATGCAGTTTTCCACGGCAAGCGGCCTAACGGCTCCGGTCGAAACCTCCAAGTCAGGGCTACAGATCCTGATCATGGCGGTTGCAGCCTTTATCATCGTCACCACTGAATTCTTGATCGTAGGCCTGCTGCCTGCGCTTTCTCGTGAGCTGAACATCTCCATTGCATTGGCGGGCCAGGTCGTTACGCTGTTCGCCTTTACGGTAATGCTGTTCGGGCCGGTGCTCACCGCCAAGCTCGCTCATGTAGAGCGTAAGAAGCTGTTCACCTTGATTTTGATGGTGTTCGCTGCCTCCAACGTGTTGGCGGCGGTTTCTACCAATATCTGGGTGTTGGCATTGGCGCGCTTTATTCCTGCCTTGGCGCTACCCGTGTTTTGGGGTACTGCCAGCGAGACGGCTGGGCAGCTTGCAGGGCCTGGGCAGTCAGGCAAAGCGGTTGGGCGAGTTTATCTGGGCATCACCGCTGCCTTGGTATTTGGCGTACCACTAGGCACCTTGGCTGCGGATTCCGTGGGCTGGCGCGGCAGCTTCTGGATTCTGGCAGCAATTTCGCTCTTTATTGGCGTGCTGATGCATGTGGTAATGCCCAAGTTACCAGGCTCCGGTGCTAAAAACCCTGACCAAAAGCAAACGGCGATCTTGCGTGAGCCACGCTTCTTGGCGCATCTGCTGCTGTCGGTTTTAAGCTTTACCGCTTTGTTCACGGCTTACACCTACTTGGCCGACATCCTTGAACGCCTGGGCGGTATCGCGGGTGGGCAAGTTGGCTGGTGGCTGATGGGCTTTGGCGCGGTCGGCATGATCGGCAACCATTTGGGCGGCAGCATGGTAGACCGTAAGCCGTTGTTGGCGATGGTGGTGTTTCTTGTGGTGGTAAGCCTTGGGATGCTTGCGGCCGTGCCGTTGGCCTCTCAGCACATTTGGCTGATCATTGCACTGGCAGCGTGGGGCATTGGTTACACCGCGCTGTTCGTGGTGTGCCAGGTGCGAGTCATGCAGGCCGGTGCGCAGGCTCAGGCCTTGGCGGCCAGCCTGAACATCTCGGCGGCAAACGCCGGCATAGGCTTGGGGGCGATTTTGGGCGGGATCGGCATCGGCCACTTCGGCCTGAACTCGATCGGCGTTATTGCCAGCCTTATTGCCGGGCTTGCCATCATCGTCGCCTTACTGATGATGCGCCGCCAATAATCACATCGGCGGTAGTTGCGTTCGAGCTACCGCCGTTATCGTAGAGGTAACGCCATGAGACTCAGCATACTGGACCATTCTCCCGTGGATGAGGGCGGCACGGCCGGTAACGCCTTGTGGGCCACTACTCGCTTGGCACGCACCGCGGAATCGGCAGGTTACGAGCGGTACTGGGTAGCGGAACACCACCAATCCTACGTTCAGGCGGGGAGCAACCCAGAGTTGCTGATGATGCAGATCGCTGCGCACACGCAGACTATCCGGATAGGTTCGGGTGGCATCATGCTGCCCCATTACAGCGCCTATAAAGTCGCGGAAACGGCGCGGGTTCTAGAAGCCCTGTACCCAGGGCGGATCGACCTCGGCGTCGGTCGCGCGCCAGGCGCGGATCAGCGGGTAAATCAGGCGCTGAATGACGAGAAGGGCCGCGCACTGCCATTCTCGGTGAAATTGCGAGGGCTCAAGGATTATTTGATCGGTGATGGCTCGCAGGAGGATTATTCAGGCTCGGCCATCCAGGCCTTCCCGAAGATTTCGCAGCTTCCCGAACTTCATGTACTGGGCGCCAGTGGCAGTACTGCTGAGCTAACGGCCAGTGAAGGCCTGGGGTTTACCTTCGCGCATTTCATTAACCCTCATCATGAGCAGGGGATCCGAGCGGCCGAGCACTACCGTACAGCCTTCAAGCCCTCGACCTTGCACGCTACGCCGAGCGTCATTGTTGCGGTGTTTGCCGTGGTGGCCAACACTACTGATGAGGCACACACCTTAGCCCTCAGCTTTGACGAATGGCTGCTGCGGGCGGAGTCCATGGCGCCTGCCAAGGCGCTGTTGCCACCAGAACGTATCAACACGGCTGGCTATAGCTATGAAGAACGGGAACGCATTGCGATCAACCGCACGCGGGTGGTTATCGGTGATGCGGCATCGGCGTTCAAGCAGCTGGAACACCTTGCTGCCGCCTATCAAACAAACCAGATCATGATCATTCCCATGATCCCGGGTGAAGCAAACAGGCAGCGTGCCGTCGAGTTGCTGGGAGCCGCGAACACCTCGGCTACTGCTACCGGAGTGTGACAACGGTAGCCCAGGCCTTAGGCTCGCTTTGGCAGTTTCCAATTCGGCCGGATGAAGTGGCAGGTATAGCCGTTGGGGATGCGCTCCAGGTAATCCTGATGTTCAGGCTCCGCCTCCCAGAATGCTCCGGCCGGTTCCAACTCGGTTACCACAGCGCCAGGCCATAGCCCGGAGGCATTCACATCGGCGATGGTGTCTTCAGCCACCTCACGTTGCTCGTCACTCAAGTAATAGATCGCGGAGCGGTAGCTGGGGCCCAGGTCATTGCCTTGACGGTTGGGTGTGCTCGGGTCGTGGATCTGAAAAAAGAACTCAAGGATTTGCCGATAACTGATCACTGCCGGGTCGAAGATGATTTCGATGGCTTCGGCATGGTTACCATGATTGCGGTAGGTGGCGTTGGGCACTTCGCCGCCGGTGTAGCCTACGCGCGTTTGCTGCACGCCCGGGTAGCGGCGAATGAGGTCTTGCATGCCCCAAAAGCAGCCGCCAGCGAGAAGGGCGGTTTCGGTTTGAGTCGTCATGGTCGTTCTACCCCTTGGGGATGTTGGATATAGCAGTCTATGAGGGCGCTTTAGTGTATTCCAAGGGCGCAGGTGACGTTGAGTACCTGTTCTTGACCGGCCTTGATCGCGGCGCTGGCGGCGGTACAGCTTCATCTATAAAAGGCAGGCTACAGCACCGGTGAAATCAGCCGCGCTACCCGCATGCCTAGTTTTTGTAGCCTATGGGTATTCTTGCTATCGGCAATGGTCATCTCGTTAGACTGAGCGAAGTCTTGCTCCAGCATGGCGGCGACTTGCGCCGTAAATGTGGTGTCGATGGTCAGAAGCATCACTTCGAAGTTTAGCCGGAATGATCGGTTATCCAGATTGGCGCTACCGATGGCACTGATGTCGTCATCTACCAGCACTACCTTCTGATGCAAGAACCCGGGTTGGTAGCGGAAAATCCTGATACCCGCGCGCACGGCTTCACTGGCATACAAGCTTGAGGCGGCATAGACAATTTTGTGGTCTGGCCGGGAGGGGATGAGTATCCGCACATCCACGTTTTTCATCACCGCCAGGCGCAATGCCGCGAACACGGCCTCGTCTGGAATAAAATAAGGCGTGGTAATCCATAAGCGCCGCTTGGCACTGTTGATAGCTTCTATAAAGAATAAGGCGCAGGTTTCTTGTGGGTCTGCAGGGCCTGTAGGTAGCACTTGGCACAAGGCGCCTTCTTCCGGGTAAGCATCCGGTAGCAATAAAGGTGGCAACTCTCGGGATGCCCAGAACCAGTCTTCAGCAAAGCTTTCCTGCAAGCAAGCCACCGCTGGGCCGGTTACCCACACATGGGTATCTCGCCAGGGGCTCAGGGGCGGGAGGTCGCCAAGGTATTCGTCCCCTACGTTGTGCCCGCCGAGAAAGCCGATCTTGCCATCCACCACTACAATCTTGCGGTGATTGCGGAAATTCACTTGAAAGCGATTCAGGCCTGCGCGGCCCGCGGCGAAGGCATGGACCTCGACTCCACCACGCCTCAAGGTGTCCACATAACGGCGGGGCAGGGCATGGCTGCCAATACGGTCGAACAATACATGTACCGCTACACCTTCGGCCGCCTTTTCCAGCAGCGCGGCCTGTAAGCGGCGGCCTATCAAATCGTCATGAATAATAAAGAACTGAATCAGAATGACTTTTTCCGCAGCGCGGACAGCTTCCAGTATGTGTTGGAAGGTGGCCTCGCCATTGATCAACAAACCCACCGCGTTATTGGCCAGGCAGGGCATACGGCCAAGCCTGGGCAGTGCCCTTAAGCCAGCGTAGGCTTCCGAGGCCTTGGCGGCCATGGCTTCCTCGACCCAGGGCCGCCAGTTCAAATGAGCGATCGCAGCCTGCATTTCTCGGTTCGCTTGGCGCCTGGCAGCAATGTATTCGTCAAAGGTACTACGGCCAAATACTAGGTAAGGCAGTAGTGTGAAATAGGGGATGAAGAACAACGACATCGCCCACGCGATCGCACCCTGAGCCGTGCGCACGGTAAGCAGCGCATGAATGGCAGCAATGGCCCCCAGGCTATGAATGATCGCAAGCAAGAACCCAAAAAACGCGGTGCTATGTGTGTCCATGTAAAGCCTGTGCATCCTGGCGGTAATGGTGTTATGACTGCCCGCTGCGGTAAATGTGCACCCGCAAAGCTGCAACGTATCCACGCTGATAGCGTCTAACCCAGGCACAGTTGAGGAGCAGGTTATGAGAATTATCGGACGCATCGCGTTGCTTGGGCTGATGGGTATGGCCTCGGCGGCACAGGCACAAATGCTTCAACCTGGCTTATGGGAGCTGACCACCAGCAACATGCAGGTAGAGGGCAAACCCATGCCGGACATGAAACAGATGCTTGGTCAATTGCAGATGCTGCCCCCTGAGCAGCGCGCGATGATGGAACAGGTATTGGCTAAACAGGGAATTACCGTCGGCGGGGAGGGTATCCGTTCGTGCCTTACGCCTGAGCAGGTCAAAGCCAATGACATCCCCCTGCAAGACCCTAAATCCGGCTGCACGCAGCGTATTACCGATAGAACGGGCAACGTGTGGAAATTTATGTTCACCTGCCCGAAAGCCCAGGGTGCCGGCACCGCAACCTTCCTCAGCGATAGAGAATTCACTACGGAGGTGGCAGGCACCTTTAACGCTACAGGTGCTACCCAGCGCGGAAGCATGCATACCCAGGCCAAATGGCTGGGCGCAAACTGTGGCTCCGTGAAGCCTCGACAATAGTTCCACGTGGAACATCAGGGCACTGGGACCTGCCAATGCCCTTGGCTGCGTAGCTCGCAAAAGGGTTTAAGATAGCGACCGTCTGAGACCACTCCGTAGTAATGAATATTCTGACGGTACGGCATGTTATCTACATGCGCATCGCTGCAGATGCCAAAGGCGCCAGTTGGGCAGTGTTCCCGGTAGGTGACGTCTGTTTTTTGCTCTTTAAGCTGGGGCTGGCAGAAGCCTTCGTTGAACAGACGTTCCGGTATGGTGAGGTTTTCCTGACATACCTTTACATCCACATGCTCGCCCTGGGTATGCACCACGCAGGCCTGTGCCCAGGCTTTCATTGGTATAAGCAGGCAGCAAACGATGGCTGCTAAACGAGACGGTCTACGCCAATCCAACATGCTTGAAAACATCCCTACCTATGTACTCGCTGGGCCTTTAGGTGCTGGCAAAACCAGTATCGCACAGCACTGGCTAACGCAACGCCCGCCCCATGAACGTTGGGCGGTACTGGTGAATGAATTCGGTGCCCTTGGGTTAGATGCGGCGTTGCTGTCATCAGGCGAAGACGCCGTCACCATCACCGAGGTAGCAGGCGGATGCGTATGTTGTGTAAACGGCGCTCCTTTTACGGTAGCGCTTGGCCGCTTGCTGCGTAAGGCGCGCCCGCACCGGTTGTTGATAGAGCTTTCCGGTTTAAGCCACCCTCGGCCGTTGCTGAACCGGCTTAAGGCCGAGCCTTGGGCGAAAGTGTTATCAATTGAAGGGTTTATCGTGGTGCTGGACGGCTTGGCGTTGAGCCAGGCAGCGGACATTCCGCCCCTTGTGCGCGAAGCCATGCAAGAGACGTGTACCTTGGTAATCAACAAGGCAGACGACTTAACGGCAGGCGCCCGAGCCAAGGTAGAGGCACTGATTCAGCGCCCGGCTGTGTGGATAGCACAAGGGCGCTTGCCCTGGCAGGCAGAACGCTTTGAAGTGGCGCAGGCAGCGAGAACGCAATCCGCGCTCTACAAGGTTGGTAGACAACCGCTTATAGGCCCTGCTGTTGCTCCCGCTGCCACAGAATGGGCGACGAGTTGGCACGTCCCTCCGCAGGCTTTAGTGAACCTGAGCAAGATAGAGCACTTTCTACTCGGTTGGCCCTGGATCAGGGCAAAAGCTATCCTGCACACCTCGGAAGGCTGGAAGTCCGCCAACCTGCTGCCTGGCCAGCCCTTGGCCTGGCGTGCCAGTGAATGGCGCAAAGACAACCGGCTAGAGCTGATTTTTGCCCAGCCTCAAGACCAGGTCGAGTTAGAACAAGGCTGGGCCGATTGCTTTATTACTGGGCAGTGTGATCAAGGCTTGGTCCGCTTGTGAGTTTGACGCCATTCACTCAGCTCGATGATCTCGGCCGTGGGCTGGGTGTTGATCTCGAACGGGTAGGGCGCCAGTTCGATATGCGCCGAATGGGCGCCGAATTGGGTAATGGTGCCGGGGTGGCGTTGCTCACCGGTTACCGTAAATTCAAAGCCGTAGATTCTGGCGAAACGCTTGCGACCGTTGGCATCCCTGGCCCAAGCGAAGCGCCTGAACGCCACGTTGTCGTCCAGTAATAGCACATCTAACTTGCCGCAATGGTTACGTACTTTCACCAAGGCTTTTTCTCTAAGCCCATGGTTGTGCCAAAACCAGGCCCCAACGCACGCTATGACCAACAGCACGGCAAGATTTTCAAGGGTGAACATCGACAACGCTCCATCTGGACTCAATCAGCTTAACTGCCTGCCCGGTCTGTCGTACAGCGCGCTTTTCACGCACTATTAGACATCTGTAACTGCCTTTGATGCGCTGGACCTATTTAATGAAACGCACCCCTCATTTACTTGCCATCCAATCTCATGTGGTGTTCGGCCACGCGGGCAACAGCGCCGCGGTTTTCGCTATGCAGCGCATTGGAGTGAACGTATGGCCTTTGAACACCGTTCAGTTTTCCAATCACACTCAGTATGGTCAGTGGGCGGGAGAAGTGCTGGCCGCTGAGCGGATACCAGAGCTGGTACGCGGCATTGCCGCTATCGGTGAGCTGGGCCAGTGTGATGGTGTGATAAGTGGGTATCTGGGTAGCGCTCAGCAGGGCCATGCCATTTTGGAGGCCGTGAGGGTGGTCAAGGCAGCCAACCCCTGTGCGCTGTACCTGTGCGACCCTGTTATGGGCCATGCGGAAAAAGGTTGCGTAGTGGCGCCGGAAGTAACGGACTTTTTGTTGCGTGAAGCGCTACCCAAGGCAGACGTGCTATGCCCGAATCAGCTGGAGCTTAATACCTTTTTGGGGAAAACCGCCGACACGCTGCAAAACTGCGTTGCCATGGCCCGCTCATTACTCGAGCGGGGCCCTAGCATGGTCATGGTGAAGCACCTGGCGTATCGCGATAAGCAGCCAGAGCACTTTGAAATGCTGTTAGTGACCGCCGAGCAAACCTGGCACTTGCGCCGCCCGTTGCTGGCCTTCCCGCGCCAACCGGTAGGGGTAGGCGATCTTACGTCCGGGTTGTTTATGTCTCGCTTGGTGTTGGGTGACCCGCCCGTGGCCGCCTTCGAGTTTACCGCGGCGGCCGTGCACGAAGTGATGCTTGAAACCCAAGCCTGTGCCAGTTATGAGCTTCAGCCTGTACGTGCCCAGGACAGAATCGCGCACCCGCGAGTGCGCTTCGAGGCCATTCGGTTACCGAACTAAAGGCCGTCTGCTTTCAAGTCCTGATAGCGCTGTTCCAGCTCTTGCCGAATCTGACGCCGCTGCCGCCCCTGGGCAAAGCGGCGTTTTTCCTCGCTGGTGTGTGGCGTGCGGGGCGGGACGGGTACCGTCTTACGGTTCTCATCCATGGCGACCATGGTAAAGAAACAGCTATTGGCGTGCCGCACACTGCGCTGCTGGATGTTTTCAGTCACCACCTTGATGCCTACTTCCATGGAGGTATTACCGGTGTAATTGACCGAGGCCAGAAAGGTCACCAACTCGCCCACATGGACCGGCTCGCGGAAGATCACTTGGTCCACCGACAGGGTCACCACATAGCGGCCGGCATAACGGCTGGCGCAGGCATAGGCCACTTCGTCCAGATACTTGAGTAACGTACCGCCATGAACATTACCGGAGAAATTCGCCATATCGGGCGTCATTAGAACGGTCATCGTCAGTTGGGCGTTTCCAGGTTCCATAGGGCGCTCACGGGTAAGTTAGAGATAACGGCAACGCGGGTACAGCCGCTCGGGTTTGAATGCAGACGCGCGCCGCTGCGCTTACGTCACTATCGTTTACAACTAGACTGGCTGGCTTTATCGGCCTTTCTGTTTCCTCATATTGCTAAGCCGTAGATAACTTCCATGGGGTGTTAGGGTGGGGTTTTCCCTATCGACCGGAGTGTACGGAAGTGCATGCTATCGCTTTCATTCAAGACCTGGCCGTGATCATGCTGGTGGCTGGAATTGTCACGGTGATTTTTCACCGTCTCAAACAGCCCGTAGTGCTTGGCTATATCGTAGCCGGCTTTATCATTGGTCCGCATACCCCGCCGTTTGGCTTTATCCACGACGAAGAGACTATCAAGACTCTTGCTGAACTGGGCGTGATATTCCTGATGTTCTGCCTTGGCCTGGAATTCAGCCTGGGCAAGCTGTTCAAGGTCGGGGCTACAGCCTTTGTGGCGGCATTGTTGGAAATCACCCTGATGATCTGGGTGGGCTACGAGATCGGTACAGCGTTTGGCTGGGGCACCATGGATGCGTTGTTCCTGGGCGCTATCCTGGCTATTTCCTCCACGACCATTATTGTAAAAGCCCTTAATGACCTGAACATGAAGAATCAGCGCTTCGCCCAGTTGATATTTGGGGTGCTGATCGTAGAAGACATCCTGGGTATTGGCATTATTGCGTTGCTGTCGGGTATTGCCGTCAGTGGCAGCGTAAGCTCTGGGGAAGTGCTAGCGACTGTAGGTAAGCTTGGGCTGTTTATGGTAGTTGCCTTGGTCATAGGCATTGTATTGGTGCCTCGACTACTGGCTTATGTTGCCAAGGCTGAAAGCGACGAAATGCTTTTGGTAGTGGTACTGGGGCTGTGTTTCGGTTTCTGCCTGCTAGTAGTAAAGCTTGGCTACAGCATGGTATTGGGGGCGTTCCTGATCGGTGCGATCATGGCCGAATCTAGGCATCACCGTAAAATCGAACGGCTGGTCGAGCCCTTGCGGGACACGTTCAGCGCGATCTTCTTCGTGGCCATAGGGCTGATGATCGAGCCGCGCGTGTTGGTGGAGTATGCGGTGCCTATCGTTGCCATTACCGCGGCGGTGGTCTTTGGCAAGGTGATCTCTTGCAGCCTGGGGTCGTTCCTGGCAGGTAACGACGGGCGCACGTCCCTCAAGGTAGGAATGGGGCTGTCGCAGATTGGCGAGTTCTCCTTCATCATCGCCGCGTTGGGCATGACCTTGGAAGTGACCAGTGACTTCCTCTACCCCGTCGCCGTGGCAGTCTCGGCCATCACTACACTGCTCACGCCTTACCTGATAAAGGCGTCGGACCCGCTGGCAGTGCATTTGGGCCGCCTTATTCCCGCGCCTTTGAGCCGAGTGTTCGGCACCTATGGCGAGTGGCTGCGCAGCATCGGGTTGCAGGGGCAGCGGGCAGCGTTCGCGGCTATCGTGCGGCGCATCCTGATGCACGTGAGCGTTAACCTGGCCTTGGTGGTAGCGATCTTCTTCACCTGCGCGCACTTCGCTGTGCCTATAGGCCAGTGGCTATCGCCCTGGCTGTCAGGCGAACAGGGCCAGAAGGGCGTGTTGTGTGCCATGGCCATGGTGTTGTCCATGCCGTTTCTGATTGCAGCGTATCGCAAGCTCAGGGCGTTGTCGTTGCTGTTGGTGCAGGCGGGCGTGAAGCCGGAAGTTGCCGGGCGATATACCGAAGCCTTGCAATCGGTAATGGCGCAAGTCATCCCCGTGGTATTCCTGGGGCTGGTACTGTTTCTGCTTGCCGCGTTGTCTTCCAGTATTTTGCCCACGCGTGAAATGCTGATCGTGGTAGGCGCCGCGTTGGTCATCTTCGCGGCGCTGTTCTGGCGGTGGCTGATCAGGATTCACGCACGCATGCAAATCGCGCTGGTGGAAACCCTGGACAGCCCGAGAACGCCAGCGGAGCATTGAGTCACGCAAAGGGGCTGTCTGGCTCAGCTCTCGAGCCAGACGTCCCTTGCCCAATGCCATACCGACTCCCAACTGTCTTCGGTTACCAGCTCTTCTTCCGCGCTCCACAGTACTACGGTGCCATCTTCTTCCACGCAGTAGTAGTCATCGCCGTCCTGGCAGATCGGGATCAGCTCCCGCGGAACGCCAAGGTCCCAGGCGGTGGCCGCTACTTCCGGCAAGTAGGTATGAGACTGAGGGTCTGTGACCGTCACGGGTTCCAGGCTGCCGTATACCACATCGCTAACGGTGAGCAGGAATTCCTTGAACACGAAGGGGATGTTGATGAACAGCTGCTCTTCGATCTCGACCAACTGATCTTCGTCGGGTAACTCCAAGGGCACTGGAACTGGCTCGTTGGCTTCCCGAAGTTGTTCAATGACTTCTTCCACGGTGACTGACCTTTACCTAAGAACGAGGGCGGGTGTGCTCACACGATATTAATCCATACCCCAAAAAGCAAAACCCCGGATAAGAATATCCGGGGTTTAGGTGCCGAGCGGTGCTAGCTTAGCCGTTCTGGCGGATACCTGCTATCAGCCAAGCCTGGTTCTCGCCTTGAGGGCGCTCCATGTTCCAGCTCTCGCTGAAGACTTCACCCTTGTCGAAGCGCGAATCCTTGGAGACGCCGCTGAAGGTAAGGGTTGCGATGGTTTTTTCTGCGCGATCATCCACGCCATCCAACTGTACCGAAAGGTTCTCGATATAAGTGGACTGGTAGCCATCGCCCAAAGACGCACGCTCCTGGCGCAGGAACTGCAGCATTTGCGGAGTCACGAACTCGGCGATTTTATCCATTTCATTGGCATCCCAGTGCTTTTGCAGGGCCATGAAGTGTTCGCGAGCCGCACCCAGGAAATTGGCTTCGTTGAACCAGGCCGGTGCCTGGATAGGTGCCTGCACCTGTGCCGCCCCGGATGCGCCACCGAAAGGCGAGCTAGGCATGGCGTTGGGCTGCGCTTCACGTTGATAGGCTGGATGGCCCGCCATTGCGACCTGCGGCTGCTGCTTGCGCCGGCGAGACGAAATGAAGCGGAAGATTACGAACGCCACTACTGCCAGCAGCAGGAAATCCAGGAACTGGAAGCCTTCGAAGCCGTCGCCCATAAACATGGAGGCCAGCAGGCCGCCCGCGGCGATACCTGCCAGTGGGCCTAACCAGCGGGAAGCGCCGCTTGGTGCGCCAGGGGCACGGCCAGGCTGTGCCGGGGTGGTAGCGGAGGGCTGAGAAGGCGCGGCTTGGCGCGTTTGGTGGCTAGGCGCGGCCCCCATGGATTGACCGCCGCCGAAGCGCTTGGCCGCGCTGGCGTCCAGGCTAAACGACAGGCTGAGGCAGAGCGCGAGTGCGATACTTAAAAAACGTTGCATGAAGGCATTCCCATCTTTTATGGACAGAGCGTGAACCATGTTGCACGCGGGTGGGGGTGATAGCTAGCGGGAGATTGTTTCCGGCTTTTACGGAAACGTCCTACAGCGCATGGCTGAACTCTGTAAGAAAGAGGCCACCACGGTATAGGAAGTTTCCTTGTTTTGAGGAGGAGAGACGTCGATCAGTCCAGTGGCACCAGCTTGGCATAGCCCAGCATCAGCCATTTGCTACCTTCGCTGAAGTTCACCTGCACCCTGGCCTGTGCGCCGGCGCCCTCGAAGTTGAGGATCACACCCTCGCCAAACACCGCATGCTGTACGCGCTGCCCGAGATTGAAGACAGTCTCTGGAATACCTGCCTGGCCAAAGATGCTCCCGATGTTGGGCTTGGCGGTGCCACCGAAAGGCCGGCTTACGCTATTGGACAGGCGCACTTCCTTGAGCAGCTCGGCCGGAATTTCCCGTACGAAGCGCGACACCTTGTTATAGGTTTCGCTGCCGTACAGCCGCCGGGTTTCAGCGTAGGTCATCACCAGTTGCTGCATGGCTCGGGTGATACCTACATAAGCCAGGCGCCGCTCTTCTTCCAGTCGGCCAGGTTCTTCCAGGCTCATCTTATGAGGGAACAGCCCTTCTTCCAGGCCCACGAGGAACACGAACGGGAACTCCAGGCCTTTGGCGCTGTGCAAGGTCATCAGCTGAATACTGTCTTCGTGCTCATCGGCCTGGGTATCGCCAGCTTCCAGCGAGGCATGGCCAAGGAAGGCGGCCAGCGGGGTGAGGTCCTCTTCGCCGTCGGCATGTTCGAAGTTACGGGCCGCGCTGACCAGTTCTTCAAGGTTTTCCACCCTGGCCTGGCCTTTTTCGCCTTTTTCTTCTCGGTGGTAAACGATAAGCCCCGCCTGCTCGATGACGGTTTGAGTCATGACGTGCAGGGGCATTGGCTCGGTACGCGCGGCCAGGTCTTCGATCAAGTCCATAAAGGCTTGCAGCGCATTGGCCGCGCGCCCGGTCAGCCCTTTGTTCGCGACCAGCTGGCGCATCGCTTCCCACATGGACACTTCGGCCTGGCGAGAGTGTGCCCGGATAGCCTCTACGGTTTTCTCGCCAATACCCCTGGGCGGTACGTTGATCACCCGTTCCAAGGCCGCGTCGTTGGCGCGGCCATCCAGCAGGCGCAGGTAGGCCATGGCGTTTTTGATTTCTGCCCGTTCGAAGAAGCGCTGGCCCCCGTAGATACGGTACGGGATGCGTTCGCGTAGCAGCCCTTCTTCCAGTACCCGGGATTGGGCGTTGGAGCGGTACAAAATGGCGATTTCGCTACGCGCCAAGCCGGTCTTAAGCGCGCTTTCGATGGTTTCCACTACATAGCGGGCCTCATCGTGCTCGTTATACGCGGCGTACAGGTTGATGGGTTCGCCATCGCTGCCGTCTGTCCATAGCTCTTTGCCCAGGCGGCCGCTGTTATTGGCGATCAGGGCGTTCGCTGCATTAAGAATGCCTGCGGTGGAGCGGTAATTCTGCTCCAGGCGGATCAGCTCGGCGTCTGGGAAGTCCGTGGTGTACTGACGAATGTTCTCGATGCGGGCGCCACGCCAGCCGTAGATCGACTGGTCATCGTCGCCTACCACCATCAGGCTTTGCCCGCCTTGGGCCAGAAGCCGCAGCCAGGCGTACTGAACGGCGTTGGTATCCTGGAACTCATCCACTAGCACATGGCGGAATCGGCGCTGGTAATGCTCTAGCAAACTGGGGTTATCACGCCAAAGGTCGAGGGCGCGTAGCAGCAATTCCGAGAAGTCGATAACCCCTGCGCGCTCACAAGCAGCCTCGTAAGCCTCATAGATGCCTCGCATTGTAGCCAGGAACAAATCGCCATTGGGCTGGATATGCTTTGGCCGCAGGCCTTCGTCCTTCTGCCCATTGATGAACCACTGTGCTTGGCGCGCGGGCCAGCGTTGTTCATCCAGGCCCAGCTCGCGGATCACCCGCTTGACCAGGCGCTGTTGGTCATCGCCATCGAGGATCTGGAAATTCTGCTGCAGCTTGGCTTCCTGCCAGTGAGCCCGCAGCAGGCGGTGCGCCAGGCCGTGAAAAGTGCCCACCCACATGCCGGCCGGGCTGATGGCCAGCAGTTGTTCGATGCGGTGGCGCATCTCGGCTGCCGCCTTGTTGGTAAAGGTCACCGCCATCAAGGAATGCGGCGAGGCATGCTCTACCTGCATCAGCCAAGCAATGCGATGCACCAGCACACGAGTTTTGCCGGAGCCAGCGCCGGCCAGGACCAACTGACGGCCCACGGGGGCGGCGACCGCCTGGCGTTGGGCATCGTTGAGCGAATTAAGCAAAAGGGAGAGGTCATCATGCATAGCGGCATTCTAGGGTGCGGACCGACCTTGGGCAAACGCCGCTTACGACTGGTTCGCAAAAGATTGGCCCGGAGCATGGCGGGGCGTGGTGGGCAAAGCGCCATGAGCTGCAATCGGGTAAATGTTGTGTATGCTGCCAAGCATCAGTAGGTCTGAACAAGAATAAATGCCTATGGCCTTCGAACCCCGCTCGCCCGGGCGGTTCGCGCCTGTGCGGCGCGCGCTGGATACTGACTTTTCCGCCAGTTTGACGGGGGAACGTACCCGTCTGCTCTATCAGGGGTCACTGGTGCCCACGCTGTTGATGCTGCTGACCGGGTTGGTGTGCTCCTGGATCCTGTGGGCGCCGGGCTATCATCTGTTGGTCAGCCTGTGGCTGGGCTGGCTCATGACGCTGGTTACCTTACGGGTGATTCAAATGGCGGCCTTTGACGCGGCCATGCCCAACCGCCAAGCCGCACCCGTGTGGCGGCGAATGTTCCTGTTGGGTTCCGCCGCCAGTGGCTTGACCCTGGCCGGGGCAGTCATTTTGCTCTCCCCCTTCGAAAGCTTTCTGCAACAAGCCTGGATATTCGGCTTGCTCGGTGCCGCCGCGCTTTCGGCCAGCATCGCTTATGCCGTAAGTTTCACGGCTTTTCTGAGTTTCGCGGTGCCCTGCCTGGCGCCTCCCGTACTCTGGCTGTACTTCAAAGGCGGGGCGCATCAGCAAGGGTGGGCGTGGCTAGGGCTGATGTTGCTGGCTTCTTTGTGCGTGGTGGCGTGGCAGGTTAATCGGCTGATCGAGCGTAGCCTGCTGCGTCGGTTCCAGAACCAAGCCCTGATCGCCAGCCTGCGCGAAGAGCAGGCAGTGATCTCCCGCCTCAATCGAGAAATGACCGACGAAATGGAACGCAGGCGTGCCGCCGAGCAAGAACTGCGCGGCATTCAGGCCCACCTGGAAGAACATGTAGCCCAGCGCAGTCGTCAGCTCGACCAGGCCAACCAGGCGTTGAGCAAAAGTCAGGCGCGCTTGGCCCTGGCGCTGGAGGCCAGTGAGCTTGGGCTATGGGATTGGGACCTTCGCACCGATGAAGTGCATCACACCCAGCTCGAAGAGCTGTTCGGCATCGCCCAACAAAGCCAGCCGGTGTTGCTCAAGCACCTCAGGCCCCGCCTGCACCCCGACGATATACCAACGCTTAAAAGCACGCTTATTGCCCACCTCAAGGGCCGCACCGAGGATTACCGGGTCGAATATCGGATACGCCACCGTGACGGCCGCTGGCTGTGGGTTGAAGACCGTGGCAAGGCGGTAGAACGTACGCCCGGCGGTCGCGTGCTACGCATGCTAGGCACCCGTCGGGAGATCACTCCACTAAAAGAACAGCAAGAGCAGCAGCGTTTGGCCGCTACGGTGTTCGAGGCCATGAGCGAAGGCATTGTGGTACTGGACGCTGAGTTTTCAGTGCTGGCGGTGAACCACGCGTTCACCCGTATAACCGGTTATCAGGCTTCAAGTTGTTTAGGCACGCCTCTGTTGGAGCTACCCTGTAGCCGCGACCTGCGTCGGCAGTTTTCCCAGGTCCACCAGGCTCTCTTGGAGCGCGGTGGTTGGGAGGGGGAAGTGATAGAGGCGCGGCATAACGGGGAGCTGTATCCGCAATGGCTTCAACTGAGCGCGGTCACCGATGATCAGGGCATGGTGAACCGCGTGGTGGTGTTTTGCTCGGACCTGTCCTCGCGGCGGGTGTCCGAAGAGCGTTTGCACTACCTGACCTACCACGATGCGTTGACCGGCCTGGGCAACCGTGGCCTGTTCCGGCAGCGGCTGCATGATGCCGCCCAGCGGCTTCGCCATAATGGCCGTAGCCTGGCACTGCTGCACATCGACTTGGACCGCTTTAAGCTGCTTAACGAAAGCTTTGGTCACGACGCGGCTGACCAAGTGCTGCGTAAGGTGGCCAAACGTATCGGCTCCGCGCTACCAGAAGCCGATACCGTTGCGCGGCTGTCAGGCAATGAGTTCGCTGTGTTGTTCGACGCTTATACCAGCCTGTCGAACCTTATCAGGGTTACTACCCGGCTGCTGAGCAAGATTCGCGTGCCGCTAAGGGTAGCTGAGCATGAACTGATCATCACCGCGTCAATTGGCATCAGCCTGCTGCCTGACACCACCCGTGATGCGACCTTGTTGCTCAACCAGGCTGACGTAGCCATGAAGCAGGCCAAGCGCCTGGGCGGGGATGGCTTTCAGTTCTACACCCAATCAATGCAGGCTGACGCTTATGATCGCCTGCAACTGGAAAGCCAGCTGCGACGGGCGTTGGCCCTTGGGCAACTGGAGGTGTTCTATCAACCTAAGCTGGCCCTTGGCAGCGATGTATTGCAGGGGGCTGAGGCACTGGTTCGCTGGCGCCACCCGGAGCGAGGGCTGATCACGCCAGATACGTTCATCGAGCTGGCCGAGGAAACCGGCCAGATCAATGCCATCGGCGAATTCGTGTTGCGCACCGCCTGCCGCCAGGCTCGGGAATGGCAGCGGCAAGGCCTGGGCGACTTGCGCATGTCGGTGAATCTTTCTGGGCAACAACTGCGCTACGGCAATCTGGTAAGCCTGGTCCGCCAGGTAGTGGCTGAAAGCGGCCTGGAACCCCCACTGCTGGAACTGGAGCTTACCGAAAGCCAATGGCTGGATAACACCAGCGCCATTCACGCGACCTTCGCGCAGTTGCGCGAACTGGGGGTGAAGCTGGCCATTGATGACTTTGGCACGGGGTATTCGGCGCTTAACTACCTCAAGCGCCTGCCGGTGGACTACGTGAAGCTGGATCAGGCTTTTATCCGGGAGTTAGGTGACAGCACCGCCGATGCCGCCATTACCCAGGCGGTGATTACCATGGCCCATGGGCTGGGACTAAAAGTGACCGCCGAAGGCGTGGAAACCCTGGACCAACTGCGGGTGCTCAGGGCCCAGGGCTGTGACGAGGTGCAGGGGTACCTGCTGGCGCGGCCCGCACCGGCGGCGGAGTTTCAACTTTGGTTGCTGACCCAGCGGGGCGAGGGCACGACCCTTGTTTGACTGGGCCTGTGGCACCCCATGTAGTATAACTACAAAAAATCGTGGCTTAGCCCCGCACATAATGAGTCTTGCCCTTTGAACCTTCTGCAACACATTGCCCAATCCCGCCATCTGCTACGCAAGTCAGAGCTGAAGGTCGCCGATCACGTACTGCTCGACCCCGCGGCCGTAATGCATAGCTCCATGGCAGACCTTGCTCACCACGTGGGCATCAGTGAGCCCACCATCGTGCGCTTCTGTAGGGCCATCGGTTGTACCGGTTTTCAAGACTTGAAGCTCAAGCTGGCCCAAAGCCTGGCCGCCGGCGCCAGCTTCGGCCAGTTCGCCATTCATGAAAACGACGCTGTCGCAGACTTCAGCCTGAAGATTTTCGACACCACGCTACATACGTTGATGGAAGTACGTGAACGGCTGGATACCGCCGCCTTGCAACGGGCTGTAACGGCCATGGCCGAGGCGCGGCGGGTTGACTTCTACGGCTTTGGCGCCTCAGGGGCAGTGGCCGCGGACGCCCAGCATAAGTTTTTCCGCCTGCTGCTTACGGCGGCGGCCTATTCGGACCCGCACATGCAAGCCATGTCTGCGGTCACATTGCAGCCAGGTGACGTGGCGGTGTGCATTTCACAGTCGGGCCGCTCCAAAGATCTGTTGATCACCGCCAACCTGGTGCGGGAGGCCGGGGCCTCGCTGATTACCCTGTGCCCTAGCCAAACACCCTTGGCCGAGTTGTCCACTGTCAACCTGGCCGTTGACGTACATGAAGACACCGACATCTACACGCCGCTAACCTCGCGGATTGCCCACTTGGTGGTAATCGACGTATTGGCCATGGGCGTAGCCATGGCCCGTGGGCCATCGCTGGTCAATCACCTCAAAAGCGTCAAGCGTAGCCTGCGTGGCTTTCGCTTGTCCTCCAAGTCCATCAGGCACCCTGAAGAGGGCTGACCGCTGTAACCTGGCCGTCATTGCGCTGCCCTAAAAGCGTAACGGCCTGTTGCCATGCTGTAGCTCCCGCAAAAACCATTGGGAGAAGGCAGGATGGCGCGTTCCTATGAAGGGCCTGGCAGCAGCAAAACCCGGCGGCAAGAGGAAGATGCACGGCGCATGGCGTTTCGCCGCGCCATCGAAAGCCGTACCGACGAGCGCCGGCTTCTGGCTGAAATCGTCGACTTTCCTGAACTGCATACCTTGTATGCAGGGGCTATGACGACTGGGCGAAGCGTTCAGCCAAGCTACTAACCTGGGCCCGTTCCTCACGGATGAACGTCAGGAACGCCGCCGCCACGGGCGAGGGCCGCTTGGCCTTTGCCCGCACCAGGCACCAGCTTCGCCGCAATGGCAACTCGGCTACAGGCAACGCCACTAAGGCACCACTGCGCAGCTCACCTACAACTCCATGCTGGCCTAATAAGGCAAGCCCGAGCCCAGCGGCCACGGCTTCTCGCTGAGCCTCTGCCGAACCTACCTCCAGCGTTTGCCCAAAGTGCACGCGTTTTTCCTTGAAAAAAGCTTCGCACGCCAAGCGTGTGCCTGAACCCTGCTCGCGTACCAGCAGCGGCCAGGCTTCCAGGGCCTGCAAGTGCAACGCCCTTGCTTCGCATAGCGGGTGCCCGGGTGGCGCTACAGCAATGATGTCATTGGTCAAGAACGGTAGAAAGTCCAAGTCCATGTCTTGTGGCACCTGACACATGATCAGCAAGTCGTCACGGTTGTCCACCAATCGCCGCAGCGCCTGAGCACGATTGACTACGCTCAGGGCCAGGCTTACTTCCGGGTGCTTGCGTTTGAATGCGGCGAACAAATGCGGCAGGAAATACTTAGCACTGGACTCCACTGCCAATTTCAGCTGCCCCTGAAGGGAGCCTTGTAAATCCGAGAGCTGCATGTCGAAGCTCTCCAATCGCCCGAAAATATCCCGGCTGGCGCTTTGCAAGGCCTGCGCGGCTTCGGTCAGGTATAGCTTTTTACCCACGTATTCGAACAAAGGCTGGCCTACCACTTCTTCCAGTTGGCGAATTTGCAGGCTGACCGCAGGCTGGGTAAGCGCCATTTCCTCAGCGGCACGGCTAAAGGATTTCAGGTCGCATACTTCGTTGAATACCCGTAATTGGCGCAGTGTGAGCCGCATAAGTGATTTGCGCATGGCCGGGTTCCTCTCCACTCAGGCGATAACTATAAGGTTTTGCTAATGGGTAACCCAATAAACTCTGATTATTATTTATCACTGAACAGCGTTAGGGTGAAAACGTGCCTGTCATGCGATGGGGCACGGCGTGCCTAATGGACGAGGGAATACAAGTGATAAAAAAGATCCTCATCGCCAACCGGGGTGAAATCGCGGTTCGCATCGTGCGGGCCTGCGCGGAAATGGGTATTCGGTCTGTAGCCATCTATGCCGATGCTGACCGTCACGCGCTGCATGTAAAGCGCGCGGACGAGGCCTATAACATTGGCGCCGAGCCTCTGGCCGGCTACCTCAACCCACGCAAACTGGTCAATCTCGCTGTTGAAACGGGCTGTGACGCGCTCCACCCGGGGTATGGCTTTTTATCCGAAAACGCTGAACTGGCGGAAATCTGCGCCCAGCGCGGTATCAAGTTCATTGGCCCTTCGGCAGACGTCATTCGCCGCATGGGTGATAAAACCGAAGCCCGTCGCACCATGATCGCTGCGGGCGTTCCCGTCACGCCGGGTACTGAAGGCAACGTAGCGGACATCGAAGAAGCGCTGCGCGAGGGTGAGCGCATTGGCTATCCCGTCATGCTTAAGGCTACCTCCGGTGGTGGTGGGCGGGGCATTCGCCGCTGTAATAGCCGTGAAGAACTCGAGCAGGCGTTTCCCAGGGTGATTTCAGAAGCCACCAAGGCCTTCGGCTCAGCTGAAGTGTTCCTGGAAAAGTGCATCGTCAATCCCAAGCACATCGAAGCCCAGATCCTGGGCGACAGCCATGGCAATGTGGTGCACTTGTTCGAACGGGACTGCTCTATTCAACGGCGTAATCAGAAGCTGATCGAAATCGCTCCAAGCCCTCAGCTCACGCCCGAACAGCGTGCTTATATCGGCGCCCTGGCCGTGCGCGCCGCTAATGCGGTCCAGTACGAAAATGCAGGTACCGTGGAGTTTCTGCTCGCCGAGGGCGAGGTGTACTTCATGGAAATGAACACCCGGGTGCAGGTCGAGCATACGATCACTGAGGAAATTACAGGCCTGGATATCGTTCGCGAGCAAATCCGTATCGCGTCTGGCCTGCCGCTGTCGGTCAAACAGGAAGATATCCAGCATCGAGGGTTCGCGCTGCAGTTCCGGATCAACGCCGAGGACCCGAAAAACAACTTCCTTCCCAGCTTCGGCAAGATCACCCGCTATTACGCACCGGGCGGGCCAGGCGTGCGCACCGATACCGCTATCTATACCGGCTATACCATCCCGCCGTTCTATGACTCGATGTGCCTGAAGCTAGTGGTGTGGGCATTAACCTGGGAAGAGGCACTGGACCGAGGCTTGCGTGCGTTGGACGACATGCGCGTGCAGGGCGTGAAGACGACCGCTGCGTATTACCAGGAGATCTTGCGCAACGCGGAATTCCGTAGCGGGGAGTTCAACACCAGCTTCGTGGAGAGCCACCCGGAACTCACCGAGTACTCCATCAAGCGCAAGCCTGAAGAGTTGGCCCTGGCCATTGCCACCGCGATCGCCGCTCACGCCGGCCTATAAATAAGAAGCTGCAAGAGGTAAGCGACAAGCCATAAGTAAAAGCAGATGCGCTTTTACGGGAAGCTTGTACTTGCAGCTTGAAGCCCCAAGGGAGCTTTAGAGATGCCCAAGAAAATCTTTGTAACCGATACCGTGCTGCGCGACGCCCACCAGTCCTTGCTCGCCACCCGCATGCGCACGGAAGACATGCTGCCGATCTGCGACAAGCTCGACAGCGTGGGGTACTGGTCGTTGGAGGTATGGGGCGGCGCCACCTTCGATGCGTGCGTGCGCTTCCTAAAGGAAGATCCCTGGGAACGTTTGCGCCAGCTGCACGCGGCCTTGCCTAACACGCGCTTGCAAATGCTGTTGCGCGGGCAGAACCTGCTGGGCTACCGCCACTACAGCGACGACGTGGTGCGTGCATTCGTGGAGCGCGCGGCGGGTAACGGCGTCGATGTATTCCGTATTTTCGACGCCATGAACGACATCCGTAACCTGCGGGTAGCCATCGAGGCCGTGAAGGCTGCGGGCAAGCATGCCCAGGGCACCCTGGCGTACACCACGAGCCCCGTGCACACAGTGCAGGCCTTCGTCGAACAGGCCAAGCAGATGGAAGCCATGGGCTGCGATTCCATTGCCATCAAAGACATGGCCGGCCTGCTCACGCCCTTTGCTACTGGGGAATTGGTCCGTGCATTGAAGGCCGAGCAGGGGCTGCCGGTGTTTATCCACTCCCATGACACCTCTGGCCTGGCCGCGATGTGTCAGCTCAAGGCTGTGGAAAATGGCGTGGACCATATCGACACGGCCATTTCCAGCCTGGCCTGGGGGACCAGCCACCCGGGTACGGAGTCCATGGTCGCGGCGCTGAAGGGCAGTGAATACGACACCGGGCTGGACCTTGCGCTGCTGCAAGAGATCGGCCTGTATTTCTATGCCGTGCGCAAGAAATACCACCAGTTCGAAAGCGAATTTACCGCAGTGGATACGCGGGTTCAGGTCAATCAGGTGCCCGGTGGCATGATCTCCAACCTGGCCAACCAGCTCAAGGAGCAGGGCGCGCTCAACCGTATGAATGAAGTGCTGGCGGAGATTCCCCGCGTGCGTGAAGACTTGGGTTACCCGCCGCTGGTGACCCCTACCTCGCAGATCGTCGGTACCCAAGCGTTCTTCAACGTGCTGGCCGGTGAGCGCTACAAAACCATCACCAACGAAGTAAAGCTGTACCTCCAAGGCGGTTACGGCAAGGCGCCCGGCACGGTGAACGAAAAACTACGGCGGCAAGCCATCGGCAGCGAAGAGGTGATCGACGTACGCCCGGCGGACCTACTCAAACCCGAAATGAACAAGTTGCGCGCTGAAATCGGCGAGCTGGCCGAGAGCGAGGAAGACGTACTGACCTATGCCATGTTCCCAGACATTGGCCGCAAGTACCTCGAAGAACGCAAAGCAGGCACCTTGAAACCAGAAGTGCTGCTGCCCATTCCTGAAGCCGGGGCGGTGGCATCGGCGCAAGGCGAGGGCGTGCCTACCGAGTTTGTGATCGACGTGCATGGGGAAACCTACCGTGTGGATATCACCGGCGTAGGCGTTAAGGCCGAGGGCAAGCGGCATTTTTACCTCAGCATCGACGGCATGCCCGAAGAGGTAGTGTTCGAGCCTCTCAATGAGTTCGTGGGCGGGGGCGCTAACAAACGCAAACAAGCGAGCGCGCCAGGTGATGTGAGCACCACCATGCCAGGCAATATTGTGGAAGTGCTGGTGAAGGAAGGCGATGCCGTCAAGGCTGGGCAAGCCGTATTGATTACCGAAGCCATGAAGATGGAAACTGAAATCCAGGCCCCCATGGCCGGTACCGTGCGTACCGTCCATGTGGCCAAGGGGGACCGCGTGACCCCAGGCGACGTGCTGATCGAAATCGAGGGCTAAGGCTTTCTTTGCAGTTAACCTCTGGGAGCTTCGGCTCCCTTTTTTTATCCGACCTGACCCCTGTAGGACCCAACGCCATTTGGCGAATGGGGCGGGCAGGGCAACCCCATCGTTTCAGATCGGACCATTCGCGAGCTAGCGCTCGCTCCTACGGGCGTGAATGCCTACCCGCGCAGTTCTTCCAGGGTTTTTACCTGCTTGCTGTCCTTGAAGTTCTCCGGCGCCAACCAGGCTTCGAAGGCATCCTTGATGGCTGGCCATTGGGAGTCGAGCATGGAAAACCAAGCCGTATCACGGTTTTGGTTCTTCACCATCATGTGCTGGCGGAACACCCCTTCAGGGGTAAAGCCAAAGCGAGTAGCCGCGCGGCGAGAGCGCTCGTTACGGTTGTCGCATTTCCATTCCAATCGGCGATAACCGGCCGCGAAGGCTTGGCGCGCCAGCAGGTAAACGGCTTCTGTGCCTTTGGGCGAGCGCTGCATGGTCGCGCCGAAGGCCACGTGACCGATTTCCATACGGCCATGGGCCGGCACGATGGACATTAAGCTAAGTACGCCTTCGGCTTTGCCGGTTTGCTTGTCCACCACGCAAAACCCCAAGGGGTCGTTGCTGATCGCATAGCCGTCCAACCAGATGTCGAAGGTTTCCCGATCATTGAAAGGCCCATAGGGCAGAAAATCCCAGAACAACGGGTCGGAGCCTGGCCCTACCAGTACATTCCATAGGTCTTCGCTGTGGCGGGCCGGAACCAGCTTCTCCAGGCGGATGTATTCCCCTTCCGTGGTTTCAGCGATGGGGGCCTTGACCGGTTTCCATATCATTGCGGGGTTAACCATAGCGGCTCCTAAAGGGGTTTTCGAAATTGTATTAAGCCCGGCCGCTCGGCGATTTGCTCATACAGCCCGATAGCCGTGGCGTTGGTTTCATGTGTGAGCCAGTGAACCTTGGTACAGCCAGCACCCCTGGCTTGGGCATAGACATGCTCGATCAACTGCCGCCCCATGCCGCAGCCCCGATGGCGCACATCGACGATTAGATCCTGAAGGTAGCAGGAGTTCTCAATCGTCCAGCAGGAGCGGTGAAAGATCCAGTGCACCAGGCCTACAACCTGCCCGTCGCGCCAGGCCAAAGCGGCATGAATAGGCTCGGCCGGGTCCAGTATGCGCTTCCAGGTGGCCTCGCTTACGGTTTCAGGGATAGTGACTTGATAAAAGCCTTGATAGGCCAGCCACAAGCTATGCCACGCAGCATGATCGTTAGCTGTGGGAGAAAGTATTGCGATGCTGCTCATGAATGTTGCTCCTTGATCGGCAATGAACCTTCGCCGTTGGGCATAAGCGAGAAGTCGCCATGCTAGGGTGTGTATTGGCCTGCTGTAAGGTCCATTAGCTAGCTTTTCGAAGGGGCCAATACATGCCTACGCCTATGCCGTTCGACCCTACCGGTATTCGTCTTGAAACAGGTAAGGGGCTGGCTCGCCAACTCTATGCGCAACTTCGAGCACGGGTGCTTGATGGCCGGCTAGGGGCTGGCATCCGGTTACCGGCCAGCCGTGATCTGGCTCGAGCCTTGGGCGTTTCTCGTAATGCCGTGATCGAAGCCTATGAGCAGCTACAGGCGGAAGGTTTTGCGCAAGCCCGCGTAGGCGACGGTACCTTTATAACGCCTGCTATCCCTGAGATAGAGCCGAAGCGCAGACCCTATTCGTCCACAGGTTTGTCCACAGCTTTTAAGGGGTACTTACCCACAGCCTTATCCACAGAAAGTGCTGTAAGCCCATCCAGTACATTGAGTTATACACCGGCCTTGAAGCAAGCCCTTGCAGCCTCTTTGGCCTTGCCCAGTACCGGCATGCCGCGGGCATTTCAAGTGGGTTTGCCTGCCTTCGACCTGTTCCCGTTCAGCGTTTGGGGCAAGCTTTACAACGCTTTCTGGCACAAGCCCGACCTGTCCGCCCTCGGATATCAGGCCCCTGTCGGCAGCCAAGCGCTGCGTAACATGATTGCCGCTTATCTAAGAAGCTCGCGGGGGCTGGCGTGCGAAGCTGATCAGATAGTAGTCACCTGCGGCGCACAGCAGGGGATAACCCTTTGTGCACAGTTGCTACTGCAGGCTGGCGACTGTGCCGCCATGGAAAACCCTGGCTATCGGGCCGCCGGTCACGCACTCGCCAGCGTAGGTGCTCAGGTAGTAGGCATAGGCGTGGATGCGGACGGGTTACGCTGCGATGACCTAAAGGCTCTTAAGGATTGCCGCCTGGCTTATGTCACCCCTGCCCATCAGTATCCAACCGGAGTGACCTTGAGCCTGGCGCGGCGCCTTCAATTATTGGAGTGGGCTCGGGTTAACGAGGCCTGGATTCTCGAAGACGATTACGATGGCGAATACCGTTACAAAGGCGCCCCCTTGGCACCCTTGGCGGCACTCGATGGCAATGGGCGTGTGATCTATATCGGCACCTTTGGGAAAGTCGCTTTTCCAGCGCTGCGTTTAGGTTATTTGGTGCTGCCCAGGCATTTGGTCCCGGCCTTTGCGCAACGCCGCGCCGTGGACATGCGCCACTCAGAGGTCAGTAGCCAGTGGGTGATGGCTGAATTCATGGCGCGTGGCCATTTTCAGCGGCATATACGACGTATGCGCAAAGCAGCCCTCAGCCGCCGCGACACGTTGCTAGCGCTATGGCCCCAGACCATTCCCGGATGCTTGCCCATGCCCGAGGTGAGCGCGGGCCTGCATGTGAAGATAGACGTAGCCGATAGTGCCCGTGAGGCTGAGCTGGTGAGCCTGGCGGCCGAGGTGGCTGTGGACATCCAACCCTTGAGTAGTTATTGGTTCGATCAGCCGACGGCGAATGGCGCGTTGCCCGTAGATAGGCCCAGCGGGTTAGTGCTGGGTTTTGCGGGGGTGAACGAGGTGGAAATCGCCCATGCCTTGGCGCGCCTGCGGGCGGTATGGGGCTGATCCAGCCTATCCTCGCCAGCCAATAAGCGCCTGTTTCCCTGCCCCTTAAACAGGATGAGTGAGGCCGCTCAACTCTCCACACAGGTCAACTTCCAGCAAGCGCGCTACCTCATCGGCCTTAAGGCCCAGGCCCAGCAAGCCATGCAGCTTGCCCAATGCCGCTTCACGGGTCATGCCGCCACCGGCCACTACGCCAGCATCACGCAAGCGGCTGCCGGCTTCGTAAACACCCAGCTCTACACCGCCTTGCTGGCATTGGGTAACTGCCACTATCACCACGCTTTGGTCCCGTGCCTCGCGCAAGGCCTGGAGAAAGGCCGGATCATCACTGGGGCCGGTTCCGCTGCCATAGCACTCCAGCACTATGGCCTGTACGCCATCGGCCACCAAGGCGCTTAACCACTGAGGATCGAAGCCCGGTACCAAGGGCAGGGCTGCCACGCGGGCCAATGCCTTGGGCTGCTGGTAATGCAATTGCGCGGGCAATGGGGCTACGCTGCCTTCAGCCTGGTCACGCTGGAGGGGCGCGAAGGCGTTGCGGCCACTGCTACGCACCTTGGCGCAACGGGTTGGCAGCATCGACTGGCCGTGAAAATGCAGCCACACGCCCGAGGCCATGCCCTCGCTGAGCGCGCTCATGGCGCCTTCAAGGTTTTCCCAGGCGTCGCTTTCGGGGGCGCCTACTGGCAGCATCGAACCGGTAAATACCACCGGCGCTGGCAGGCCAATGAGCTGGAAGCTTAAGGCCGCGCCGCTATAGGCCAGCGTATCGGTGCCGTGAAGGACCAGCACGGCATCGCTGCCGTCTATGTCCACGGCCCGGGTAATGGCCTGGCGTAGCTGCTGCCAATACGCCGGTGACATGTTGGCACTGTCGATCAGCGGTTGCATGTCCTCGAAGGACCACGTGGCAGTGGCTAGCCCAGAGGTGTGGAGCCGCTCCCGCATGCGTGCCTCGAAGCCGCCTGCGGGAACCAGCCCATTAGCCGTGGCCTGCATGCCGATGGTGCCTCCGGTGTACAGGACGCGAATATGGCGGGCAGGCTGGGCGTGGGTCATGGTCGGGTCCTGTCGGAGGAAGTGGGCTCGGGGTTAACGGGCCAAGCCTTGGGGTCTAGGTCCAGGTCGGCATAGGCACGGGGGTCGAACACGGGGGTTTTCACACCTGCGGCGCGTTGCGCATCGTAGTCGCGCAGCAGGCGCAGGCCAACCTTGAATAACAGGAACAGCGCGGTCAGGTTCACCAAGGCCAGCAGGGTCATGGTGAGGTCAGCGAAGGCGAATACCGTTTCCAGGTTTTCCACCGCGCCCCACACCACCAGGGCCAACACCACCACCCGATAGACCATGATCATTTTCTTGCCGCCCCCGAGGAAGCGCAGGTTGTTTTCGCCCAGGTAGTAGTTGTAAAGCATGGAGGTGAACACGAACAACGCCAGCGCCACACTGATGAACACCTTGCCCCAAGGGCCGACCACGGCGGCGAGGGAGTCCTGCGCCAAAACGATGCCATTGCCGTCGAAGCTGGTGCCGTACACACCGGAGAGCAAAATCAGCAATGCGGTGCAGGTGCAAATCACGAAGGTGTCTAGGAATACGCTGAACGCCTGCACCACGCCTTGGGCCACCGGGTGATGCACCTCGGCTACCGCCGCTACGTTAGGCGCGCTGCCCAAGCCGGCTTCGTTGGCGAAGACGCCACGCTTTACACCCAATACGATGGCGCTGCCCACCAGGCCGCCGAATACTGGGTCGATGCCTAGCGCGCTTTTGACGATAGTCGCCAGCATGAAGGGCACCTGGTCGAACTGCACTGCGATCACGTAAACGGTCACGGCAATGTACGCCAGTGTTTTTACGGGTACCAGCAGGTCAGCTACCTTGGCGATACGCTTGATGCCACCGATGAATACCAAGGCCATCAGCACGGCCATCGCTGCCCCCGAGTACATCACATCGAAGCCAAAGGCATCGTTGAGCGAGGTGGTTACCGCGTGGGCCTGCAGGCCGCTGAAGGCGAAGCCGAAGGTCAGCAGCAGCAGCGCTGCCATGACCATGCCCAGCCAACGCTTGCCCAGCCCGTGCTGTATATAGAAAGAAGGGCCACCGTGGTATTGGCCGTTTTCATCGCAGCGTTTGTACAGCTGCGCCAGCGAGCACTCAAAGAAGCTGCTGGCCATTCCCACGAGTGCAGTGACCCACATCCAGAACACCGCGCCAGGGCCGCCAAGGGTGACGGCCACGCCTACGCCCGCGATATTGCCCGCGCCGACCCGGCCGGCCAGGCTGAGCATCAGCGCCTGGAAGGAGCTCACCTGGTTAGAGGTGTTGCGCAGACTGTCGGCGAACACACTGAACATATGAGGGAAGTGACGCAGCTGAACGAAACGCGAACGTAGCGTGAAATAGCTACCCAGGCCGACGATCAGCACGATCAGCACTTTGCCGGACAGAAAGTCGTTAAGGACTCCGAGCATGTTGTTTCCTCGTGTTGGTGCCACCGGGCAGCCTAGGCCACGCGGCAAAAAAAGGGCGAACTATACCCGCGAAAGCGGCAATCGTCTGCACAGCTTTGGTGCAATAGGGTAGTGGAATGCTCCGAGATCAACCGAACGGTGGTGTTTTTGTAGCAGCCGAGCTTGCTCGCGACTGTGTCGCGCCCCGGTCGCGCCCAAGGCCCGCTGCTACGCGGCGCCTATCACCTGTAGGCGCGAGCGCAATCTCGCGTGTGTGTTATTGGCAAAAAAAGAGCCCCAATCTGGGGCTCGTAAAAGGTGAGAGGTGTCTAGTCCCTCAGCCTGGTGAGGGGTTAGGCTGTGTACGTAAAATGGCTGCGCTTGCCTATGCTGCGTCAAAAACCGGCTCGGAATGCTCATTTACACCCAGTAAACCCGGATGCGGGCCCAGTCCGCTTCCTCGCCGGTTTTTTCCTTGCCTAGCCTTCGCTCGCCGACTTTTCGTACAAAGCCTAGGCCTTTAGCGGTACCAGCCGGGGCGCGATCATGTTTTCGGGGCGCAGGATGTCTGCCAGCATGGCCTCGTCCAGCAACGCTTCCTCGCGTACCAACTCCAGCACGCCACGGCCGGTTTGCAAGGCGGCGCGGGCAATGCGGGTAGCATTTTCATAGCCGATATAGGGGTTCAGGGCCGTAACCAGGCCGATGGAATGCTCTACCAGTTCGCGGCAGCGCTGTTCGTTGGCGGTGATACCCACCACACAGTGCTCACGCAGCATGTCCATGGCCCGCTGCAAGGTGCGGATGGAATCGAAGATCTTGTAGGCGATCAGCGGCTCCATCACGTTCAGCTGCAATTGCCCGCCCTCGGCGGCGATGGTTAGCGCCAGGTCATTGCCCATGATCTCGAACGCCACCATGTTTACAGCTTCAGGGATCACTGGGTTGACCTTGCCGGGCATGATGGAACTGCCCGGCTGCCGCGCGGGCAGGTTGATTTCATTGATGCCGGTGCGGGGGCCGCTAGAGAGCAGGCGCAGGTCGTTGCAGATCTTCGACAGCTTGACCGCGGTGCGCTTGAGCATGCCGGAGAACAGCACGAAGGCGCCCATGTCCGATGTGGCTTCGATCAGGTCGGCGGCCGGCACCAGAGGTTGGCCGCTGATGGTAGCCAGGCGCGCCACGGCCAAGTGCTGGTAGCGAGGATCGGCGTTGATGCCCGTGCCGATGGCGGTGCCGCCCAGGTTTACTTCAGTCAGCAACTCAGGGGCCAGGGTACGCAAGCGCGCTAGGTCTTCGCCCAGCGTGTTGGCGAATGCATGGAATTCCTGTCCCAGCGTCATGGGTACGGCGTCCTGCAACTGGGTACGGCCCATTTTCAGCACATGGGCGAATTCCTGCCCCTTGCTGGAAAAGGCCTGGATCAAGCTGTCCAGGCTGGCCAACAGGGCGTCATGGCCCAGCAGCAGCCCTAGGCGTATCGCGGTAGGGTAGGCGTCGTTGGTGGACTGCGCCATGTTCACATCGTTGTTGGGGTGCAGGTACTGGTATTCGCCTTTCTGCTTGCCCATCGCCTCAAGGCCGATGTTGGCGATCACTTCGTTGGCATTCATGTTGGTGGACGTACCTGCCCCGCCCTGAATCATGTCCACCACGAACTGATCATGGAAGTCCCCGCGCACGATCCGCGCGCAGGCCTCGCTGATCGCCGCATGCTTGCTGTCGCTCAGGTGGCCCAATTCGCGGTTGGCATCGGCGGCGGCCTGTTTGACCATGGCCAGCGCCACTACCAGTTTGGGGTAGTGGGCAAGGGGCACGCCAGACAGCCGGAAGTTGTTCACGGCCCGTAGGGTCTGGATGCCGTAGTAAGCGTCGGCGGGGACTTCCAGGGTGCCAAGAAGGTCTTTTTCGATCCGTGAAGATGCAGCGCAGGACATGATAGCGATCAGCTCTGAGTGAACCCGGCAAACGCCGGAATGCTGCTAATACTGCGCTTTGGTAACATACCTGGGCCAATGCTGTTGCTCGCTGGCCCATGCACAAACGGCATAACGGTGGGTGTGACGAATGGTCGCTACCGAGCGTATGCCAGCCACAGGAAAGCCTCTGACATGAACCTTGAAACCAAATGGCTGGAAGACCTCAGTGCCTTGGCCGCGACCCGCAGTTTTTCCCAGGCCGCCGAACGCAGGTTCGTGACGCAGCCTGCGTTCAGCCGACGTATTCGTAGCTTGGAGGCAGCACTTGGGCTGACCCTGGTCAATCGCAGCAAAACCCCAGTGGAGCTAACCGAGGCAGGGCAGTTGTTTCTGATCACCGCGCGCAACGTAGTGGACCAGGTAGGCGAAGTATTGCGCCACTTGCACCATCTCGAGGGTGGGCCGGGTGAAGTGATTCAAGTAGCCGCCGCGCATTCCTTGGCGCTAGGGTTTTTCCCTGGCTGGATCGCGCGCCTGCGCAACGAAGGCCTGCCCATGGCTACGCGCCTGGTGGCGACTAACGTGGGGGATGCAATCCACGCGCTACGGGAAGGGGGGTGCGACATCATGCTGGCCTTTTACGACCCGGAAGCCACGCTGCAAATGGACCCGGATATTTTCCCCTCCCTGCACCTAGGGGCCACCGAGATGCTACCGGTCAGTTCGGTAGCCAGCGACGGCAGTGCCCTCTACAACCTCGACGAAGCGGCCAGCGTGCCTCTGCTGGGCTACAGCGCGGGTGCATTTCTGGGGCGTTCGGTCAACGCCTTGCTACGTCAGCGTGGGCTGCGTTACACCACGGTGTACGAAACGGCCATGGCCGATAGCCTCAAAGCCATGGCGCTACAAGGGTTGGGGGTGGCGTGGGTGCCACGGTTGAGCGTAACCGCCGAGCTCGACCGTGGCGAGTTGGTAGTGTGCGGGGCGGCCCATTGGCATGTACCCCTGGAAATCCGCCTGTACCGCTGTTCACTGGTGCGCAAGGCCAGCGTGCGGCTACTTTGGCGAAAGCTGGAGGCCTCCGCTTAGCGGCGCTTGGGGCTCATGGGGCTTCTGAAAGGTAGGCCGCGATGGCCTCGCGGTTCTGGTCGCTGTACCGATAGCAATTGGAACGCAGGTTGTGTCGAGAGGGGTAGGCGTAGGTTTCGCAAAACCAAGGGTTAAGCAGCACCTTGGCGTTTTCATGAGTGGCGCCAAACAGATGGCCCAGCTCATGGCCAGCGGCGGAGTAGGTTTTGAGGGAGGCCCAGGCTGCGGTATTTCGCAAAAGGGCCTCACCCACGGTTTCTTCCTGAGCAGGGTCTGGAAGGTAAGTACCACGGACCAACAATAAGGTTTTGTCCCGCCTGTGGTTCCACTCGCCTGTGCCTTGTTGTTGCCAAAACACGGTAGAGTAGCTGCTCAAGCCGCGTAGCAAAGATTTCCGGTCTTCACTGCGGTAATCCAGGTCGGAAACCCCTGGAACGTTCTGCCTGACCTGTACCTCCACGCGCCTACCAAATTGGTTTTGCATTTCCTCTATCCACGGCTGCAGGTAGTCGGGCACCACCTGTTCGCGAAGCGGCGTAGGTATGTCGTCATGTAGCACCACGTTCAGGCGAATGGGCAAGGCCGCAAGCGCTGGCCTGCTGAAAGAGGTTGCCCCAGCCACGCCGCACACAGTGATAGCCAGTGTTCGTATAAGGCTCGTTTTCATAGTTTCCATCCTTGGTCGGGGGCGTTGACGCCCACTAGCATCGAACCAGAACCGCTTATTGACCGTGAGACCAAAGGCGCGAACATGTCTGAAGGAAAATGCGCTTTCAGGCCGGCGAAACGGCCATATCGAGCACAGCGGTAGCCCGTCACAAATAAGCCCAATCGGTAAGTGTTCGGTTATACTGCGCGGCCTCCGGCCGTGGGTGATCGGCCTGCGATCCTATAGTCAAGCCACGCTGCGATGCGTGGCTTGTTTGTTTTCTGCCGCGCCATGGGCGCCCGAAATAAAGAGGCTCGACGATGAGTGCACTGGTTGGCGTGATCATGGGCTCGAAGTCCGATTGGTCCACCCTTAGCCACACCGCCGATATGCTGGACAAGCTCGGTATCCCCTACGAAGTAAAGGTGGTGTCCGCGCACCGCACTCCAGACCTGCTGTTCCAGTACGCAGATGAAGCCGAAGGCCGCGGGCTTGAGGTGATCATCGCGGGCGCGGGCGGGGCGGCGCACCTGCCGGGCATGTGCGCGGCCAAAACCCACTTGCCCGTACTGGGCGTGCCGGTTCAGTCCTCGATGCTCTCGGGCGTGGATTCGCTGCTGTCCATCGTACAGATGCCCGCTGGCGTACCTGTGGCCACGCTCGCCATTGGCAAGGCCGGGGCGATCAACGCTGCCTTGCTGGCCGCCAGCATTCTGGGTGGCAAGTATCCCCAGTTCCATGACGCGCTGGTGCGTTTCCGCACCGAGCAAACGTCGACCGTGCTGGATAACTCAGACCCTCGCGAGGCATAAGCGCAATGAAGATCGGTGTTATCGGTGGCGGCCAGTTGGGCCGTATGCTGGCCCTGGCCGGCACGCCTTTGGGCATGCGCTTTTCGTTTCTTGACCCAGCGCCCGACGCCTGTGCTGCCGTGCTAGGCAAGCATGTGCAGGCCGAGTACCACGACGAGGCGCACTTGCGCCAGTTGGCCGAATCCGTAGACGTAGTGACCTTCGAGTTCGAAAGCATCCCCGCGGAAACCGTAACTTTCCTGTCGAGTTTCGTGCCGGTGTACCCCAGCGCCGAAGCGCTGCGCATTGCCCGTGACCGCTGGTTCGAGAAAAGCCTTTTCAAGGAATTGGGCATTCCCACCCCGGCGTTCGCAGACATCCAATCCCAGGCAGACCTGGACGCCGCCGTGGCGAGCATCGGCCTGCCAGCAGTGCTGAAAACCCGCACCCTTGGCTACGACGGCAAAGGGCAGAAAGTCCTGCGCCGCCTCGAAGACGTTGCCGGTACCTTCGTCGAACTGGGCAGCGTACCCTGCCTGCTGGAAGGCTTCGTGCCTTTTACCGGTGAGGTTTCCCTGGTAGCGGTACGCGCCCGCGATGGGCAAACCCGGTTCTATCCGCTCTCTCACAACACTCATGAAGCCGGCATCCTTAAGCTGTCGGTAGCCAGCAGCGATCACCCGCTGCAAGGCCTCGCCGAAGATTACCTAGGCAGGGTATTAAACAAGCTCGATTACGTCGGCGTGCTTGCCTTCGAGTTCTTCGAGGTAGACGGCGGCTTGAAGGCGAACGAGATCGCCCCGCGGGTTCATAACTCCGGGCACTGGACCATCGAAGGCGCCGAGTGCAGCCAATTCGAGAACCACCTGCGTGCCATCGCCGGGCTGCCGTTGGGCGCCACCGCCAAGGTAGGTGAAAGCGCCATGCTCAACTTTATTGGCGAGGTTCCACCCGTGGAGCAGGCCGTGGTCATCGAAGGGTGCCACTTGCACCACTACGGCAAGGCGTTCAAGCCCGGCCGCAAAGTGGGCCACGCCACCGTGCGCGCCGCCGACCGTTCCACTCTGCAACTAGGCATTACCCAGGTGCAAGCGCTCATCGAACGTTGAGCGAAGCGGAACCTACGCCGCAAGCGGCCCTCTCATTGCAAGACGCCGATGACCACGCCATCGGCCCTGCAATCGAGAGGGATACTTCATGGGCATCATCGGAACAATCATCATTGGCTTGATCGTCGGCTTGCTGGCGCGTTTCCTGAAACCAGGTGACGACAGCATGGGCTGGATCATGACCATCCTGCTAGGCATCGGCGGCTCCCTGGCCGCTACCTACGGTGGCCAGGCACTGGGCATTTACCGAGCAGGCGAGGGCGCTGGCTTCCTTGGCGCATTGGTAGGCGCGATCGTATTGCTGGTGATCTACGGCATGATCAAGAAGGACTGACCTTCGCCGAACGGGGGCAGACAGCGCAACGCCACACCCCAGGGCGTGGATATAATGCTTGCATCGCCTACAATGGCGCCCCCGTTCATGGAGCTGCTTTAATGCGCGCCTTGTTACTTGCGTGTTTACTGTCCCTCAGCGCCCTGGCCTGGGCAGAGCCACCAGAAACCGACTGGTTGGCCCTGATGCCCGCATCCGACCAGAAAGCCCTGGAGGCTATGCCGGAAATCGACCACAACACCCCAGAGTCCGCGGGCGCCTTCACGTCCAAAGGTGGGTTGAAGAACCCCAAAGGCTTGCCGGCGGTGATGTACTCCACCAAAACCGTGGCTGCGATGGATGGCAAGACGATCCGTATCGGCGGCTACCCGGTACCGTTGGAAACCGACGCCAAAGGCCGTAGTACGCTGTTCTTCCTGGTGCCTTACCCTGGTGCCTGCATCCATGTTCCGCCACCGCCTCCCAATCAGCTGATCCTCGTTCGCTACCCCAAGGGTTTAAAGCTGGACGACCTCTACACGCCCCTGTGGGCCATGGGGACCTTGAAAGTCGAACACGTGAGCAACGACTTGGCCAACGCGGCTTATGCCATGGAGGCCAATAAAGTGCGCGTGGTGGAAGACAAAGACCTGTAAGCAGCATGCGCCCCGGTAAATCATCCCAGGGCGCGGTGCAAGCATCCTTACAATGCCTCGCTGGAAATGGTCACGGCCAAGGTATGAGACTCCCCGGGGCCCAGTGCCTTGGCATCACCCAACACGTTGGCGGTTTCGATGCAGAACATACCTTGCCAACCGCCATTGTCCATGTCTGGCAATGCTGCCGCGCGCTCGATCCAGGGGTTCCAGATCACCGTGCTGGCCGAGCCCTGGGCATCAATCAAAATGCGGCGCTTCCATTGAGTGTCGGCAATGCTTAGGCGCGGAGGCGTTTGCAGGTAGATTCGGTCGGTTTCGCCGGTAACTTCCAACTGCCCCTCCTGGCTACGCTGTTCCCAGTCCTCCAGGGTTTCGATGTATTCCAGGCCCGCTACTTCTTCCACGGCCACCTGGCGTACGTCACTGACCGCGAAGTAAGTGTGCAAGGCCTGGCTCAGGTGCAGTGTTTCGACGCCCAGATTAAGGGTGGTCAGTGCCAGGCTAAGGGTATCGGCCAGTACGATTTTCAGTTCCAGGCGCGCGGCGTGCGGCCAGCCTGGCAATTGACCGTCTGTTTCAGGCAGCGAGAAGGTCAGGGTGACCTGGTCACCCTCGACTTCAGGCTTGGCCAGGGTCCAGGTGCGTGCGCGCACCAGCCCGTGGGAAGGGGCAGGGTCGTCACTCTCGCGCATCTGTTGGATGGGCTCTGGATTGCGCGCCAGGTTGCCGAACCATGGCCAGCACACAGGTACGCCCGCACGAATCGGTTTGCCTTGCTTGAAGTCCGCCTGCCCGTTTAGCCAAATCAGCGGTTGCTCGCCGGTGCGCTTATAACTCAACACTTGGGCGCCTTGTTCGGCAACCAGCAGCTCGGCAGTGGCGGTTTCGATCTGCCAAATGTCTAGCTCGCCTTGCTTGAGCATTTTGATCGTGGGGGTCGACATATCGCTTCCTTGATATCAAAAGGGGGAGTGTGACGTGGACCACGAGCGCTTACGCAAGTTTTAGGGCGCTACCTTAACGACGTGGCGGCACGCTACGGGTGCGGCCGCTGCCATCGATGGCCACGAACACGAAAGCCGCTTCGGTCACCTTGCGCCATTCGCTGGAGAGCGGGTCGTCGCTCCAGACTTCTACCATCATCTGGATAGAGCTGCGGCCAATCTCCAGGGTTTGGGTATAGAACGAAAGCTGCGCCCCAACCGGTACCGGCACGAGGAAGGCCATGCGCTCAATGGCCACGGTAGCCACTCGGCCACCGGCGACCTTGCTGGCCATGGCAGTACCGGCAAGGTCCATCTGGGACACCAGCCACCCGCCAAAAATATCGCCGAACCCATTGGTTTCCCGAGGTAGGGCGGTAATTTGCAAGGCCAGGTCGCCTTGGGGGATAGGATCTTCTTGTTCGAGTTCAATCATGCCGGGGGCCTCGGACCCATGACTTCAAAAGATGATGCACTGAAGTAGCGAGCATCGGCGGTAAACGCCTTTGAGCCCAGTATATAGACCCATCCGCTCGTGCATAACCGTTCAATCACAGATATATCTTATTCAGCAAGCAATTTGCTATCTTCCAATGCTGCCTGCCTTTTCCTGGCTGGCGAAGCCTGCTGCCGACCGCGATCAATAAGAGAGTCCCCACATGAGCCTCGCGCCCTCTAGCGCCGCGCCTTCTACGCGCCCCTTGAACCGTAATGATTACAAGACCTTATCGCTGTCGGCGCTGGGTGGCGCGCTGGAGTTTTATGACTTCGTGATATTCGTGTTTTTCGCCGTGGTGGTGGGTAAGTTGTTCTTTCCTGCCGACATGCCGGAGTGGTTGAAACAAGTGCAGTCCTTCGGCATCTTCGCCGCGGGCTACCTGGCGCGCCCTTTGGGGGGCATTGTCATGGCGCACTTCGGTGACCTGTTGGGCCGCAAGAAGATGTTCACGCTGAGTATCTTCATGATGGCAGTCCCTACCCTGTGCATGGGTTTATTACCAACCTACGCTCAGATCGGCATTGCGGCCCCTGTATTGCTGCTGGTGCTGCGGGTAATCCAGGGCGCGGCCATTGGCGGTGAAGTTCCAGGCGCCTGGGTGTTCGTGTCCGAACATGTGCCTGCGCGTAACATCGGCTATGCCTGTGGCACCCTGACCTGCGGTCTTACCGCCGGGATACTGCTTGGTTCGCTGGTAGCCACGGCCATCAACAGCCTGTTCGCCCCTGAGGAAGTAGTGGCCTACGCCTGGCGCATACCCTTTATCTTGGGTGGCGTGTTTGGGCTGCTGTCGGTGTATCTGCGCCGTTGGCTGCATGAAACGCCTATTTTCGCCGAGTTGCAGCAACGCAAGGCCTTGGCCGCTGAACTGCCGCTACAGCGTGTACTGCGTGATCATCGGGGCGCGGTAGTGTTGTCCATGCTCCTGACCTGGCTGCTGTCGGCGGGCATCGTGGTGGTGATCTTGATGACGCCCACCTTGCTGCAGACCCTGTATGGCTTCCCGGCCAAGGTAGCACTGCAGGCCAATAGCCTGGCAATCGTGTTCCTTAGCCTCGGTTGTATCCTCGCGGGCGTGTTGGCGGACCGTTTCGGCGCGGGCAAGGTATTCATGCTGGGCAGCCTGGCCTTGGGCGTTACCTCCTGGACGCTTTACCACAGCCTGCAGGCGCACCCGGACTGGTTGTTCCCGCTATACGCGGTCACTGGGCTATGCGTGGGCGTGATTGGCGCCGTGCCTTATGTGATGGTCAAAGCCTTTCCGGCGGTGGTACGGTTTACCGGCCTGTCGTTCTCTTACAACCTGGCTTACGCCATTTTCGGCGGGCTTACCCCCTTGGCCGTGACCCTGCTGGTGAAAAACAACCCTATGGGCGCGGCGTGGTACGTGGCCGGGCTGTGCGTACTGGGCTTTTGCGTGGGGTTATACCTGCAGTCACAACGTCGCTAAGGCGCACCAGGGATAGGCGGGCCGTCATTAATCTGTAACATGATTTTAATAAAGTGTGCCGCCCCGCCTATGAGGGCGGGTTTCCAATGAGCGCGTTCTGCCGTCGGGAGCATTCCATGAGCTTTATGCGCCGGGTGGCTGTATTCACGCTGTCGGTGGCGTTGGCTAGCCAGGCTCAGGCTGCCGTGGACCCTGCGTTGAGCGCCTATACCCGAATCACTGGCGTATCGGGAAACCTCACCAGCGTAGGCTCGGATACCCTGGCCAACCTGATGTCGCTGTGGGCCGAAGCCTTCCAACGCGTCTACCCGAATGTGAACGTGCAGATCCAAGCCGCGGGGTCATCTACCGCGCCGCCTGCGTTGACCGAAGGCACCGCCAGCCTAGGGCCGATGAGCCGCAAGATGAAAGACGTGGAGCTGCAGGCGTTCGAGCAGAAGTACGGCTACAAGCCAACGGCCATTGCCGTGGCCATCGATGCCCTGGCGGTGTTCGTGCACAAGGACAACCCTATTCAGGGCCTGACCCTTAAACAGCTGGACGCTATCTTTTCGTCCACCCGGCTGTGTGGCGCGCCAGCCGATGCTCGGCGTTGGGGCGACCTTGGTGTGCAGGGCAGCCTGGCCGTTCAACCCTTGCAACTGTTCGGCCGCAACTCAGTGTCGGGCACCTATGGCTACTTCAAGGAACAGGCTCTGTGCAAAGGAGACTTCAAGGCTAACGTCAATGAACAGCCTGGTTCTGCTTCGGTGGTGCAAGCCATCAGCAGCTCCCTTAATGGCATTGGTTATTCCGGGGTAGGGTACAAAACGGCGAGTATCCGTACCATTGCTCTGGCGCGAACCGAGGACGGCCCCTATGTGGAGGATTCAGAGGCTAACGCGGTCAATGGTAGTTATCCGCTGGCGCGCTTCCTTTATGTATACGTCAACAAGGCGCCAAACCAACCCCTGCCGCCGTTGGAAGCAGAGTTCATCAAGCTGATGCTCTCCCAGACCGGCCAACAGATAGTGATCAGAGATGGCTACATTCCCTTGCCTGCAAGTGTGGTCAATACCGTGTTGGCTGGAATAGGGTTAAGCGCCGCCGCTAACCCTCAAGTGCCTTGAACTGGCTGCGAAAATCTGGGGGATAGTGTCACGATGGTGTCATGTTTCTGTCATATAACGCCGCTAGGGTGTGCGGATGAATGATCCGGCTGTACGCAAGGTAACGTCAGGCACGCCGCCGGCGCGCATTGATTTCAACACGCCGGCCTTGCAGCGCCACCGCCGGCTACGTGCGCTCGTCGACCGTTTTACCCGCTGGTATGTATTGGTTGGTGGGCTGGCTGTACTGGGTGCCATTACCCTTATTTTCTTCTATCTGGCCTATGTGGTCGCCCCGCTGTTTCAGGGGGCCAACCTCCAGATGCGTCCGGCCTTGACCCCTGCTTGGCTTGAAAGCGCTGGGGTACCGGTGTTGTTGACACTGGAAGAACAGAACCGGGTAGCCATGCGTATATCCCGCCAGGGTGAGGTCGTGTTCTTCGACACGACGGATGGCAGTGTGCTTAGCCGCCTGACCCTGCCACTGCCCGCAGGCGCCACTGTAGCCAGCGTGGCTCAAGATCAGCCTGGCAAGGGCCTATTGGCCCTGGGGTTATCCAATGGGCAGGCACTGGTCTTCCGGCACTTGTACCAGACCGCTTGGCCCGATGACCATAAAACTGTCACACCCTCGGTGGATTACCCTTACGGCCAGCGGTTGTTCACCCTCGATGAGCAAGGAGGCGCCTTGCAACACATCGCCATGAGCGCCAGCGAAACCGGGCTGCTGCTGGCCGGGTCGGACAACACGCGGCTCAACCTGATTGCCGCGCCGCTTGATACCACCCGCGCAGCACTGCCTGTGCGGGTGGCGCTGCCGCAACTGACCGAGGCGGTACAGGCACTTTATATAGACCCTGGCCAGCGCTGGTTGTACGTTATCAATGGCCGCGCTCATGCGGACGTGTTCGACCTGGAAAAACACACCCTCAATGGTCGCTATAAGCTGTTGGAAGACGCCCAGGCCAGCGTGACCGCTAGCGCACAACTGGTGGGTGGTGTTTCTTTGCTGATCGGCGCCTCCAATGGCAGCTTGGGGCAATGGTTTATGAGCCACGACCTGGACGGCGAGCCGCGGCTAAGCCACATCCGGGACTTCCAGCTTGGTCAGGCGCCGATCGAACGGATCCGCCCCGAGCAGCGGCGCAAGGGTTTCGTGGCCCTCGACCGTACAGGACGGCTCGGGGTATTCCATACCACGGCCCATCGCACCTTATTGACCGAGCAGGTTGCCGAAGGCAGTGGCGTGCTTGCGCTGTCGCCCCGGGCCAATCGGGTGATGATCGAGCATGGCGGTACCTTGCTGAAGTTCGTGCTGGACAACCCCCACCCGGAAGTGTCCTGGAGCGCCCTCTGGGACAAAGTCTGGTACGAGCATTACGACCGCCCGGAATACGTGTGGCAGTCCACGGCCGCCAACTCGGATTTCGAACCCAAGCTCAGCCTGGCGCCCTTGGCGTTCGGCACCTTCAAGGCGGCCTTCTACGCCATGCTCCTAGCCGCGCCTCTGGCGGTGGCCGCCGCCGTGTACACCGCTTACTTCATGGCCCCGGCCATGCGCCGTAAGGTCAAGCCGGTCATCGAACTGATGGAAGCGCTGCCAACGGTGATCCTTGGGTTTTTCGCCGGGCTATTTCTGGCGCCTTATATAGAGGGCCACCTGCCTGGAGTCTTCAGCCTGCTGGCACTTACACCGCTAGGCATTTTACTTACCGGGTTGGGCTGGAGCCGCTTGCCCGCCAGCCTGCGACACCGGCTGCCCGAGGGGTGGGAAAGCGTGCTGCTGGTGCCGGTGATCCTGCTCATCGCCGCGGCTTCCTTGTACTTTAGCCCCTGGCTGGAGCGCTGCCTGTTCGCCGGGGACATGCGGCAATGGCTCAGCGGCCGCCTGGGCATCGACTTCGACCAGCGCAATGCCTTGGTGGTAGGCGCTGCCATGGGCTTTGCGGTCATTCCTACCATTTACTCCATTGCCGAAGACGCAGTGTTCAGCGTTCCGCGTAGCCTGACGTTTGGTTCACTGGCCCTGGGTGCCACTGCTTGGCAAACCCTGGTGCGCGTAGTGTTGCTTACCGCCAGCCCAGGGATTTTTTCGGCCTTGATGATTGGCATGGGCCGTGCCGTGGGAGAAACCATGATCGTGCTGATGGCCACGGGCAACACGCCGCTGATGGACATGAACCTGTTCGAGGGTATGCGTACCCTGGCGGCCAACGTGGCCATCGAACTGCCAGAAGCCGAAGTTGGGGGCAGTCATTATCGCGTGTTGTTCCTGGCGGCTTTGGTGCTGCTGCTGTTTACCTTCGCAATGAATACCATGGCCGAAGTGATTCGCCAGCGGTTACGCAAGCAGTACTCGTCGCTATGACCGGGGGCAGGGATGTGAGCAAACCCTCCACGGCTAGCTGGCTGCGCAGTGGCGCGCCGGGTGTATGGCTAAGCGCGGGCGCGGTATCGGTCGCGGTGATCATGACCCTGGGCCTGCTGACCTTGATCGCCATCCGTGGCTTGGGGCACTTTTGGCCGTCTGATGTGCTTGAGGCGACCTATCAAGTGCCTGGTCAACCGCCCGTGAGCTTGATTGGCGAAGTAGTACAACGCGAACCAGGGCCCCGCCCTGAGCCAGAGGCTATTAACAAGCCCTCAAGCAGTTCCGAGGCTGATACGCGGGTATTGCTCAAGACCGGTAACCGCGACCTCAACGGCCCGGATTTCCACTGGGTAGCCGAACGCTGGCTGACCGCCCCCACGTTCCCAGAGGACGTGATCACGGTAGAACGCCGGGAATGGGGCAATTTCTACGGGCGACTGGTGAGCCTCAAACAAGCCGGGCATGTGATCGCCGAAGGCGAGGGTGCCTGGTCGGCGCTGCACGCACGCTTGGCACGTACCAAAGCCCTGGCGGCCGAACTTACGCATTTACAAAAAACCGAAGTCGGCGGGATCAACCACAGCCTGGAGCGCCTCAGGCTGCATGGCCGCAAGCTGGAGCTGGAGGGCGCGCTGACCGCCACGGCCCAGGCCGACCTTGCCAGTGAGCGCGGCGCGCTTAATGCGCGTTATCAAACCTTGGAAGCGCGGCTTGATGAGCTGCGCACCCTGGCCGATCGCGACAGCGCTTTATTCAGTGACGCCATGGGGCGCCAGGTGGAAGTAAGCCTTGCCAGCATCGTGCAGGTCTACCGCCCCAACACCATGGACGTAATGGCCAAAATCCGGTTCTACTTCAACAAGCTGTGGGCATTTCTTAGCACCGGCCCTCGAGAAGCCAACACCGAGGGCGGCGTGTTTCCCGCCATTTTCGGCACGGTCATGATGACCTTGATCATGGCGGTGCTGGTGACCCCCTTTGGCGTACTGGCAGCGGTGTACTTGCGTGAGTATGCGCACCAGGGCTGGATGACACGGCTGATCCGCATCGCTGTGAACAACCTCGCAGGGGTGCCGGCTATTGTCTATGGTGTATTCGGCCTGGGCTTTTTCGTCTACGTGCTGGGCGGCTCCATCGACCGGCTGTTTTTCCCTGAAGCATTGCCTGCCCCCACCTTGGGCACGCCTGGCTTGCTCTGGGCCTCACTGACCCTTGCATTGTTAGCGGTGCCGGTGGTGATAGTAGCCACCGAAGAGGGCCTGGCGCGTATACCTCATTCATTGCGAGAAGGCTCCCTGGCCCTGGGCGCCACCAAGGCGCAGACCCTCTGGAAAATCGTATTACCCATGGCCAGCCCGGCTATCATGACCGGGCTGATCCTGGCCGTGGCCAGGGCCGCGGGGGAAGTGGCGCCGCTGATGTTGGTCGGGGTAGTCAAGCTGGCCCCGTCACTGCCCGTCGATGGCAACTACCCTTACGTGCACCTGGACCAAAAGATCATGCACTTGGGCTTTCATATCTATGACGTAGGCTTTCAAAGCCCTAACGTGGAAGCGGCGCGGCCATTGGTCTATGCCACAGCCTTGCTGCTGGTGGCGGTCATCGCCTTGCTGAATGTGTCTGCCGTCGCCATTCGTAACCACTTGCGCGAGAAGTACCGCGCGCTCGATACCTGACGCCTTGGGCGGCTTGGCCGCCAATGAGCAGTTGATAGCATAGGAAGCCTCCCATGCAACACCACACACCAGGCCGTCGCCTTGACATGGCCGCACTGGGCCGCAAGAAACAGAGCCTGGACATCGCCCACGAAGACATCGCCTTCGACGTGGGGGGGCTAAACCTGTACTACGGTGCCCAGCAAGTGTTGTTCGACGTAGCCCTGAACATCGCGCAGCGCCGGGTCACGTCGTTCATCGGCCCATCCGGCTGCGGCAAGTCCACGTTGTTGCGCACCTTCAACCGCATGAACGATTTGGTGGATGGCTGTCGGGTGGAAGGCTCCGTTAGCCTTCATGGGCAGGACATCTACCGCAAGGGTGAAGACGTAGCCGACCTCAGGCGCCGTGTAGGCATGGTATTCCAGAAGCCCAACCCCTTTCCCAAGACCCTCTATGAGAACGTGGTGTATGGCCTGCGCATCCAGGGCGTAACGAAAAAACGAATGCTCGATGACGCCGTGGAGTGGGCATTGCGCGGCGCGGCACTCTGGGACGAGGTGAAAGACCGCTTGCATGAGTCTGCCTTGGGCCTTTCGGGCGGCCAACAACAACGCCTGGTAATCGCGCGTACCATTGCGGTAGAGCCTGAAGTGCTACTGCTGGATGAGCCCTGTTCCGCCCTGGACCCGATTTCCACGCTTAAGGTCGAGGAGCTGATCTACGAGCTTAAGGCGCGCTTCACCATCATCATTGTGACCCACAATATGCAGCAGGCCGCCCGGGTATCCGATTACACCGCGTTCATGCACATGGGCAAGCTGGTCGAGTTCGGTGACACCGACCGCATGTTCACTAACCCCAGCAAAAGGCAAACCGAAGACTACATCACCGGGCGCTATGGCTGATCGTGCGGAGCACCAGCGTTATCGCCAACCCTTCCATCGGCAATCAAGGACCTGACCATGATCGATAAACATAGCCTTAACCATCACATTTCCCAGCAATACAACGCCGAGTTGGAAGAGGTGCGCAGCCACCTGCTGGCCATGGGCGGGCTGGTGGAAAAACAAGTCAACGACGCGGTAAGCGCCTTGATTGAGGCAGACTCCGGCCTTGCCCAACAAGTGCGCGACCTGGATGACGAAATCAACCAGATGGAGCGCAACATCGATGGCGAATGCCTGCGCATTCTGGCCCGTCGACAACCCGCGGCCTCGGACCTGCGCTTGATTATCAGTATTTCCAAGTCGGTGATCGACCTGGAGCGCATCGGCGATGAGTCCACCAAGATCGCTCGCCGGGCCATTCAACTGTGTGAAGAGGGTGAAGCACCCCGCGGCTACGTGGAGGTGCGGCATATTGGCGACCAGGTGCTGAAGATGGTGCGTGATGCCCTAGACGCGTTCGCCCGTTTTGATGCCGACCTGGCCCTGGCCGTGGCTCAATACGACAAAACCATCGACCGTGAGTACAAGACCGCGTTGCGCGAGCTGGTGACGTACATGATGGAAGACCCACGGTCAATTTCTCGGGTGCTGAACGTGATCTGGGCGTTGCGCTCGCTGGAGCGTATCGGCGACCACGCCCGCAACATCGCCGAACTGGTGATTTACCTGGTACAAGGCACCGATGTGCGCCACTTGGGCTTGGAGCGAATGAAAGAAGAAGTTCGCCGCAATGCCGAACGCGCTAATGTTTTGCCCCGTCCTGACGATAAGTAAGTTTACCCAAGGATCGACGCCCGGCCCGCGCCGGGCGTTTTCGTTCATACTGGGAACAGATTTTTAGGCACTTGCCTGGCAGGTGCAGGGCCCAGACAGGCATCGTGGCGTGGACGCCAGCTATGCTGTCTGGACCAATTTCAGGAGTCGTTAATGGCCAAGGTCAGTGTTCTGGTGGTGGATGACGCGCCTTTCATCCGCGATCTGGTTAAAAAATGTTTGCGCAACGCTTTCCCAGGCATGCAAATCGATGACGCCGTCCACGGTCGCAAGGCGCAAGCCATGCTTGCCAAGGACACTTACGACTTGATCCTGTGTGACTGGGAAATGCCAGAAATGACTGGCCTTGAGCTGCTGATGTGGTGCCGCGAACAGGAAAGCACCAAGACCGTTCCGTTCATCATGGTAACCAGCCGGGGCGATAAGGAAAACGTGATCCAGGCGATCCAGGCGGGGGTGTCCGACTACGTAGGCAAGCCCTTCACCAACGAACAGCTGTTGACCAAGGTCAAGAAAGCCCTGCACCGGGCTGGCAAGTTGGAGTCGTTGATGAGCGGCCCTGGCTCGCGCCCCAATGCTTCAGCCTTTGCCAACGATTCCTTGGCTGCCCTGACCGCCAACCGGCCAGAAGGCGTCGCCACGCCCGCGGCGGCTCCAGCCCCTCGTACCGCGCCTGCGCCACCTGCCGCGACGGCGGCCTCGGCGCCGGTGCGGCCTCCGTCCACCGCCACGGGCGGGCGCGGCCAGGGCCAGCTGCGCCTGGCGGGCGGCGGCAATATGTCTTGTGTAATCAAGGCTCTGAGCCTCAAAGAGGCTCTGCTGGTGGTCAAGCGCGGCGAGCCCTTGCCCCAGGTACTGGAGCAGGCGGTGCTGGACCTGGAACAAGGCGATAACGACGTTGCGCGGCTCAATGGCTACCTGCATGCGATTGTGGCCATGGAGACCAAGCCCGATAGCGAGTGGCTGCAATTGACGTTCCGCTTCGTGGACCAGGACGCGCAAAAGCTCGACTACCTGTCACGCCTGATCGCCCGTGGCACCACGCAGAAGCATTTCGTACCAGGGGCATGATGCTGCAAGCGGCGTGGCGGGCCGGTGGCTGCTACGCTAGGCCGCGGTAACTTTCTGGGGTAACCCTCGTGATGGGCTGGCGCTGTTTCCTTGCTGTCGTGATCGCCGCAGCCTGCGCACACGTGCAGGCCGCCGCTATCTATAAATTCGTCGACGCCAATGGCGTGGTCAACTACACCGACCGCGTAACCCGTGGCGCGCGGCGAGTGGTCTTCGAAGACCGCATGGTCGAGTCCCTGGCCGCCGATGTACGCTTGAATACGCACCGGGCGGCCGGCTCCGTGACCTATGAAGCACAAAACGACCTGTATGCACCTGTGCAGATAGAGCTGCGCTTGTCAGGCATGCGCAACGTAGCTGGCGTGCCACCGCGTACCATTGGCCGCCTGGTGCCGGCCCGTACCAAGGTCACCCTGATTACCCTCACGGCCGCCAAGGCCGGGCAAGCAATCGCCGGCACGCCAAGCTTCCATTACGCCCTGGGCGACCCCTCTCTTAACCCTGGAACCTATCGCTATCCCTTTCCTTGGGTAGGCGGCCCCTTCCGGATCAGCCAGGGGCCCAATGGCACCTTCAGCCACACCGGCCTCAAAGGGCGTTACGCAATCGATATCGCCATGCCCGAGGGCACGCCTATCATTGCCGCGCGGGCAGGGGTAGTGGTGAAAATAGAGAATAACCAAGGGGCCGGTGGCGCTCAGCCCTCAGGCAACTTTGTGCGCATATTGCATGCAGACGGCACCATGGGTGTGTACTTGCACCTGATGCGCGGTTCTGTCGTGGTCAAGGAAGGGGACCGAGTAGCCGTAGGCGCACCGCTTGGGCGCTCGGGCAACACCGGAAACAGCACCGGCCCGCACCTGCATTTCGTAGTGCAACGCAACAACGGTCAGGGGCTGGAATCCATCCCTTATGCGTTCGACAAGCCATTGCAGCACTTGCCGAATTTTGCCTTGGGCAAGCCGTGACCGTCAGCTGAGTTTCAGGACTTTCGCCAACACGATCTTGGGGCCTTTCATCTTTTTGATGATGATGCGTAGCCCTTCGACCTCGATCACTTCCTCGTCTTCCGGCACGCGCTTGAGGCTATCGTAGATCAGCCCAGCCAGGGTTTCGGCTTCGATATGGTCCAAATCCACGCCCAGCAGGCGCTCCACCTTGAACAGGGGCGTATCGCCGCGCACCAATAGCTTGCCTGGTTGGTAGGCCAGCACTCCGCGTTCGGCCTTGCGGTGTTCGTCTTGAATATCGCCTACCAGTACTTCCAGCACGTCTTCCATGGTGAGGTAACCGATCACCTTGCCGTCGGCTTCCTCAACCAAGGCAAAGTGCGCGGCGCCGGTGCGGAACTGCTCCAGTAGCTCGGCCAAGGGCATATGCCGAGAGACTCGCTCCAAGGGGCGCGTCAGCTCGGCCAGGTTGAAGGAGGCCGGAACGTGGTCCAAGGCTGCCAGCTCCAGCAGCAGGTCCTTGATGTGCAACAGGCCTACGAACTCATCTCGCTCACTGTCGTACACCGGGTAACGGCTGTACTTGTGGCGGCGGAAGATCGCCAGGATTTCCTTCAGCGGCGCATTGAATTCGAGCACAACCAGGTCTTCCCGGGAGTTGGCCCAGTCCACTACCTCCAACTCGCCCATTTCCACAGCAGAGGCAAGCACACGCATGCCTTGGTCGCTAGGGTCCTGGCCACGGCTGGAGTGCAAAATCAGCTTGAGCTCGTCGCGGCTGTAGTGATGCTCGTGATGCGGGCCAGGTTCGCCCTGGCCGGCGATGCGCAATATACCGTTGGCGCTGGCGTTGAGAATCCAAATGGCGGGGTACATCAGCCAGTAGAAGAGGTACAGCGGCACGGCCGTCCACAGCGACAGCAGCTCTGGCTTGCGAATGGCCCAGGATTTGGGGGCCAATTCACCTACCACGATGTGCAGGTAGGAAATCACGAAGAACGCGGTAAAGAACGACGCCCCGCGAATCACTTCAGCTGATTGCACGCCCGCTGCTTCCAGCAATGGCTCCAGCAAGTGGGCAAAGGCGGGCTCGCCGACCCAACCCAGGCCCAGCGATGCCAGTGTAATACCCAACTGACAGGCCGAGAGGTAGGCGTCCAGTTGGCTGTGTACGGTGCGTAAAATTTTTCCACGCCATCCGTTTTTTTCCGCGATGGCTTCCACTTTGGTGGAGCGCAGCTTGACCATGGCGAATTCCGCCGCAACGAAGAAGCCGTTGAGCAGTACCAGGACGAATGCGAAAAGGATCATGCCGAAGTCGGCGAATATGGCGGACAGCGATAAAGCAGGGGAAGGGTCCATTGGGAGAGGTATGAGATCCGTGTAGGGAAAGGTTAAGCGCCAACAACGGCGCGAATTAAGCAATTTAGCGACTAGCTGGAGAATTGACCAGTGCCGGAGGGCGGCAATTCCCTAAACAGGAAGTAAAGCGGATCAGTCGTCAGCATCGGCCAAGGCCAACTGGGCAATAGGGAAATGACAAATGAACACACTGCCTTTGCCTGGAACGCTGGTGATCTCCAGCCGGCCCTTATGCCGCAGCAGCACATGCTTGACGATCGCCAACCCTAAGCCTGTGCCGCCTGTACTGGAGCTGCGGCTCGAGTCCACTCGATAAAAACGCTCGGTAAGGCGCGAAATATGTCGCGGTTCGATGCCAATACCCGAGTCCTTAACGCTTAGGTGCAGCTCGGCCTCGTCGTGCCACCAGCGCACATGCACCTGGCCGTTGTCCGGGGTGTATTTCACCGCGTTGAACACTAGGTTGGAAAACGCACTACGCAGTTCTGGCTCGCTGCCTTTCATGCGCAACCCTGGGGTGGCGTCGAGGCTCAGCTGGTGATGGCGCTCGCCCGACAGCGCCGTGGCATCATTGAGGATGCTGCGCAGCAGGCCCGTGACATTGACGGCCTGGTTGTCCGAGGGGTAGTCGGTGGCTTCCAGCTTGGCCAGCAGCAATAGGTCGTTGAGCAAGGTTTGCATACGGCTGCCTTGCTGCTGCATCTGCTGCAAAGCGCGCAACCAGCGGGGGTTCAGGTGGCCAGCATTGTCCAGCAAGGTTTCCAGGTAACCGGTGATCACCGTCAAAGGCGTGCGCAGCTCGTGGGAAACATTGGCGATAAAATCCTTACGCATTTGCTCTAGCTGGTGAATTCGCGTTACGTCGCGCACCACCACCAAATGCTCGTTGTTGCCGTAGCGGGTGATCATGAACTGCAGGCGTACCCGGTCGTTGAGCGGGGAGGGCATTTCCAACGGTTCGGCATAATGCTCGGCGTCAAAGTAGTCCTTGAACCGCGGGTGGCGAACCAGGTTAGCGATGGGCTGGCCCACATCCAGAGGGGTTTTCAACCCCAGCAGCGTTTCCGCGGCGCGATTCCACCATTCCAGGTTGCCATCGCTGTCGAGCATGATCACCGCGTCGCGCAGGGCGGCGGTGGATTCCTGAACCCGGTCGATAACGCCTTGCAGCCTGGCTATCACCCGGTTGTCCCGGCGCTGCAAATTGTAGATGTTGTCGAATACATCGCCCCACAGGCCGTGCCCCTCGGGGGGCGGCTGGTCAGGGTGATGGCGCAACCAGTACTGCAGGCGCAGCAAGTGGCGCAAGGTATTGGCCAGGTAAACCCCAAGGCCCGCAGCCAGGCACAGCCCATAGTGGCCTGTCAGCAGGCCTAGCACCAGGCAGGCGGCAGCCAGCAGCAGTAGATGGCGAAGCAGAACGCCGTGCCAGTTCCGGTTCAATTAGCGTTCAATCCTTTCGCACATGCCAGGGTCAAGCTTTGGTGGAAAAGCGGTACCCCGTTCCCCGCACGGTTTGCACAAGGTTTTCGTAGGCATCGCCTAACGCCTTGCGCAGCCGGCGGATATGCACGTCCACGGTGCGCTCTTCCACATACACGTTGCCGCCCCATACTTGGTCCAGCAACTGCCCACGGGTATAGGCCCGCTCCTGATGGGTCATGAAGAACTGCAACAAGCGGTATTCGGTCGGCCCCATGTCGGCCGGGCGGCCATCGATGGTCACACGGTGGCTGATCGGGTCCAACAGCAAGCCGCCGACCTCGATGGGGGTTTCGTTATCGGTAGCGCCTGCCCGGCGCAGCACGGCCTTGAGCCGGGCCACCAGTTCGCGGGGCGAGAAAGGCTTGGTGATGTAATCGTCGGCGCCGACTTCCAGGCCTTGGATCTTGTTGTCTTCCTCACCCTTGGCGGTGAGCATGATGATGGGCGTGGCGGCGGTCAGCTCGTCGCGCTTGAGCCGGCGGGCGAGCTCGATGCCAGACGTACCCGGCAGCATCCAGTCCAACAGAATCAGGTCTGGCTTACGGTCCACAATGATCGCATGGGCCTGTTGGCTGTTTTCTGCCTCCAGGCAATCATAGCCTGCCATCTCCAAGGCGACGGCGATCATCTCGCGAATAGGGGCTTCGTCGTCGACGATCAGAATGCTTTTGCCAACCATGGTTTACCTCAAGCCTGTCCTGGATGTTGCGCTGCATTAGATAACGGAAATATTGCAGTCACATGACAGCCTAGCGCAGCGCGTAGTCCAACACGATGCCCACGAAGATCGCCAACCCTGCCCAATGGTTATGTAAAAACGCCTCGAAGCAGGCCATGCGTTCCCTATGACGGGCGTGCCAGCTTTGCCAGGCAAAGCAACCCACCGCGACGGCCAGGCCAGTATAAAACCAGCCTCCCAGGCCAAAACGGGCACCAGCCAACAACAGGCTTACCACAGCCAGGCCTTGCAGCAGGCCAATGATCAGGCGGTCGGAATTGCCAAACAGAATGGCGGTGGATTTGACCCCGATGCGCAGGTCGTCTTCGCGGTCGGTCATGGCGTAATAAGTGTCGTAGGCCACGGTCCAGAGCAGGTTGGCCAGGTACAGCCACCACGCCGCCAAGGGCACATGACCGGTCTCGGCCGTAAAGGCCATAGGCATGCCCCAGGAGAACGCCGCGCCCAGTACCACCTGTGGGTAATAGGTGTAGCGCTTCATGAAGGGGTAGCTGGCAGCCAGCGCCAGGCCGCCGAGCGACAGCCCTATGGTGGCTGCATTGGTGCACAGCACCAGCAGGAAGCTTAAGGTCACCAGCACCGCGAAAAACACCAAGGCTTCACGCCCGCGCACCCGGCCGCTGACCAATGGCCGCTGCTCGGTGCGCTGCACATGGCCGTCCACGTGGCGGTCGGCGAAGTCGTTGACCACGCACCCGGCGGCGCGCATGAACACCACCCCCAGCACGAAGATCACCAGGTTGCCCAAGGAGGGCGCGCCTTCGCTAGCGATCCACAAGGCCCACAGGGTCGGCCACAACAGCAGATAGATACCTATGGGCTTGTCCATGCGGCTCAGTTGGATGAAGTCCCAGGCGCGAGGGTGTAGCCGATTGAGCGCGCGCAACAAGTGAAGGTACATCAGTAGGTTTCCTTCGGATCGGCCAGCGTGGCCCAGAATTCAGGCAAAAAGACTTCTGTCACCAGCAGGCTCAGCGTGCCGCGCTCAAAGCGCGAGCGTCGAGCCAGGGGGGCGGTTTCCAGGGGCAAGCCTGGGACCCAGGCAAGCGGATAACAGCACGCTTCTAGGGGGCCCCGGCTGAAACCACCGTCCACGAATAGCAGCTCTCCAAGGGATCGCGTGCCCAAGGCCTCGATGGGGAAGCCATCCTGTACCAAGGCCTGCTGGCCCGCCACGCTACGGGCAAAGACCCAAGGCCGACCATTGCCCCTTAGCTGCACCTCGCGTACCCAGCCTGTCGCGCCCAAGGCCAGCCCCAGGGCTGCGCATTCATCGTCGCGCAGCACCGCCCAGCCTTCATTGATGGGCGTCACCTGGAAGTTGCCGTTAGCCACGTGCGTAAGGCGGCGGGTGAGCGAGCCGGTGTCGGACAGCCAGCGCTGCTGGGTAGAATCAGCGAAGTCGAGGTGGGCCTTCCAGGAAGGCTTATGTGAAGCGTGTGTGAAATGCGGCACGGTATGGGAGCATGGCGGTTGGCAGGCTTTAGAGCTTAGCATGAAGGTCAGGGGCTTTAGTCGGCCCGATCTAGGCGCGTGATAAGGTGATCGGTATGAAAAAATGGCAATGCGTAGTCTGCGGTTTCATTTACGACGAGGTACTGGGCTGCCCCGACGAAGGCTTGGCGGCCGGTACCCGCTGGGAAGACGTGCCTGAGGATTGGCTATGCCCCGATTGTGGCGTAGGTAAAACCGACTTCGAGATGATCGAGATCATCTAAGGGCGATATTGCGGCGCTAGAGCTGTGGCCGATTCGCCACTGAATCCATCACAATCAGCTCGAAATAACCGTGATAAAGCGGTCCACGCCTCTGGCGCAGGTGCCTGGGGCGTGCCATTCTCGATAAGCCCGGCGTGGACAGGGGTCACACGCACATCGTTAGCGGGCCTGCTAGGCTTGGGCTATCTAACCTGGTTGGCCAGCTCGCTTGGCCGGGCATAAAAACAATAAAACACAAGAGGCAACATCATATGCGCAAATCTGAACTCGCCAATGCTATCGCCGATCGGACCGATCTCACTCAAGAAGTGGCCAAGCGCGTGCTCAATGCTTTGCTGGACCAGATCACTCAGGCCGTGGACAAAGAGAACGTTACCCTGGTGGGCTTCGGTACCTTCGAAAAACGTCATCGCGGTGCCCGCACAGGCAAAAACCCGCAGACAGGCGAGCCGGTCAGGATTAGGGCGAGCAACACGGTTGCGTTCAAACCCGGTAAAAACCTTCGTGAAAGCTTGGGCTGAATAAGGGTTGGAAGTGTTGGAGGCAAAGTATGTGGAGCGCTGACGCCAACCTGAAAAAGGTTGGCGCAGGCCCCACAGGCCAATGGCGCGGCTAACCTGGTTGGCTATCCACGCCCATGTGGAGCATGGTCAGCTCTGGCCAAATTGTTGAGCGAGTTCGCGCAGTAGCTGTTCCGCGTCCAGAACCTTGGTGACCACGTCCTGAGCTTTTTCCCGAGTTACGCCTACACGCTCCAGAAGGGCGTCCGGGATGTCCTCTTCAGCGCCAAAGCCTTTGCCACGGCCGCGCAGCAGCCGTACCGCCAGGCACACCAGGTTAGGGTAGATAGCGTTCTCGCCACTGTAGTTGGGGTCGTTCTGGTATTGCAGCGCGGTGACCAGCTCTTCGGGCATATCCCAGTGGGCCATCAACCAGGCGCCGACCTGCTCTCGGTTGATGCCCAGCAGGTGTTGCTCCACGTAGGAGTGGCTCAGATGAGGATTGACCTCCAAGTGCCTGCATACCAGTGAGAAGTGAGGCGGAAACACATGCGCCAGCAGCAGATAGCCAAAGTTATGCAACAACCCACTTAGGTAGGTGAGACCGGCTTCAGGTCGCTGCGCCCGAGGAATGGCCCGGGTCAGGCCCTCGACCACTGCCGCGGTGTACAGTGACTGCTGCCAGTAGGGCGTGGCCTGCTGCGGGTTGTCCTTGGGCAAGGTAAGGGTTTTGCCCAGCGCTAGCCCGAGCGCCAGGTTGATGACCAGGTCAAAGCCCAGCACCCGTACGATGGCGTCTTCTACCGAGCGAATCTTCCCCGCAGAGCCGTAGTAAGGCGATGCGGCCCAGCTCACCACCTGTGCGGCCAACGCCGGGTCGGTTTCCACGACCCCGGTAACGTCGTCGGTACTGGCATCCGGATCGACCCGTAGCTTGATGATCTTCTGCGCCGTGCTCGCCAGCGGAGGGATTTCCATGGTGTCTTCGAGGCGCTGTTGAATCCGGCGGGCAGTGAAGGCTTGGACGCCTTTAGAGATGGCTGCCAGCGGGCCGGTAAGCCCTGCGTGAACCAAAGGGTTCTTCATGGTTTCGCCAAACCGCGCCGAACTGGCATTGACCAGGGCTTTGCGCAAGCCATCCTGCTCGGTGGAGATTTCCAGCAATACCCCTGGCTGACCGGAGGCCACCAACACAAACTCGATGTCGAGAATACGTTCGTCGTACAAGCACGGCGCATTGATTGCCAAAGGCAGGCCAGGCAGCTCACCCAGGCGCAAAGGGTCCAGCAAGCGGCGAAGCTTATCGGTTGGCACGGCGGTCAATGTGCGCCCGCAGACTTCAGCAAGGCGAGTAAGGTCGAGAAGCTCATCCTTGCGTATCAGCACCAGCAGGTTGCCCACCGCGTCGCCAAGCAATACCGCCTGTACTTGCCGCGCGGGGTTGAGCAAAGGATGCTCAATGACTTCGGTGTAACGAATATCGTGCTTGCGCAGCAATTGCTCGATGGCATCGGGAGCGTGCGGTGTCGCTACTTCCAGGGCAACTTCAGTCATGGCTGTATCCGAACATTTTACAATGCGCCAGTATACGCATCTTCGGGAAACTGGCGGGTGGTTAGCTGAAACCTGCTTAAACTTGGCCGTATTGCTGCCCATGGCGCAACCATCGCTCCAGTAACGGAGTGACATGGCTTGGCCATTGTGCAAGCAATTGCTGCGCGGCGTCTCGTACAGCGGGTAACAAGTGGGCGTCACGCATCAGGTCAGCTACCTTGAACTGTAGCAGGCCCGTTTGCCGTGTACCGAGCATTTCACCAGGGCCTCGAAGCTCAAGGTCTTTTTCGGCAATCACAAACCCGTCGTTGGTTTCACGCATGATCCCCAGGCGCTCGCGCCCGATGAACGACAAGGGCGGGTGGTACAGCAACACACAGTGGCTGGCGGTACTGCCACGGCCCACTCGCCCGCGCAATTGGTGCAACTGCGCCAAACCAAGGCGCTCCGGGTTTTCGATGATCATCAAGCTTGAATTGGGCACGTCTACTCCAACCTCGATCACCGTGGTGGCCACCAGTAGCTGAAGTTCGCCTTGCTTGAAGCGCGCCATCACTTCGGCCTTTTCCGCGGGCTTCATGCGGCCATGTACCAGGCCAACCCGCAGCTCACCCAGGGCGCCGGTCAATTCCTCGAAGGTGGTTTCAGCGGCCTGGCAGGTAAGCTCTTCGGATTCCTCGATCAGCGTGCACACCCAATAGGCCTGACGCCCTTGGGCACAGGCGGCACGCACCCGTTCGATTACTTCGATACGGCGACTGTCGGCCACCAATACGGTATTGACCGGCGTGCGCCCAGGGGGCAGCTCATCCAGTACCGAGGTATCCAGGTCGGCGTAGGCGCTCATGGCCAGGGTGCGGGGGATGGGCGTGGCGGTCATGATCAATTGGTGAGGGCAGAGCCGGCCATCCACGCCCTTTTGGCGCAGGGCCAGGCGCTGCTGAACGCCAAAGCGATGTTGCTCGTCGATGATGGCAAGGGCCAGCCGGTAAAAGCGCACCTCAGGCTGAAAGAGCGCATGGGTACCGACCACCATCAGCGCGCCGTTGGCGATTCGCTCTAGCGCTGCCTGGCGGGTTTTGCCCTTGAGCTTACCCGCGAGCCAGGCCACTTCTATACCCAAGGGCTCGAACCAGCGCTGAAAGTTGACGAAATGCTGTTCAGCGAGGATTTCCGTAGGCGCCATCAATGCGACTTGATAGCCCGCTTCGATTGCCTGCAAGGCCGCCAGCGCGGCCACTACGGTTTTACCCGCGCCTACGTCCCCTTGCACCAACCGCAGCATGGGGGCGTCCTGGCTCAGGTCGTAGGTGATTTCGGCGCCTACACGGCGCTGAGCGCCCGTTGGGGCAAAGCCCAGGTTAGCCAGGTAGCGTTCCGGCAAGGTGCGTGGCTCGGGTAGTGCCGGCGCACGTTGGGCTCGCAGGCTTTCGCGCAGCCGCTGCTGGGACAGTTGGTGGGTTAGTAACTCTTCGAAGATCAACCGTTCCTGGGCCCAGTTATGGCCTAGGGCGAGCTCATCCACATCGGCATCCGCAGGCGGCTGGTGCAAGTAGCGGATGGCCTCGCCAAGCCCGCCCAGGCGGTATTCCTTGGCCAATTCGTCAGGCAGCCAGTCCGGCAGGCTGCTAGGCCCTAGCATGGCCAGGCTTTGCTGGCACAACTGCCGTAACCGCTGTTGGGTAAGGCCTTCGGTCAGAGGGTAGATCGGCGTCAGGGTTTGCTCCACCGGGGGAGACTCGTCGCCGGTCAGGGCGCGATACTCGGGGTGATAGATTTCAAGCCCCGATGCCCCTGGCCGCGCCTCGCCATAGCAGCGTAGCGAGGTACCGCGCTTGAGGGCGTCTTTTTGCGCGTTGCTGAAATGGTAGAAACGCAGGCTGACCACGCCACTGCCATCTCCCAGCCGCACCAGCAGGCTGCGCCGCTTGCCCATGACGATGTCGGCACCGCTGACCACCCCCTCGATGACCGCGTCCTGGCCAGGGCGCAAGCTGCCGATGGGTATTACACGGGTGCGGTCCTGATAGCGCAGCGGCAAGTGGAACAGCACGTCCTGTACGGTCTCCAGCCCCACCCTGGCGAGCTTTTCCGCCATGGCCTCGCCTACGCCTTTAAGGGCGGTCACCGGCACGCTGGCGAGTTCACTCATACCGAGGCTTTGGCCGGTGCCGCTGGAGCCTTGACCACCGAGCACAGACGAATGGAATCAGCAAGGATTTCAATGGCTTTGGGCCGTGGGAAGCTGGCTCGCCAGGCAATGGCCACGGTACGGAAAGGCGCTGGCGGCGTGAGCGGGCGCACCTCGATCACGCCAGGGGCGTAATGATGGCTGTGTACCGCCGACAGCGGCAGTACCGACACCCCGAGCCCGGAAGCGACCATGTGCCGAATGGTTTCCAGCGAACTGGACTCCACCGTGGTATGCCGCGCGGCTTCGGCGCCTTTGCCCAAGGTAGGGCAGGCCTCTAGCACCTGGTCGCGGAAGCAATGGCCTTCGCCCAGCAACAGCAAGCTCTTGTCGTTGAGCAAGGCCGAGTCGATGGTTTCCTTGCGAGTCCAGGGGTGGTCGCTGGGCATCAGCACCTGGAAAGGTTCGTCGTACAGCGGGAGGGTGAGCACGTCCGCTTCGTTGAAGGGCAGGGCGATGATGACCGCGTCCAGCTCACCGTTGCGCAGCTTATCGCGGAGCAGGTGAGTGAAGTTTTCTTCGATATACAACGGCATCTGCGGCGCAACCCGATGCAGCTGCGGGATCAGATGCGGGAACAGGTACGGCCCAACGGTATAAATGGCGCCGACTTTCAACGGTGCGGTGAGCTGATTCTTGCCTGCTTGCGCCAGCTCACGAATGCCTTGGGCCTGCTCCAGTACCTTCTGTGCCTGGGCCACGATGCTTTCGCCCACCGGCGTCAGGCGCACGGCGCTCTTGCTGCGCTCGAAAATCAGTACGCCCAGTTCATCTTCGAGTTTCTTGACCCCCACTGACAGCGTGGGTTGGCTGACGTGGCATCGCTCGGCGGCATGGCCAAAGTGTTGCTCTTGGGCGAGGGTGACGATGTAGCGTAATTCTGTGAGGGTCATAACGGGCGTCCATGGGGTTGCGGCCCCAGCATAGCGGCTGCCGCCCATAGACGCACGTTATCGATAACGCAACCTTGTTTCGGCAACCCTTGGCGGCAGTGCTCGCCAAGGGTTATGCGGGCGGTTACATAAGTTGCCGGGGCGGCGGCCCTTCAACCCTTGGTCAGGCTGAAGCTAAAGGGCACCCGCAGGGTGATAGTGCCGTTACTCAGTTTATTCGCGGGGGGGGCGGGTAGTGGCTGTGCTGCCCGAACTGCCGCCAGCGCGGCGCGATCCAGCAGGTTGCTACCCGAGCTCTTATCCACATTGGCATCCAGTACACGGCCTTGGCCGTCCAGCGTGAATGCCACCACTACCTCACCCTGGGTACCTCGGCTACGTGCCGCTTGCGGATACTTTTTGGATCGCATCAGGCGCCCTAGCACTTCACCCTCCCAGCTAGGCGTATTGCTTGCCGCGGGTGCGGGAGGCGGCGGCGTGGGTGCCTTCACGGGTTCAGCCGGGCGAGCAGGCGCAGGCTCCTGTACAGGCTGTACCTCTTTGGGGGGCTCGACCTTCGGTTGGGGCTTGGGCGGCTGAGGTTTGGGCTTGGGTTTAGGCTTGGGTACCTCGATAACAGGTTTGGGCGCTTCGGCGAGTTTGGGCAATGGCGGTTCTTCCACCGGTTTGGGCGGCTGCACCACGGGCGGTGGCGGCACGGGCTCAGGCTCGGGCTCGGGCAAGGGCGCAAGCTCCATCAGCATCACCGGCGGTGGCGGCGGCACTGGCTGGGTGCTTTTCCAGTTCAACGCCACTACGATGGCCAAGGCATGCACCGCCAGCACCACCGCCAGGCTGGTGCCGTACCGAACAGCGGCCGGCAAGGGACGGCTGGCTGCGGTCATTGCTTACCTGCCGTCTCAAGCCCCACCAGGCCGACTTTCAGATAGCCTGCGCCGCGCAAGGCGTCCATGACTTCCATCAGGTCGCCGTAATCCACGCCTTTGTCGGCCTGGAAGAAAATCGTGGTGTCCTTCTTTCCATGGGTACGGGCGTCCAGCACCTGGCCCAAGGCGGCGCGGTCCACGGCCTCTTCGCCCAGGAATAGGCTCTTGTCGGCCTTGACGCTCAAGAACACCGGCTTTTCAGGGCGCGGCGCGGGCTTGGCGGTCGAGGCGGGCAGGTCCACCTTGATGTCTACCGTGGCCAGGGGCGCGGCCACCATGAAGATGATGAGTAGCACCAGCATCACGTCGATAAAGGGCGTGACGTTGATTTCGTGGTTTTCGGCGAGCTCGTCGGCGCCTTCTTTAAGATGCAGGCCCAAGGCTTAACCCGCCTTGACCATGTGGGGCTGGCTGGCGCGCTCGCCCGGTTGGTGATCCAGGTCTCGGCTGACCAGCAGCAGCACTTCAGCGCTGGCATCGGCTACTTGAGCCTTGTAGCCAGTGATCGAGCGGGCGAACACGTTGTAGATGACCACGGCAGGGATAGCCGCTACCAGGCCCAGGGCCGTGGCAAGCAGCGCTTCGGCGATACCAGGGGCCACCACCGCAAGGTTGGTGGTTTGGGTTTTGGCAATGCCGATGAAGCTGTTCATGATGCCCCAGACGGTGCCGAACAACCCTACGAAGGGCGCGGTAGAGCCGATGGTTGCCAGCACGCCGGTGCCGCTGCTCATCTTGCGACCACAGGCGGCGACCAAGCGCTCCAGGCGGAAGCTTACGCGGTCCTTGATGCCGTCTTTGTCACGCGCGTTGGCCGACAGCTGCAGCTCGTTTAAGGCATCCTGTACCAGCAGGTGCGTCAGGGTGCCCGGTTGCTGCGTGGCTTCGCTGGCCGCCTTAAGGGTGGTGGCGCGCTTGAGGATAGCCATTTCCTGACGCAGGCGGCGCTTGGCACCCAGCAGCTCCAGCCCTTTGGCGATCCACAGCGTCCAGGTCACGATGGACGCAATGGCCAGGCCAATCATGACTGCCTTAACCACAACGTCTGCGTTCTGGTACATGCCCCAAGGGGAGAGGTCATGGCCCAGGCCTAGGGACGCCTCCCGCGGGTCGGCGGCTTCGATGGTATCGGGCGTACCAGCCGGCACGCCCGGCGTTGCGGCGGGAGCACTGACCGCGGGCGGCTGGTCGGGAGCCGCGGTATCGGCCAGGGTAGCCTGGGGCGCGATCAGGCTCACACACAGCAACGCCATGGCACACCAAGCGCGAGGCACTAGTCGAAACGTAGGGAGTGAAGAAGCAAGCTGGGTAGAATTCATGCTGGCCGAACCTGAATAGTAAGGTGGGCGGTCCATGCAGGCTGATGGGCGCCGGGCAAAAGGTGGCACATTATTGCAAGTAATTCTTAATAGCAGAAGCGATTGCGTCGGATTTTTCTTTCAGCATCGTTGAGCAAAGCCTGAAAAGGAGGAAGTATGACCCTGCCCAAGCTGGTAATCGCTGGCTGCGGTGATGTAGGCAGTCGGGTAGCACTACAGCTCCAACAGGCCGGCTGGGCAGTAACCGGCCTGCGGCGTAATCCCGCGCGATTGCCTTCCGGGGTTCCCGGTTTGCGCGCGGATTTCAACCAGCAAGCCTGCCCGGAAGGCTGGGCAACCTTGGCCCCGGACTACCTCGTGTATGCCGTGGCCGCCGATCAACATGACGAAGCCGGGTATCGCCGGGCCTATGTCGAAGGCCTGGCCAACGTAATGGGGTGGGTGAAGCAGCACGGGCAAGCGCCGCGCCGGCTGATCTTCGTGTCCAGCAGCAGCGTCTATGGGCAGGTCGAAGGGGAGTGGGTAGACGAAACCTCGCCCACCCAACCCTCGGGTTACGCTGGTGCGGTCATGCTGGAGGCCGAGGCCCTGGCAGGGGCTGGCCAAATACCGGCAACTGTCGTTCGGCTCACTGGCATCTATGGGCCTGGGCGGGAGCGCTTGATCAACCAGGCACGCCAAGGTTACTACGCGCCACCGGAGCCGCCGCAGTATGGCAACCGGATACAGGTCGACGACGCCGCAGGGTTGATTGCTCACTTGCTGCAAGCGGACTGGCAAGGCCAAGCCCTGGCAGGGTGTTATCTGGGTGTGGATAACGCGCCAGCGCCATTGCACGAAGTACTGGAGTGGCTGCGAACGCAAATGCAGGTCACGCTACCCCCGCAACCGGCAGCGCTACGCCGCACCGGGAGCAAGCGCTGTAGCAACGCCCTGGCGCGCGGCCTGGGTTGGGCCCCGCGCTACCCGAGCTATCAGCAAGGCTATGGCGCGCTGCTCGAACAGATGAGCCTGCGCTAGCGGTGAAGGCGCCAGGCCACGGCGCCTGGGCGCAGGCTGGGCATCTCGCCTTCCGCGGCTTGGTTGGCGGCAACAAAGATATCCAGTTGGTCGTTGTCCCGTTGCAGGATATACGCCGAGCCCTGGTTGCCGCCTTGCAACCAGACGCTGTCGAAGGCCCCGCTCATGGCGGCGCAATCCCCACCCAGGCATAGGGCATAGCGGTCCATGCCAGGCAGGCCTTCAATACGGCCATCTGGCAAGAAATGCACTTTGGTGCCCGTGCCTTGGCCTTCGCTGATAGTCCAGTCGCCGCCCATGTAGGCTTCATACAGGCGGTGCTCGAAGGCCCCGCCTGGTGGCAATGGCGCCTCACCACTGGCGGCGCGCTTGAAGCCTTGCTCACCGGCATTGTCGCTGGCAGCCTGAACCAGCTCATCGCCATTAATGCGCAGGCTTTCCGAGCCATTACCGTAGAAGTCCACCTGCCACGGCGCTTTGCCCTTGGAGGTCAAGGTGCCTTCGGCCACTTCGAAGCCGTTAGTGGACGTTGCCTTGCCTGCGGCTGAGTCCACTTGCCATTCGAGGGTTGGGCCCATGCCCAACAGCGCTTGGCGCAGGTTGCCACCTTTGACCGCCGCTTCGATGGCGTTTTCATTGAGCCATACGCCACCTACGTCAGCAGGGTGGCTGGCGCAGCCGCCGAGCAACGCGGCCAGTACAGGGACCACAATAAACAGGGAGCGCATGCAGATTCCTTGAAGATTGAGGCGGTGCCTGTTGAAGGCTACCGCCATAGGCTCATTCCAGAACCAGAATGGCGTCCATTTCCACCTGCGAGCCCTTAGGCAGCTCGGCTACGCCGATGGCGGCGCGAGCAGGGTAGGGTTGCTGAAAGTAACGCCCCATCACCTCGTTGACCGTGGCGAAGTTGCCCAGGTCGGTAAGGAAAATATTCAGTTTGACGATGTCCTTGAATGAACCGCCAGCGGCTTCGGCTACCGATTTAAGGTTCTCGAACACCTGAACGGTTTGCGCCTCGAAGCCCTCGACCAACTCCATGGTGGCTGGGTTGAGCGGGATCTGCCCAGACATGTATACAGTGTTGCCGGCCTTGATCGCCTGGGAGTAGGTACCGATCGCCGCTGGGGCTTTATCGCTGTGGATGACGCTCTTGGTCATGAAGCACTCCTTGATGGGATAACTGCCGCGGGCCTTTCGTACAGAGCCTAAGCCCGCATGCGGGTAATGCGAATGACGCCATTGAGCGCGCGCAGCTTGCGGATCACTCGCGCAAGGTGAACGCGGTCATGAACGCTGACGACCAGTTGAACCACACTGGTACGACCGTCGCGCTCGTCCATGCTGATTTTCTCGATGTTGCCATCGGCGGCGTTTACGCTGCTGGCCAACAGGGCGATCAAACCACGTTGATGTTCGAGTTCCACGCGCAGTTCAACATTGAACTCGCCGCTGACGTCCTTGGCCCAGGCCAGCTGGATACATTTTTCCGGGTTATGCCGCACTTCGCTGATGTTGCGGCAGCTTTCCAAGTGCACCACCATGCCTTTGCCCGCCGACAGGTGACCCACGATAGGGTCCCCAGGGATAGGCGTGCAGCACTTGGCGTAGCTGAGCACCAGGCCTTCGGTACCACGAATGGCCAGGGGGCTTTCGTGGCTGGGTGAGGCCTCGCTTTCGGACGCCACCAAACGACGCGCCACTACATAGGCCATGCGATTGCCCAGGCCGATGTCTTCGAGAAGGTCTTCGATCACTTCCAGCCGGTATTCGGTCAGCAAGTGTTGTGTACGGTCGGCGGGAATACGCTCCAAGGAGGTATCGAAGCTGTTGAGCACCTTGTTGAGCAGGCGCTCCCCCAGGCTGACCGACTCGGAGCGGCGTTGTAGCTTCAAGGCATGGCGAATGTGCGTGCGCGCCTTGCCAGTGACCACGAAATTCAGCCAGGCCGGGTTGGGCCTGGCGCCAGGCGCGCTGACGATTTCGACCGTGGAGCCACTTTGCAAGGGCTCGGACAAGGGCGCCAGGCGGCGGTTGATCCGGCACGCAATGCAGCTGTTGCCCACGTCGGTGTGCACAGCGTAGGCGAAGTCCACTGCCGTGGAGCCTTTGGGCAACTCCATGATTTTGCCCTTGGGCGTGAACACGTAAACTTCATCCGGGAACAGGTCGATCTTTACGCTCTCAATGAACTCCAGTGAGTTGCCTGCGCGCTGTTGCAGCTCGAGCACCCCCTTGACCCACTGACGGGCGCGGGCATGGGTACTTTTGGGGACTTCACCGTTGCTGGACTTGTACAGCCAGTGGGCGGCAATCCCATTATTGGCCATTTCTTCCATTTCGCGGGTGCGAATCTGGATTTCAATGGGTACCCCGTGCATCCCGAACAGCGTGGTATGCAATGACTGGTAACCATTGGCCTTGGGGATGGCAATGTAATCCTTGAAACGACCTGGCAGTGGTTTGTACAGGTTGTGTACCGCGCCAAGTACGCGGTAGCAGGTGTCGACCTTGTCTACCACGATGCGGAAAGCGTACACGTCCATGATTTCGTTGAAGGCACGGCGCTTGCCGCGCATCTTCTTGTAGATGCCATACAGGTGCTTCTGGCGACCGCTTACGTCCCCTTCGATGCCGTCCACCGCCAGGCAGTTGGCCAAGGAGTGCTCGATCTTCGCCACCAGCTCCTTGCGATTGCCCCGAGCGCGCTTCACCGCTTGGTGAATGCGTTCCGAACGCATCGGGTGCATGGCTTTGAAGCCTAGGTCCTCGAACTCCACGCGCACGTTGTGCATGCCCAGGCGGTTGGCGATGGGCGCGTAGATTTCAAGGGTTTCTTTGGCGATTCGTCGGCGCTTTTCACCGGAAAGCACTTCGAGGGTACGCATGTTGTGAAGGCGGTCGGCGAGCTTCACCAGAATGACCCGGATATCCCGGGCCATGGCCATGGCCATCTTCTGGAAGTTCTCGGCCTGGGCTTCAGCCTTGGTCTCGAAGTTCATCTGGGTCAGCTTGCTGACACCATCGACCAGTTCAGCGACCGTTTCACCAAACTGCGCGCATAGCGCCTCTTTGGCGATGCCCGTATCTTCGATCACATCATGGAGCATGGCAGCCATCAGGCTTTGATGGTCCATGTGCATGTCGGCGAGGATATTCGCCACCGCGAGCGGGTGGGTTACATAGGCCTCACCGCTACGACGGCGTTGGCCATCGTGGGCCTGTTCGGCGTAATAGTATGCTCGGCGAACCAGGTTGACCTGGTCCGTGCCGAGGTAAGTCGACAAGCGCTCGGCGAGGACGTCTATGCCTAGCAAGGGAGAACCTCCCGTCGCAGTAACGCCGTCGCCTTGTTGGGTCGACAGGGCATGGGCTCAGACGGCCTCGTTGGCCTCATCTTCAAACGCAGTGAACAACGGCTCTTCATCGACAATTTCAGCCTCAGCGATTACATCGTAATCGACCAGACCAGCCGCGATCTCGCGCAGGGCTACCACGGTAGGCTTGTCGTTTTCCCAGCCGACCTTCGGCTCCTTGCCGCCGGTTGCCAGCTGGCGGGAACGTTTGGTGGCGAGCATGACCAGCTCGAAGCGATTATCAACATGATCCAGGCAGTCTTCAACGGTCACGCGAGCCATGGTGTTCCTCGTACAAAACAGTGAGCGCCCGCTTTGGGCGGGGTAGCGGACTGGGCAGTTTAAAAAATCACCAGCCTTAATGGAAGGCCCACGGTGATTCTAAGGTGATTTTCAATGGCCGCCGGTCTGGCAGGCAGCCGACGGACTTACCCCAAAAGGCCGGCCAACAACCCTTCATGGCGTTGTTGCTGAGCCTCCTGGCACAGTCGGTTAGCACGGAAGATCGCACGCAGGTCCACTAAGGCAGTAGCGAAGTCATCGTTGATCACCACGTAATCGTACTGAACGTAGTGGCGCATTTCGTTAACCGCCTCGCGCATCCGCCCTTCGATGATCTCGTTGCTGTCCTGGCCACGGTTGGTCAAGCGTTGGCGTAGCGCCTGCAACGACGGCGGCAGAATGAAGATCGAGCGGGTGTCCGGCATCAGCTTGCGCACTTGCTCGCCACCCTGCCAGTCGATTTCCAGAATCAGATCGTCGCCCGCTTCCAGCACTTGGCGTAGGCTGGTTTTGGAGGTGCCATAGAGGTTGCCGAACACTTCGGCCTGCTCCAGAAAGTCACCATGCTCCACCATAACCAGGAACTGTGCCCGGTCCACGAAGTGGTAGTTCACTCCATCAGCCTCGCCGGGCCGCATCGCCCGCGTGGTGTGAGAGACCGATACGCGAATGCCGGGTTCCGCGTCGATCAGCGCCTTGACCAGGCTGGTTTTGCCGGCGCCAGAGGGCGCGGAAACGATATATAGGGTGCCAGGTGTGGGTTTCATGGGGTCGCCTTACTCAATGTTCTGCACTTGTTCGCGCATTTGTTCGATCAGTACCTTCAGGTTGACCGCGGCTTGGGTGCTGCGCGGGTCGAAGGCTTTGGAACCGAGGGTATTAGCTTCACGGTTGAGTTCCTGCATCAGGAAGTCCAGGCGGCGGCCAGAGGCCCCGGGGCTGGCCAGCACACGGCGAACCTCACGTACATGGGTGGTCAAGCGGTCCAGCTCTTCAGCGACGTCGCTTTTCTGCGCCAGCAATACCAGCTCTTGTTCCAGGCGCTGGGGGTCAAGCTCCGCGCGCATCTCGGCGAAACGGTCGAGGATCTTCTGACGCTGGGTGGCCAACATGTGCGGTACCTGCTCGCGCAAGGCGTTGATGTCCTCGGCCATGGCATCCAGGCGGTCGCTGATCAGCCGCGCCAGCTCAGCGCCCTCGCGGGCCCGGCCTGCTTTCATCTCTTGCAATGCCTCGCTGAACAGGGTCAGCGCGCTGGCCTGCAAGGCTTGCGTGTCTACGCCCTGGCTGATCATTACCCCCGGCCAAGCCATTACTTTTAACGGATCGATGGCCGCGGGATTGGCGATCAGGGCAGCTACTGCTTCAGCGGCCTGGATAAGCTCGCCGGCGCGGGCCAGGTCCAATTGCGGCGCCTGGCTGCTGGCTTCTTCATTTAAGCGTAGCGTGCATTCGACCTTGCCTCGTGACACGCCCGCGCGTAGCGCTTCACGCACGGCCCCTTCCAACTCCCGAAACACATCGGGCAGGCGCAGGTGCGGCTCCAGGTAACGGTGGTTGACTGAGCGAAGCTCCCAGACAAGGGTGCCATGCTCGCCGGCGCGCTCTGCTCGGGCGAAGGCGGTCATGCTATGAACCATGGGGCGAACCTCGTGGATAGCGGCGCGATGACAGCGCCTTGGCAGCGATAAAGGCGCAAGAGTGTACCTCAAGGCGGCCTGGGCTCCCACTGCGCGCCTGCGGCTGGATGCCGCTCCATGCGTCAGTCCGCGCCTGGCCTTGGCTATTTAGGTACCGGCGCTGGCAGCACGGCTTTATACTGTCGGGCAGTTTTTCAATCCGTACAGGTAACCTAGATGAAACGTCCTAGTGGTCGCGCCGCCGATCAGCTCCGCTCGATCCGCATCACTCGCAACTACACTCGCCACGCCGAAGGGTCGGTGCTGGTTGAATTCGGTGACACTCGGGTAATCTGCACGGTCAGCGTCGAAAGCGGCGTACCGCGCTTTCTCAAGGGCCAGGGTCAAGGTTGGCTCACCGCTGAATACGGCATGCTGCCTCGGGCAACGGGTGAGCGTAATCAGCGCGAGGCGAGCCGAGGCAAGCAGGGCGGCCGTACCCTGGAAATCCAGCGGTTGATCGGCCGCTCGTTGCGAGCGGCGTTGGACATGTCCAAGCTGGGCGATATTACGCTGTATGTGGACTGCGATGTCATCCAGGCCGACGGCGGTACCCGTACGGCGTCCATCACCGGCGCCATGGTCGCCTTGGTGGATGCGCTCAAGGCCGTCAAAAAGCGTGGCGGGCTCAAAGCGGGCGACCCGCTCAAGCAGATGATCGCGGCGGTATCGGTAGGGATGTACCAAGGCGAGCCTGTGCTGGACCTGGATTACCTGGAAGACTCTGCGGCAGAAACCGACCTGAACGTGGTCATGACCAGCGGCGGCGGCTTTATCGAAGTACAGGGTACCGCCGAGGGCGCGCCCTTCCAGCCAGAGGAACTCAACGCCATGTTGGCCCTGGCCCGTAAAGGCATGGACGATCTATTCGCGCTCCAGCAAGCCGCCTTGGCTGACTGAGCAACAACAGTGTAGGAGCGAGCACCAGCTCGCGAACGGGATATGAACTGCGCCCCAAATGTTGGACACCTATCCAACCTTATGGGGCGTTTTTCATGGGTAAGTACTCAAAAGACTTCA
>NZ_JBSKHS010000012.1:0-151533 GCF_057128685.1 Pseudomonas artemisiae
GAAGTCTTTTGAGTACTTACCCATGAAAAACGCCCCATAAGGTTGGATAGGTGTCCAACATTTGGGGCGCAGTTCACTACCTGTGCCATCTCTTCGCGAGCTTGCGCTTGCTCCTACAGCCGATAGGTGCTGCCGTAGCAGCAGGGCCGGGCCACGGCGTAACGCCTTGTTAACGCTTCAACCAGGCCAGGTCTTCAGGCCGGGTGATCTTGATGTTGTCGCCACGGCCTTCGATCAATCGCGGCGCAAAGCCTGCCCACTCCATGGCCGAGGCCTCATCGGTCACGGTGGTACCAGCGACCAAGGCGTCGGCCAAGGCCCGCTGCAAAGGACCGAGGCGGAACATCTGGGGCGTAAAGGCATGCCAGACCACACTGCGGTCCAAGGTTTCGCTCACGCGCCCATCACTGCCCGCGCGTTTGAGCGTGTCCTTGGCAGGCACCGCCAACAGGCCACCGACTTCATCATGGGCCAGTTCGCTCAGCAGGCGCTCCAGGTCGCTACCTGCCAGGTTGGGCCGGGCCGCGTCATGGACCAACACCCAATCCCGGCTTCCGGCGCCCAGCTCACTGAGCTTAAGCAGCGCATTGAGTACAGAATCACACCGCTCCTGCCCGCCGTGGGCGCGGTGAATGCCAGGGTGACGCGCGCATGCCAGGTCGGGCCACCAGGCGTCATGCTCGGCCAGGCTTACCACCACGCCACGTAGCCCCGGGTGGTCAAGGAAACAATCGAGGGTGTGTTCCAGCAGGGTTTTGCCCGCATAGCTCAGGTATTGCTTGGGTCGATCCGCGCCCATGCGCGAGCCCACGCCTGCGGCGGGTATGACCACCCAGAAAGGTACAGGCCCGGGGGTCATTGGGTAATCTGGTAAAGGGTTTCGCCGTCCTTGACCATGCCCAGCTCATGACGGGCACGCTCTTCAACGGTCTCCATGCCTTTTTTAAGCTCGGCTACTTCGGCATCGAGTACACGGTTGCGCTCGAACAAGCGCTCGTTTTCAGCCTTCTGATCGGCAATCTGCTGTTTTAGATCTGCTGCCTGGGCAAAGCTGCCCGTGCCGGTCCACAGCCGATGCTGTAGCCCCGCGAGCAACACGATAAGAACCAGAAACAACCAGTAGGGACTGCGCATCAAAGCATCCAAAAGAGATCAATTGCCTGCCAGATAGCACGAAGCCTGGCAGGGCCAGGCTTGGTGAATGCGAGCATGAAGGGAAGCAATTGGAACCGGTAACGCTAGACGGGCAACCTTCCCTGCCGCCTTTTTACCACTTCCTGATCAGCCGCGAAACTCGGCGCGACCACGGTAAGGGGCTTTCTCCCCCAACTGTTCTTCAATACGCAGCAGTTGGTTGTACTTGGACACCCGGTCAGAGCGGCACAGCGAACCGGTCTTGATTTGACCGGCAGCGGTACCGACCGCCAGGTCGGCGATGGTGGAATCTTCGGTTTCACCGGAACGGTGAGAGATGACCGCCGTGTAACCCGCCGCCTTGGCCATCTGGATGGCTTCGAGGGTTTCGGTCAGGCTGCCGATCTGGTTGAACTTGATCAGGATGGAGTTACCGATCTTCTTGTCGATGCCTTCCTTAAGAATCTTGGTATTGGTCACGAACAGGTCGTCACCCACCAATTGCACCTTCTCGCCGATCTTGTCAGTGAGGATTTTCCAGCCAGCCCAGTCGGATTCATCCAGACCATCTTCGATGGAGATAATCGGATAACGCTGGGTCAGGCCTTGCAGGTAGGTAGCGAAGCCTTCGGCATCAAACGTATGACCTTCACCGGCCAGGTCGTAGGTGCCGTTGTCGAAAAACTCGCTGGCCGCGCAGTCCAGCGCCAGGGTCACGTCGGTACCCAGCGTGTAGCCAGCCTTTTCCACGGCTTCGGCGATAGCGCCCAAGGCCTCTTCGTTGGAGGCCAGGTTAGGCGCGAAGCCACCTTCGTCGCCCACCGAGGTGCTCAGGCCACGGGCCTTGAGTACCGCCTTGAGGCTGTGGAAGATCTCCGCGCCCATGCGCAGTGCATCGGCGAAGTTTTTGGCGCCGACCGGCTGCACCATGAATTCCTGGATATCGACGTTGTTATCGGCGTGCTCGCCACCGTTGATGATGTTCATCATCGGCACTGGCATCGAGTACTGGCCAGGGGTGCCGTTGAGGTTGGCAATGTGTGCGTACAGCGGCAGGTCCTGGTCTTCAGCAGCAGCCTTGGCAGCGGCCAAGGACACTGCCAGGATGGCATTGGCGCCCAGGTTGGCTTTGTTCTCGGTGCCGTCGAGGTCGATCATGGTGTGGTCGAGGGCTTTCTGGTCGGCAGGGTCCTTACCCAGCAGCGCGTCGCGGATAGGGCCATTGATATTGGCCACGGCCTTCAATACGCCTTTGCCCAAGTAACGGCTCTTGTCGCCATCCCGCAGTTCCAGTGCTTCACGCGAGCCAGTAGACGCACCCGACGGCGCGCAGGCACGGCCTATGATGCCATTGTCCAGAAGCACGTCGGCTTCCACGGTTGGGTTGCCACGGGAGTCCAGAACCTCACGACCTTTGATGTCGACGATTTTTGCCATTGTTGTAAACACTCCAGATTGGACGAAACGACGCAGCTGAGGGTTGAACAGCACCCGGCGACTCCTGTCGCCGGGCCTCAGAAAAAGCCGGTGGCCGCGCGTGCGCGGTCAGGCGGTCTCTATGATCGGAAAACCTTTGACCAGTTCATCCAGGGCCTTGAGTTGGCTCAAAAAAGCTTCGAGCTTGTTCAGGCGCAGGGCGCACGGGCCATCGCAACGGGCATTGTCGGGGTCTGGGTGGGCTTCCAAAAACAAGCCCGCCAGGCCTTGGCTGATGCCTGCCTTGGCCAGGTCAGTGACCTGGGCACGGCGACCACCAGCGGAATCGGCGCGCCCACCCGGCATCTGCAGGGCGTGGGTCACGTCGAAGAACACGGGGTATTCGAACTGCTTCATGATGCCGAAGCCGAGCATGTCCACCACCAGGTTGTTGTAACCGAAGCTTGAACCCCGCTCGCACAGCACCAGTTGGTCGTTACCGGCTTCTTCGCACTTGGTCAGGATGTGCTTCATTTCCTGGGGCGCGAGGAACTGAGCCTTTTTGATGTTGATCACCGCATTGGTGCGCGCCATGGCGACCACCAGGTCGGTTTGCCTGGAGAGGAAAGCCGGCAGCTGGATGATGTCGCACACTTCAGCCACGGGCGCGGCCTGGTGAGGCTCGTGCACATCAGTGATCACCGGCACGTTGAAGGTTTTTTTGATCTCTTCGAAGATCTTCAGGCCCTCTTCCATGCCAGGGCCACGATAGGACGTCACCGAGGAACGGTTGGCCTTATCGAAGCTGGCCTTGAACACGTAAGGAATGCCGAGCTTTTCGGTCACCCGCACGTATTCTTCGCACACTTGCATGGCCAGGTCGCGGGATTCGAGCACGTTCATGCCGCCGAACAGCGCCATGGGCTTGTCGTTGGCCAGCTCGATGCTGCCTACGCGGATAGTTTTCTGTGCCATGGGTCAGCCTTTGTTCCGTTGAGCCAGTGCCGCCTTGACGAAACCGCTGAACAGCGGGTGGCCGTCACGGGGCGTGGAAGTGAATTCTGGGTGGAACTGGCAGGCCACGAACCAAGGGTGGTCCTTGCCTTCTACAACTTCGACCAGCGCACCGTCACCGGAGCGGCCGGAGATCACCAGGCCCGCTTCGACCAACTGCGGCAACAGGTTGTTATTCACCTCATACCGGTGGCGATGGCGCTCGACGATCACGTCTTTTTCGTAGCAGGCGTGTACCTTGGAGCCAGGCTCAAGCAGGCAGTCCTGCGCGCCCAGGCGCATGGTGCCGCCCAGGTCGGAGGTTTCGGTACGGGTTTCCACCGCGCCGGTGGCATCGGACCATTCGGTGATCAGGCCCACCACGGGGTGGCCGCTGCTACGCTCGAATTCGGTGGAGTTCGCGTCGGCCCAGCCCAGCACGTTACGGGCGAATTCGATGACCGCCACCTGCATGCCCAGACAGATGCCCAGGTATGGGACCTTATTCTCACGGGCGAATTGTACCGCGCGGATCTTGCCTTCAACGCCGCGCAGGCCAAAGCCGCCCGGTACCAGAATGGCGTCTACCCCTTCGAGCAAGCCAGTGCCCTGGTTTTCGATGTCTTCGGAGTCGATGTAGCGCAGGTTGACCCGGGTGCGGTTCTGAATGCCGGCATGGCTCATGGCCTCGATCAACGATTTGTAGGCGTCGAGCAGCTCCATGTACTTGCCGACCATGGCGATGGTGACTTCATGCTCAGGGTTGAGCTTGGCATCGATGACTTTGTCCCACTCGGCCAGGTCGGCGCCGCCGCATTGCAGGCCAAAGCGCTCCACTACGAAATCATCCAGGCCCTGGGCATGCAGCACGCCCGGGATCTTGTAGATGGTGTCCACGTCTTCGAGGGAAATGACCGCACGCTCTTCGACGTTTGTGAACAAGGCGATCTTGCGGCGGGAAGAGGCATCCACCGGGTGGTCGGAGCGGCAGATGAGTACATCTGGCTGCAGGCCGATGGAGCGCAGTTCCTTGACCGAGTGCTGAGTAGGCTTGGTCTTGGTTTCACCAGCCGTGGCGATATACGGCACCAAGGTCAGGTGCATCAGCATGGCGCGGCGGGCGCCCACCTCAACCCGCAGCTGGCGGATCGCTTCCAGGAACGGCTGAGACTCGATATCGCCCACGGTACCGCCGATTTCCACCAGAGCTACGTCGGCATCGCCGGCGCCCTTGATAATACGGCGCTTGATTTCGTCGGTGATGTGCGGAATCACCTGAATGGTCGCGCCCAGGTAATCACCACGGCGCTCTTTGCGCAGCACGTGCTCGTACACACGGCCGGTGGTGAAGTTGTTGTTCTGGGTCATGGTGGTGCGGATGAACCGCTCGTAGTGGCCCAGGTCCAGGTCGGTTTCGGCACCGTCATGGGTCACGAACACTTCACCGTGCTGGAACGGGCTCATGGTGCCCGGGTCCACGTTGATATACGGATCCAGCTTGAGCATGGTGACCTTCAGCCCCCGCGCCTCCAGGATGGCCGCCAAGGATGCTGAAGCAATGCCTTTCCCCAATGAAGAAACAACACCGCCCGTGACGAAGATGTAACGCGTCATGAAAAACCCTAGAAGTCTGCGTTAAAGCGGTCGGAGCCGCCGGGGAAAGCGAAGGAAGGCCTGGCGCACGGAACGGTGTTCCGCTTGCAAAAAGCCCCGAGACCTAGAGCGCTACCGTGCTGGGTTCGAGAAAATGCCGCGTTCGCATGTACCGGCGATTGGCGCCGGCCTATGAGAGCCGCTACAGGTTTTCAAACATCACGCGGTAAGACCGTTCGGTCATCGGCAACTTCGGCGGTTTCGGGAACGCGCAGAAGCTGTATCAAGAAGGGAGGGTAGTCTACCGGAAACCGCCTTTCATCTCAAACACCGGTCGTTCGTCGGTGGTCGCCAGTGCAGGTGGCCGGAGGTTACAGTGAGCCCAGGCAGGTTGGCCACGGCCAGCAGTTGCCCCTCCACGAACAGCAACGGCAAGCGCCCGCGCAGGAAGTTGGGCACCCCCGCCTCATTGAGCAGACGCTTCAGATCCCGGCTGCCTCGGCCCGGCAATAGTAACCGTTCCCCCCCTTGGCGATAGCGCACCTGAACACCGGCTCCAGGCACGGCCCCTTGCCAACGGAGCGTGCCATTGCCCGGCAGGTGCAGCGGCTGAGAAAGGTCCTCCCACGCGCAGGGAGAAGGTGGCGCTTGTAGCCAGGGCCCGGCCAGCCACCAGGCGCGCCCTGCCCCACGACACAATCTGCCGTCGGTCAGGGCCCAGATGGGCGAGGCATCCTGGGCTGCATCTCTGAACGCCACCCACCCTGCCCAATGGTCAGTGTCTGGCAAACGTGTAAGGGGCGCCAGCCAGGCTTGCAGGGCGTTGCGCTGCCGCGCTTCGCTCAAGGCTTGCAAGGGTGCCAACGCCAATGAAGGCATGGGCAGCCAGGTAAAAGCCCCGGGAGTACTGGCAGCGGCCAGGTCTTCGGCGGCCAGTTCTTCCAGCAAGCACAGGGCCTCGGCGAAATGCCCTGCGCTGCGGGCAAGGTTGGTCGCGGCGGCTGGCCAGCGAGCGTGCAAACCTGGCATCACCTGATGGCGCATGTAGTTACGCCCATGGCGGGTATCGGCATTGGAGGGGTCTTCTACCCACCCAAGGTCGTGATCTTGTGCATAGGCCAACAGCGCCTGGCGGCTGATGCTGAGCAACGGACGGCACAGCGTTCCGGCGCCGAGCGCGCGCTGCCAGGCCATGGCCGCCGCGCCGCGCACGCCAGCCCCGCGCATCAAGCGCAAAAGCAGGGTTTCGGCCTGGTCATCCTGGTGCTGGCCGGTCAGCAGCACCTCGCCAGCGCTCAGGGCAGCCTCCAGGGCAGCATAGCGGGCATCCCGTGCGGCCTGCTCCAGGCTTGCACCAGGCCGCACCTGTACCCGCTGCACGGTCAAGGGCACCTTGAGCGCGTGGCACAGCCGGTGGCAGTGGTCAGGCCATGAATCGGCGGCCGATTGCAGCCCATGATGGATATGAATAGCCCGCAACGGGGGAAGGCTGTGCTGGCGAGCGAGGGCCACCAGGGCATGCAGTAGCACACAGGAGTCCAGCCCCCCTGACAACGCCACTACCCAGGAAGGGGCAGCGCGCCAGGGGCTCAAGCGCTGTAACAGGTGCTCAGTGAGCATCGCCTGGCAACCCTCGGTAAGCGGCTACGGGCCAGCACAGGGCTGGCCCGGCTGCCTGAGCTTATAAGCCGTAGCTCATCAACCGCTGGTAGCGGCGATCCAGCAGTGCTGGGGTGTCGAAACCCTTGAGCATGTCTAGCTGCTCAATAAGCGAAGCTTGCAGGGTTTGCGAGGCCAGGGCGATGTCCCGATGAGCGCCACCGAGCGGCTCGTCGATCACTTTGTCCACGATGCCCAGGCCTTTGAGGCGCTCGGCGGTAATGCCCATGGCTTCAGCCGCATCCGGCGCCTTCTCGGCGGTTTTCCACAAAATGGATGCACAACCCTCAGGGGAGATCACCGAATAGGTGGAGTACTGCAACATGTTGAGCTGATCGCACACGCCAATGGCCAGCGCACCACCAGAACCGCCTTCGCCGATTACCGTGGCGATGATTGGGGTTTTCAGCCGCGCCATCACCCGCAGGTTCCAGGCAATCGCCTCGCTCTGGTTACGCTCTTCGGCATCGATCCCTGGGTAAGCGCCGGGGGTATCGATAAAGGTAAGGATCGGCATTTTGAAGCGCTCGGCCATTTCCATCAGGCGGCACGCCTTGCGATAGCCTTCAGGGCGCGGCATGCCGAAGTTGCGGCGTACCTTCTCGCGGACTTCACGCCCTTTCTGATGGCCGATCACCATAACGGGCTGGCCGTCCAGGCGCGCGGTGCCGCCCACGATGGCGGCGTCATCGGAGAAGTGCCGGTCCCCGTGCAGCTCTTCGAACTCGGTGAAGACCTGCGGAATGTAATCCAGGGTGTAAGGGCGACGCGGGTGACGCGCCAGTCGCGCGATCTGCCAGCTGGTGAGATTGCCGAAAATGCTCTCGGTCAGCGTGCTGCTCTTTTCCTGAAGGCGAGAGATCTCATCGCTGATGTTGAGTGAGTTGTCGTTGCCGACAAGGCGCAACTCTTCGATCTTGGCTTGCAGGTCAGCGATTGGCTGTTCGAAATCCAGGAAATTCGGGTTCATAGGCTTCCGTCTAGGGTCGACGGCCAGGCGGCCGGTTGATCCGTTTGGCGCCATACCATACGGAAGTGGCGCCTTGAGGTCGAGATGTAAAAAACAGTGCGCCGTTGCCAAAGGGGCAGCGACGCGTGCCGGGGTAAGGTCGGTACCCCTGGCTTAACGATAATTCAGGAAGACGTTCTCCCGCCCGAACTGGTCACGCAAGGCCTGGATCAGGCTGTCGGCCGGGTCGATCCGCCAGGCCTCGCCAAACTGCACCAGCGCGCGCGCCTCGCTGGAACTGTAATCCAGAGTGATCGGGCAGGCCCCACGGTGCTTGTTCAACAAGGTGCCCAGCCAGTTGATGCGATCCCCGCCCAAGGCATTGATATCAACCTTCAGGCGCAGGCTTTCGGCCAACTGGGTGCGAGCGTCTTCCATGCTCAGTACCCGCTTGACCCGCAAGCGCAGCCCACCGGAAAAGTCATCATTGCTGACCTCCCCTTCTACCACCACCACGGTATCGGTTTGCAGCAAGGCCTGGGCACTGTGGAAAGCGTCGGCAAACAGCGACGCTTCGATGCGCCCAGAGCGATCGTCGAGGGTAATAAAGCCCATCTTGTCGCCCTTTTTATTCTTCATCACCCGCAGCGCGACCACCATGCCGGCGATGGTCTGGGTGTCCCGGGCTGGCTTAAGGTCAATGATGCGCTGCCGAGCGAAACGGCGGATTTCGGTTTCGTATTCGTCGATGGGGTGGCCGGTCAGGTACAGCCCAAGGGTGTCTTTCTCACCCTTGAGACGCTCTTTGAGCGACAACGCCCGCGCCCGGCCATGGTTGGCGTAGACATCGGCGTCCGCTTCGGCGAACACGCCGCCAAACAGGTCCACGTGGCCACTGTCCTGGGTACGCGCGGTTTGCTCGGCGGATTTGATCGCTTCTTCCATGGCGGCCAGCAGCACCGCGCGGTTGCGGTCGATGTTGGCCTGGTAGGCCTTGGGCTCGTCATGGAAATGCGGCCCCAGGCGGTCCAGGGCGCCGCTGCGCACCAGGGCATCGAGGGTACGTTTGTTAATGCGTTTAAGGTCTACCCGGGCGCAGAAATCGAACAAATCCTTGAAGGGCCCAGCCTGGCGGGATTCAACGATGGCCTCCACTGGCGACTCACCCACCCCCTTGATAGCGCCCAGGCCGTAGATAATCCGGCCATCTTCGTTGACCGTGAATTTGAATTCCGAGGCGTTCACGTCTGGCGCGTCCAAGCGCAGCTTCATGCTGCGCACTTCCTCGATCAGGGTCACGACCTTGTCGGTATTGTGCATATCCGCCGACAGTACCGCGGCCATAAAGGGCGCCGGGTAGTGGGCCTTGAGCCAGGCGGTTTGGTAGGACACCAGGCCGTAGGCGGCGGAGTGGGACTTGTTGAAGCCGTAACCAGCGAACTTTTCTACCAGGTCGAAAATGTTACCGGCCAGGTCCGCATCGATGTTGTTATTGGCGCAGCCTTCGATAAAGCCGCCACGCTGCTTGGCCATTTCTTCGGGTTTTTTCTTACCCATGGCCCGGCGCAGCATGTCCGCCCCGCCAAGGGTATAACCGGCCATCACCTGGGCGATCTGCATTACCTGTTCCTGATACAGGATGATGCCGTAGGTGGGCGCCAGTACCGGTTTTAGGCCTTCGTACTGGTAATCGGGGTGCGGGTAGGCCAACTCGGCGCGGCCGTGCTTACGGTTGATGAAGTCGTCCACCATGCCCGACTGCAACGGCCCAGGGCGGAACAGGGCCACCAATGCGATAAGGTCTTCCAGGCAGTCTGGCTTGAGCTTCTTGATCAGCTCTTTCATGCCACGGGATTCGAGCTGAAACACCGCGGTGGTTTCAGCCTTTTGCAGCAGGCTGTAGGTCGGCTTGTCGTCCAGCGGAATGAACGCGATGTCCAGGGGCGGCTCGTTGACCTTGGCCCGGTCGCGGTTGATGGTCTTGAGCGCCCAGTCGATGATGGTCAGGGTACGCAGGCCGAGGAAGTCGAACTTCACCAGGCCGGCGGCTTCCACATCGTCTTTATCGAACTGGGTCACCAAGCCGTCACCGGCTTCATCGCAGTAGATAGGCGAGAAGTCCGTCAGCTTGGTGGGGGCAATCACCACCCCACCGGCGTGCTTGCCTACGTTACGGGTAATGCCTTCGAGCTTGAGGGCCATGGCCCAGATTTCCGCTGCCTCTTCGTCGGTGGCCAAAAAGTCACGGAGCATTTCTTCCTGCTCGAAAGCTTTTTCCAGGGTCATGCCCACTTCGAAGGGGATCATCTTGGACAGGCGGTCGGCCAGGCCATAGGACTTGCCCTGCACCCGCGCCACGTCCCTGACCACCGCCTTGGCCGCCATGGAACCGAAGGTGATGATCTGGCTGACGGCGTTACGCCCGTACTTGTCGGCCACATAGTCGATTACCCGGTCGCGGCCATCCATGCAGAAGTCAACGTCAAAGTCGGGCATCGAGACCCGCTCGGGGTTGAGGAAGCGTTCAAACAGCAGGTCATATTCCAACGGGTCCAGGTCAGTGATCTTCTGCACGTAGGCCACCAGCGACCCGGCGCCCGACCCCCGCCCTGGGCCCACGGGCACGCCATTGCTCTTGGCCCACTGGATAAAGTCCATCACGATCAGGAAATAACCGGGGAAGCCCATCTGGATGATGATATCCAGCTCGAAATTCAGCCGGTCCACGTACACCTGGCGCTTGGCTTCGTAGTCAGGCGTGGTCTCACGCGGCAACAGTACCGACAAGCGCTCTTCCAGGCCGTCGAAAGACACCTTGCGGAAGTACTCGTCGATGGTCATGCCATCGGGAATGGGATAATCGGGCAGGAAGTGCTTGCCCAGCTTCACCTCGATGTTGCAGCGCCGGGCGATTTCCACAGTGTTTTGCAACGCATCGGGCAGGTCGCTGAACAGCTCGGCCATTTCTTCGGGGCTTTTCAGGTACTGCTGGTCGCTGTAGTTGCGCGAACGCCGGGGGTCATCCAGCGCGCGGCCTTCGCCGATGCACACTCGGGTTTCGTGAGCCTCGTAGTCTTCGGCCTTGATAAAGCGCACATCGTTGGTGGCCACCAGCGGCGCGCCCAAGCGGTCGGCCAAGGCCACGGCGGCGTGCAGGTAGTCTTCATCCCCGGCGCGGTTGGTGCGCTGCACTTCCACATAGAACCGATCGTCGAACACAGACTGCCAGTAGCCCAGCAAGGCTTCTGCCTGGCCGGGGTCATTGCCCAGCAAGGCCTGGCCGATTTCGCCCTCTTTCGCCCCGGATAACGCGATCACCCCGGTACTGGCGTCGGCCACCCATTCGCGCTGGACCACGATCACGCCATTGCGCTGGCCTTCCATGTAGCCACGGGAGATCAACTCGGTGATGTTGCGATAGCCCTCGGCATCCATGGCTAGCAAGCTGATGCGGCTCAAGGGGGCGTCGATATCCGAGCCCGCCAACCAGAGGTCGGCGCCGCAAATCGGCTTGACGCCCGCGCCCATGGCGGCTTTGTAGAACTTCACCAGGGCGCACATGTTGCTTTGGTCGGTAACGGCCACCGCTGGCATGTTCATGGTAGCCAGGCTTTTGATCAGTGGCTTGATCCGCACCAGGCCGTCTACCAGGGAGTATTCGGTGTGCAGGCGAAGATGAACGAAAGAAACCGGCATGAGCGTTCCGTTGGCGAATAAAACGATAGCGGGGGATTGTACCGGGGGCGCGCGCCTAATGCATGACCGTCAGGCTTGGGCGTAATCCGCGTCGCGGGCTTCGAAGGCAGCCCGTACAGGCGCGAAGGAGCGCCGATGGATAAGGGTTGGGCCCAGCCGTGCCAGGGCTTCGAGGTGCACGGGGGTTGGGTAACCCTTGTGACTGCCCATGCCGTAGCCTGGGTAGATCAATTCGAACGCGGTCATTTCACGGTCTCGGCTGACCTTGGCCAGAATGGACGCGGCGGCAATGGCAGGGACCTTTGCATCACCTTGCACCACAGGCGCGCTGGGCACAGCCAGCACTGGGCAACGGTTGCCGTCGATCAAGGCCATGCGAGGGGTAATGTGCAACCCTGCTACCGCCCGCTGCATCGCCAGCATGGTGGCGTGGAGGATGTTCAGGCGGTCGATTTCGTCTACTTCCGCCCGAGCGATGCACCAGCTCAAGGCCTTTTCGCAGATTTCTTCGTACAGGGCTTCGCGCCGTGCCTCGGTCAGCTTTTTCGAATCGTTCAGGCCCAGGATGGGCCGAGCAGGGTCAAGAATCACCGCCGCCGTGACCACTGCGCCACACAAGGGCCCACGGCCGACTTCATCCACGCCGGCGACCAGCGTTTCGACCAGGTTGTAATCCAGGCCCATCTGCGGTTGTTTAGGTTTCATGATCGCGCTCCCGTCAGCGTGATAGCAGTTGCAGTACCGCGTCGGCCGCCTGATTGGAGGCGTCTTGGCGCAGGGTGCGATGAATCGCGTCGAAGCCCGCGGTTTGCTCGTGCGGATCGTCCAGCAGGGGTAGCAGGGCTTCGGCCAGCGCCTCGGGCGTGGCGGCGTTTTGAAGTATCTCCGGTACCAGCTGGCGTTGAGCCAACAGGTTAGGCAAAGACACGTAGGGGCTGGTGACCATACGTTTGAGCATCCACCAGGTCAACGGCGCCAGGCGATAGGCCACGACCATCGGTCGCTTGTACAGCAGTGCTTCGAGAGTAGCCGTGCCTGAGGCGATCAACACCGCGTCGCACGCGGCCAGTGCCTCGTGGGACTGCCCGTCGAGCAAGGTGACCGGCAACTGGCGACCCTCCAACAGCGCTTCGAGCTGAGCCCGGCGCTCCGGGCTGGCGCAGGGCAGTACGAAGGTCAAACCAGGCCGCGCGGCCAGCAACCGTTGCGCGGTGTCGAAGAACAAGGCGCCCAGGCGCCTGACTTCGCCACCTCGGCTGCCAGGCATCAGCGCGACCATTTGGCCCGCTGCCTCAAGGCCTAGGGTCAGGCGAGCCTGCCCGCGGTCGGCTTGCAGCGGGACCTGGTCGGCCAGGGAGTGCCCCACGAACCGCACGGGCACCCCCTGCTCTTCATAAAAGCGTGCCTCGAAGGGGAAGAGCGTAAGCATCAGGTCGCAGCCTTCGCGAATCTTCAATACACGCTTTTGCCGCCAGGCCCAGACAGAAGGGCTGACGTAATGCACGGCCTTGATGCCTTCGTGGTGCATCCGCGCTTCGATGGCGAGGGTGAAGTCCGGCGCGTCTATACCAATGAAGACGTCTGGTCGCGCGTTGAGCAGGTCCTGGATCAGTGCCTTACGCCGTGCCAGCAGCTCGCGCAGGCGGCCCAGCACTTCCACCAGCCCCATGACCGCCAAGCGCTCCATGGGAAAATACGACAGCAGGCCTTCAGCCTCCATGCGGGGACCGCCTACACCCATGAAGCGAACATTCGGCTGACGGGCCTTGATAGCGCGCATCAGGCCTGCGCCGAGGATGTCACCGCTGGCTTCACCCGCGACCAGAGCAACGCAAAGAGGAGGCAGCTCGGGTGTCATCAGCGGGTAATACCGCGCGTGGCATTGCGAATGGTGGTGGCGAACAAGGCGACCTCAGGGCAACCCTGGGCGGCGAGTTCAAGCCGAGCCAACGCCTGTTCGATGGTCAAGCCTTGGCGATACACCACCTTGTAGGCATTGCGCAGCGCATGAATGGTGGCATCGCTGAAGCCACGGCGGCGCATGCCTTCGAAGTTCATGCTGCGCGCTTCGGCCGGGTTACCGAACACGGTCACGAAAGCAGGAACATCCTTGCCGATGGCGGTGCCCATGCCTGAAAAACTATAAGCGCCGATGTGGCAATACTGGTGCACCAGGGTATAGCCCGACAGGATGGCCCAGTCCCCCACATGCACATGGCCCGCCAGGGCGGTGTTATTCACCAGAATGCAGTGGTTGCCAATCACGCTGTCGTGGCCGATATGGGCATAGGCCATGATCAGGTTATGGTCGCCCAGGGTAGTTTCAGAACGGTCCTGCACGGTACCGCGGTGTATGGTCACCCCTTCACGGATCACGTTATGGTCACCGATCACCAGGCGCGTAGGCTCGCCCTTGTACTTCAGGTCAGGCGTGTCTTCGCCGATGGACGAAAACTGGTAGATGCGGTTATGGCGGCCAATGCGCGTAGGCCCCCGCAGTACCACGTGAGGGCCGATGACCGTCCCTTCGCCGATTTCTACCCCTGCGCCGATGATCGACCACGGGCCTACCTCGACACCTTCAGCCAATACGGCAGAAGGATCGATGATCGCACGAGGGTCGATCAAGCTCATAGCTTGCGTTCCGCGCAGATGATTTCAGCCGAGCACACAGGCTTGCCGTCCACGGACGCCTGGCAGTCGAACTTCCAGATCTGCCGCTTGCAGCTGATGAACCGGGCTTCAAGAATCAGCTGGTCGCCTGGGGTCACGGGCTGGCGGAAACGCAGCCTGTCGGAACCGACGAAGTAGTAGAGCGTACCGTCGGCGGGTTTCACGTCCAGCATCTTGAAGCCCAGAATGCCCGCGGCCTGGGCCATGGCCTCAATGATCAATACGCCCGGCATGATGGGATGAGCAGGGAAATGGCCATTGAAAAAAGGCTCATTGATACTGACATTCTTGTAGGCGCGAATGCGCTGGCTCTCGACATCCAACTCCACGACCCGGTCCACCAGAAGGAAGGGGTAACGGTGAGGCAAGTATTCGCGAATCTCGTTGATGTCCATCATATCGGGGGGAAGCCTGTATAAAAGAAAGGGAGCGCGCAAGCGTGCGGGGCCGCTCGGGTGCGGCACTCCTTACCTCAGCAGCGCGGTCTAACGGCAGCGCGCGGCTGATATTGAAAAGGTATCAGCCATCTGATGCCCCGTCGTTACCACGGGTCACCGCTTCGATTTGCTTTTCTGCCTGGACGAGGCGGCGGTATATGTCATCCAGCTGGCGGATACGCGCCGCGCTCTTGCGCCATTCGGCGGCAGGTTGCATTGCCGTACCCGAGGAGTATGCCCCCGGCTCGGTGATGGACCGAGTGACCATGGTCATGCCTGTCACGAATACGTTGTCACAAAGTTCGATATGGCCCACCAGACCTACACCACCTGCCAACATGCAGTGTTTGCCGATCTTGGCGCTACCCGAGATGCCCACGCAAGCCGCCATGGCCGTGTGGTCCCCAATCTGTACGTTGTGGGCGATCTGGATCTGATTATCGAGCTTGACCCCGTTACCAATGAGGGTGTCAGCCAAAGCACCCCGATCTACGGCGGTATTCACGCCGATTTCCACGTCATCACCGATGCTCACGCCGCCAATCTGGGCGATCTTCTGCCATACGCCTTTTTCATTGGCAAAACCAAAGCCTTCACCGCCCAACACCGCGCCAGACTGGATCACCACACGCTTACCAATGCGTACGTCGTGATACAAGGTGACTCTCGGCGCCAACCAGCCGCCCTCCCCGATTACGCTACGCGCACCGATAAAGCAATGAGCGCCCAGGGTGACGCCCGCGCCGATGGAGGCACCGCTCTCGATGACCACGAAGGGCCCCACACTGGCGGTAGGGTCCACCAGGGCATCGGCCGCTATCACGGCACTGGGATGCACCCCCGCCGATGCGCGAGGCTTAGGGTCGAACCGGTGGGATACCTGAGCGTAGGCCAGGTAAGGATCTGGCACGATCAGCGCGTTCCCTTCGAAACCCTCGGTATGTTCGCGCTTGAGCAACACCGCGCCGGCATGGGTCGTGGTGAGGTGCTTGCGGTACTGGGGGTTGGCCAGGAAGCTCAGCTGAGAAGGGCCGGCTTCCTGTAAGGAAGCCAGCCCGTCGATGACGTGCCCTCGGGCGCCGATTACCTCGGCGCCCAGGGAGTCGGCGATATCACCGACGGTGAGGCTCGAGGTCATCATCACTTGGTCTGATTCATGCGCTCGATAACTTGGCGGGTGATGTCGTACTGAGGTTTGACATCAATGACCGCGCCGCGCTCAAGCACCAGGTCAAAGCCGCCTTGCTTGATAACAGCCTCAACGGCGCCATCGAGCTTAGGCTTGAGCTGCTTGAGCATGTCACGGTCAGCCGAGGCCTTGGCTTCGTTCAGCTCCTTGGACTGGAACTGAAAGTCACGGGCCTTTTGCTTGAAGTCCAGCTCCAGGCGCTCGCGCTCAGGCTGCTGCATTTTGTCGCCACCCTTGACCAGGCGGTCCTGAATGTCCTTGGCGCTGCTTTCCAGGGATTTAAGCTTGGACAGCTGCGGGCCGAATTTCTTTTCCGCGTCTACCGCGTACTTCTTGGCGGCATCGGATTCGAGCAGCGCCATTTGATAATTGAGCACCGCGATCTTCATGTCGGCAAAGGCCGGGGTCGCGAAGATGGCCGCGGCCAGAACAACCAGTTGAGTCAGCTTACGCACGATACACTCCTGCGAATTCGTCTTAGGTAAACCAGGGCGCGACGCTTAGAACGTCTGCCCCAGCGAGAATTGGAAGATCTGGGTTTCGGCTTCGTCCGGTTTCTTGATCGGCATCGCCAGGCTGAAGCTCAGCGGCCCCAAGGCAGTGATCCAGGTCACGCCCAGGCCCACGGAAGCTGCCATGTTGGAGAAGTCGATCGAGCCGCAGTCCTTGGTAGCCACGGGATACTCCTTGCTCGCCGTGGAGTACTGGCACTTGGAATCGAACACGTTACCCACATCCGCGAACAGCGAGGTGCGCAGGGACTTCTGGTCTTTTACGAATGGCATCGGGAACAGCACTTCCGCGCCACCGGTGATCATCACGTTACCACCGAAGGCCAGGGAGTCCTGGTCTGGGTCGTTGAGCGCCGCGGTACTGCGTGGACCAAGCGTGCTGTCCTTGAAGCCACGCACCGAGTTGAAGCCACCGGCGTAGTAGTTTTCATAGAATGGCAGACCATCGCTGGAACCGTAGCCATCGCCGTAACCCAATTCGGTATGGAAGCGCATGGTGTAGTTTTCCGTGATCGGCGCAAACAGCTGACCACGGTAGTCGAGCTTGTAGAACGACAGGTCGCTACCCGGCGTGGTGGTTTCCAGGGTAAGGCTCTGGGAATGACCACGGGTAGGCAGGGTGCCGCGGTTCAGGGTTGAATCCGACCAGCCCACCGAGGCCTTGAAGTTGGTGAAGCTATCCCCTTCGCGATCGATGAAGTCGTAGATCTCGCCAACGGTATAGGTACCGGTGTTGATCTCATCCTTTTGCACCGTCAAACCAAAGGTCAGGCGCGACGTTTCGCTGATCGGGTAGCCAAAGTTCAAGCCGGCACCCAGGCTGTCTACCGCGTAGCTCGCGACGTCGACGTCGAGATCGTCGTAGTCGGTCTTGCGGTAGAAGGCGTTGTACCCAAGGCTCACGCCATCGGGCGTGTAATAGGGGTCAACGAAGCTGAAGTTGTAGCGGGTCTGGTATTCGGAACGGGTCAGGCCGATGCTGACCTTGTTACCGCTACCCAGGAAGTTGCTCTGGCTGATGGAACCACCCAGGATCAGGCCTGCGCTCTGGGCAAAGCCCACGCTGGCGGTGATCGAGCCGGAAGGTTGCTCTTCGACTGTGTAGTTCACGTCCACCTGATCATCAGTGCCTGGCACCGCGGGGGTTTCGACGTTCACTTCCTTGAAGTAACCCAGCCGCTCCAGGCGGGTCTTGGACTGGTCGATCAGGTAGGTAGAGGCCCAACCACCTTCCATCTGACGCATTTCGCGACGCAGTACTTCGTCTTCGGTCTTGGTGTTGCCACGGAAGTTGACCCGGTTCACGTAGGCGCGCTTGCCAGGGTCCACTACGAAGGTGATGTCCACGGTATGGTCATCGTCATGGGGCTGCGGTACGCCGTTGACGTTGGCGAAGGTATAGCCTTCGTTACCCAGACGACGGGTAATCAGGTCCGAGGTGGAGGTCATGACCTTGCGCGAGAAGACTTGCCCGGGCTTGACCAACAGCAGGTCCTTGACCTGGTCTTCAGGTACTTTCAGGTCGCCACTGAGCTTGACGTCACGAACCTTGTATTTCTCGCCTTCGTTCACGTTCACCGTGATGTAAACGTGCTTTTTGTCTGGCGTGATGGACACCTGGGTGGAGGCGATGTCCATGTTGATGTAGCCACGGTCCAGGTAATAGGAGCGTAGGCGCTCCAGGTCGCCGGAGAGTTTTTCCCGAGCATACTTGTCGTCGTTTTTGAAGAACGACAGCCAGTTGGTGGTTTTAAGCTCGAAGAGGTCGACCAGGTCATCCTCCGGGAACACGGTATTGCCCACCACGTTGATATGCTGAATGGCCGCGACCGTGCCTTCGTTGATCTTGATTTTCAGGCCCACGCGGTTACGCGGCTGGGTTACTACTTCGGTGTCCACGGTAGCCGAATAGCGGCCTTGTGCAACGTACTGACGCTGCAGTTCGTTGCGCACGCCTTCAAGGGTGGCGCGCTGGAAGATTTCGCCTTCGGCAAGGCCCGATTGCTTAAGGCCTTTGAGCAGGTCTTCGGTGGAAATGGCCTTGTTGCCTTCGATGTCGATACTGGCGACCGAAGGCCGCTCCACCACGTTGATCACCAGAACGTTGCCATCACGCCCTAGCTGGATGTCCTGGAAAAACCCGGTTTTGAACAGCGCGCGCGTAGAATCCACCAGCTTGCGGTCGTCAGCTTCCTCGCCCACGTTCAGGGGCAAGGCGCCAAAGACGCTACCGGCGGACACCCGCTGTAGGCCATTGACGCGGATATCGGAGATGGTGAAGGACTCGGCGTGAACTTCGGCGATCATCAGCGCGGACAGCACCGCAGTAAGCAGCAGACGTTTCATGAAGTCCTTTCTTATTCCAACTGGCAATAAACAAACTGCCGCAAAGGCGGCAGGTTCGCAATTGTACGACTCATTACAACCGACCCAAATCGTTTATCAAGGCGAGGAGCATGACCCCGACCACTAGACTGATACCGATTTGAACCCCCCAGCCCTGTACCCGATCGGAGACCGGGCGACCCCGTGCCCACTCGATCAGGTAAAACAGCAGATGCCCCCCATCCAGGACGGGAATGGGTAGCAGATTAAGAACCCCAAGGCTGATGCTTAGATAAGCCAGGAAATTCAAGAAATCCCCAAGACCCGACTGGGCCGAAGCGCCCGCCACTTTAGCAATGGTTATCGGTCCACTCAAGTTTTTTACCGACAGCTCGCCGAAGAGCATTTTCTTCAACGAATCCAGCGTCAGCACACTCATTTCCCAAGTACGCCTGGCGCCTTCCACGATACCGTCCAACGGGCCGTAGCGGACTTCTCGCACCATCTCCTTTGGCCAGGCCACTGGCGTCACCCCCGCGCCCAGGTAACCTGCCGCGGCATCGCCCTCCCCTTTACGGCCCAGCGCTACCGGTAGGTCTAGGCGCTCTCCCGCGCGTTCCACCTGAAAGGTCACGCGTTTATCGGCACGCTGGCGCACCTGATCGACGACCTGCTGCCAATCCGCCAGGGGTTGGCCATCCAGCGCAAGCAGCCTGTCTCCAGACTTCAACCCTGCGGCTTGGGCGGGCCCCTTGGGGTCGATCTCCGCAAGGATGGGGTCCAGGGTCGGGCGCCAAGGACGAATCCCCAGGGAACGCACAGGGTCTGGCTCGTCACTGCCCTTGAGCCAATCCACCAGGCTCAGGTTGTGCTCGCTGGCGCTGCCCTGTTCATCGCTGGTTTGAATGCGCAAGTTACCGGTCTCGCCCAGCCGCCGGACCAGTTCGATGTTGACCGAGGACCACCCTGACACGGCTTCGCCGTCGACCTGAGTAATCTCCTGCCCGGGCTCAAGGCCCGCGCTCGCCGCCAGGCTGCCAGGTTCTATGGCGCCAATGACCGGGCGCACCTGCTCACTGCCCAGCATTGCCAGGAGCCAGAAAAAGACAATGGCCAGCAAAAAGTTGGCGACAGGGCCGGCCGCAACGATGGCAATACGCTGCCGGACTGTTTTACGGTTGAATGCTTGGCCCAACTGGTGCTCGGGAACTTCGGCTTCGCGCTCGTCGAGCATTTTCACGTAGCCGCCCAGGGGAATGGCCGCTACAACGTATTCGGTGCCTTGTTTATCGGACCAGCGTAGCAAAGGCGTGCCAAAGCCCACAGAAAAACGCAGCACCTTGACGCCGCAGCGGCGAGCCACCCAGAAGTGACCGAATTCGTGGAACGTGACCAGCACCCCCAGTGCCACCAGGGTGCCCAGTATCATGTAGAGCGCGCTCATAGGTATCTCCGCTGCGCCTGGGGGCGCTCATACGCCCTCGGGGCGAACCAATCGGAACTCATTGACCCCGCCGAGTCAACCACTGCTCGGCGGCGCGGCGAGCGCTGTCATCGGCCGCGAATACCGCATCAAGGTTGCCCAGGGGTTCACTGGGCAACTGTTCCAGCACTGATTCGATCATACTCGCGATCTCGGTATAACGGATGCGCCGCTCAAGAAACGCCTGCACGGCTACTTCGTTGGCGGCATTGAGCGTCGCTGGAGCGCTGCCCCCTGCTTCGGCCGCCTGGCGCGCCAGGCGCAAACAGGGAAAGCGATGCTCATCGGGTGCTTGGAAATCCAGGCGGCCAATGCTGAACAGATCCAGTGGCGGCACGCCTGAGTCGATCCGCGCGGGCCACGCCAATGCGCTGGCGATAGGCGTGCGCATGTCCGGGTTGCCCAACTGAGCCAATACAGAACCGTCGATGTAATCCACCAGCGAATGGATAACGCTCTGAGGGTGCACCACCACTTCCACCTGGGAGGGCCTTGCATCGAACAACCAGCAGGCTTCGATCAACTCCAGCCCTTTGTTGGCCATGGTGGCCGAGTCCACGGAAATCTTGCGACCCATGGACCAATTAGGGTGCGCGCAGGCCTGCTCAGGGGAAACCGATGCCAGTTCACTCAACGGGGTTTCCCTGAACGGCCCACCCGAGGCAGTGAGCAGAATGCGGCGCACGCCGACCGGTGCCAGCCCTTCGGCATAATTGCCGGGCAGGCACTGGAAAATCGCATTGTGTTCGCTATCGATGGGTAGCAGCCGCGCGCCATGGGTGCGTACCGCCTGCATGAACAACCCACCGGACATCACCAGCGCCTCCTTGTTGGCCAGAAGCACCTTCTTCCCCGCCCGTACCGCCGCCAAGGTAGGTTTCAAGCCCGCGGCGCCAACGATGGCCGCCATCACGGTATCCACCTCGCCAGCCGATGCTGCCTGGCACAAGCCAGCTTCCCCATGCAGTACATCGGTGGCCAACCCAGCCTTGCGCAGGCGCAGGCTAAAGTCCACGGCTTGGGCGGAGGTAGCCACTACCACGACCTTGGGCCGATGCCGCTCACAGAGCGCCAGCAGCTCATCCAGGCGTGCATGGCCGGTCAAGGCGAAAACCTCATAGAGGCTTGGGTGCCGTGATATGACGTCGAGGGTGCTATGGCCGATGGAGCCCGTGGCACCCAGCACCGTGATGCGTTGCCTGTTCGTCACAATACGCCCCAACCTGTCATCCACAGCAACACCGCAAACACCGGAATAGCCGCCGTCAGGCTGTCGATGCGATCAAGCACCCCGCCATGACCGGGCAGCAACTGGCTGCTGTCTTTGACCCCGGCTTGGCGCTTGAACATGCTTTCAGTCAGGTCCCCCACCACCGACACCAGCACCACCACCGCCGTAGCCAGCAGCGCGGCGACCAGTTGGCCAGCCGACCACTCACGGGTAATGCCGGTGACCAAGGTGACCAGCAAGGCGATACCCAGGCCGCCATAGAGCCCAGCCCAGCTTTTGCCAGGGCTTACCGCGGGGGCCAGCTTGCGCTTGCCGAAGGCCCGCCCCGAGAAGTACGCGCCAATATCAGCCACCCAAACCAGCACCATGACCGCCACGATCAGCCAATTCCCACCGCCGGACGGCCAGGTTTTAAGCAAAATCAACCCCACCCATGCCGGCAGCAGCACCAGCAGGCCGACCAGCACCTTGCAGGCAACGCTGGACCAGAAATGGGCCGAGCCCGGATAGGTCATGACCAGCCAGGTTGCCACTGCCCACCAGATCACCGCCAAGCCCAGTAACCAGGGCGCCAGGGTAGGTACCAGGTGGAGCACTATTAGCAGCCCTGCCACTATGGCCGCGAACACACAACGCAAGGGTTGCGACTCCAACCCGGCCAAGCGCGCCCATTCCCAGGCGCCGAGGGTGACCACAACGCCGATGAACAGCGCGAACCAGCCGCCATCAAGCAAAAAGAACCCACAAAGGGCCAGGGGTAACAGCACCAAGGCGGTGAGAATGCGTTGCTTGAGCATCAGGCGCGGGCTCCAGCCTCGACCTGCTCGCTGGTTTTCCCAAAGCGACGCTGGCGTGAGGCGAAATCGGCCAGCGCGCAGCGCATGGCCTCGTGTTTGAAGTCCGGCCAGTACAGGTCGGAAAAGTACAACTCGGCATAGGCCAACTGCCACAGCAGGAAGTTGCTGATACGGTGTTCGCCCCCGGTACGAATACACAAGTCCGGCAGCGGGAGACCGCCAGTTGCCAGGTACGCTTGCAGGCGCTCGGGCGTGATGTCCTCGGGCCGCAGCGTACCGCCTTGTACCTGACGGGCCAGGGCCTGCGCGGCCTGGGCAATATCCCACTGACCGCCATAGTTGGCGGCGATCTGCAGCACGAAACGGCCAGTACCGGCGGTCAGAGCTTCAGCTTCCCCCATGGCGGCTTGCAACTCGGGATGGAACCGGCCGCGATCGCCGATGATCCGTAGGCTGATGTTGTTCTCGTTCAGGCGGCGGGCTTCGCGCCTGAGCATGGTAAGGAACAGCTCCATCAGCGCCCCCACTTCATCGGCGGGGCGCTGCCAGTTCTCACTGGAGAAGGCAAACAGGGTCAATACATCGACCTTTGCCTCGGCGCATACCTCGATGACCGCGCGAACAGCATCCACGCCTGCCTTGTGACCAGCGACACCAGGCAGCAGGCGCTTTTTGGCCCAGCGATTGTTGCCGTCCATGATGATCGCCACATGCCTGGGGACGGGGGCCGACGCTCTCGGCTTGGTCTTTTCCATGAAAACGCCAAGCCTTCCTTATACAGCCATCAAATCGGCTTCTTTCTGCTTGACGGCCTTTTCTATCTCAGCCACGAACTTGTCGGTCAGCTTCTGGATATCGTCAGCGGCACGACGCTCGTCGTCTTCGCTGATTTCCTTTTCCTTGACCAGGTCTTTGAGCTGGCTCAAGGCATCGCGACGAATGTTGCGTACGGCAACGCGACCATCTTCGGCGGCATCACGGGCCTGCTTGGTAAAGCCCTTGCGGGTTTCTTCAGTCAACGGCGGCATGTTGATCAACAGTAACTCGCCCAGGTTGGTGGGGTTGAGGTTCAGACCGGCACTCTGGATGGCCTTGTCTACCGCGCCCAGCATGTTGCGTTCGAACGCTACCACTTGCAGGGTACGGGAATCCTTCACCGTCACGTTGGCGACCTGATTGATTGGGGCATCGGCACCGTAGTAAGGCACCTGCACGCCTTCCAGGATGCTGGGGTGGGCCTTGCCGGTACGAATACGGCCAAAGGCGTGCTCCAGCGACTCCAGGGATTTCTGCATACGCGCCTGGGTGTCTTTCTTGATTTCATTGATCATTGTTCGCCTTCCTCGATCAGAGTGCCTTCAGCGCCGCCCACTACGATATTCAGCAAGGCGCCAGGCTTGTTCATGTTAAACACGCGCAATGGCATGTTGTGGTCGCGGCACAGGCAGATGGCGGTGAGGTCCATCACGCCCAGCTTGCGATCCAGCACTTCGTCGTAGGTCAACCGATCGAATTTCTCGGCATGCGGATCCTTGAAGGGGTCGGCAGTGTATACACCGTCAACCTTGGTCGCCTTGAGCACCACGTCGGCGCCGATCTCGATGCCTCGCAGGCAGGCGGCCGAATCGGTGGTGAAGAAGGGGTTCCCGGTGCCCGCGGAGAAAATTACCACATCCCCCGTGCCCAGGTGACGAATCGCCTTGCGCCGATCGTAATGATCTGTGACACCGACCATGGAGATAGCGGACATCACGATGGCGGAAATGTTGGAGCGCTCCAGGGCGTCGCGCATGGCCAGGCCATTCATCACGGTAGCCAGCATGCCCATATGGTCCCCGGTCACCCGGTCCATGCCTGCCGCGCTGAGGGCGGCGCCTCGGAACAGGTTGCCCCCGCCGATCACCAGCCCGACCTGTACGCCGATACCGACCAGCTGGCCGACTTCCAAGGCCATGCGATCCAGCACCTTGGGATCGATACCGAACTCTTCGGAGCCCATCAGGGCTTCGCCGCTTAGTTTGAGCAGAATGCGTTTATAGCGAGGTTGACGACTACTCACCTGCTGGGCCATTGCGTATCTCTCCTGCGGCGTTCTTGAATATGTGCGGCGCCAGGCGCCAACCACACGCCCGAAGCATGCGGGTTCTACTTTGACAAAGAGGCCGCGCGCGTGAGCGGGCAGCCTCTTTGGGTGACAGTTACAACCTGCCTTATTGCTTGCTGGCAGCGGCCACTTGTGCGGCAACTTCATCGGCGAAGTTGTCCACTGGCTTCTCGATGCCCTCGCCTACCTTGAAGTAGGTGAAGGAAACGATTTCAGCGCCACTCTGCTTGGCCAGAGCGCCTACGGTCAGCTCAGGGTTCTTGACGAACGCTTGCTCGACCAGGCTTGCTTCGGCCAGGAACTTCTTGATACGACCAGCCACCATGTTTTCAACGATGTTGGCAGGCTTGCCCTTGATTTTTTCTTCGTTGAGCGTCATGAACACGCCCTTTTCACGCTCGATGGCTTCGTCGGAGACTTCCGATGGCAGCAGGAACTCAGGGTTGCTGGCCGCCACGTGCATGGCGATGTCCTTGGCCAGCTCGGCGTTGCCGCCCTTGAGCACGACCGCGACGCCAATCTTGTTGCCGTGCAGGTAGCTGCCGACTACGTCACCTTCCACACGCACCAGGCGGCGGATATTGACGTTTTCGCCAGTTTTGCCTACCAGCACCAGGCGGTCGGCTTCCATGGTTTCAATCAGCGGCTCGGCGGTAGTCAGCTTGTCAGCGAACGCTTTGTCCACGGCTTTGGCAACGAAGGCCTTGAAGTCGTCCTGCAGGGCGAGGAAGTCGGTCTGCGAGTTGACTTCCAGCAATACGGCGGTTTTGCCGTCGTCCTTGATGGCGATAGCGCCTTCAGCCGCTACGTTGCCTGCTTTCTTGGCGGCCTTGATGGCGCCGGAAGCGCGCATATCGTCGATGGCTTTTTCGATGTCGCCGCCAGCCTTGGTCAAGGCCTTTTTGCAGTCCATCATGCCTTCGCCAGTACGCTCACGCAGTTCTTTAACCAGCGCCGCAGTAATTTCTGCCATTTCAAAAATCCTCTTGAACAGGTTTTCGACCACACTGCCCGCGTACGGGCATTCAAATTCGGGCCCGCCGGGTGCTTATGGCCCTAGCGGGTGGCAAAAAGGGGGCCTAGCCCCCTTTTCGCTTACCGTGCCATTTTCAGGCGCGGCGACTCAGCCTTCTACGGCCTCGCTGGCAGCTTCCTGGGCGAATTCGCCAGTGCCGCCTGCAACGTTGTTGCGACCACGGATAACGGCATCAGCCATCGAACCCATGTACAGCTGGATGGCGCGAATGGCGTCATCGTTGCCTGGGATCACGTAGTCAACGCCTTCCGGGCTGCTGTTGGTATCGACAATGCCGATGACCGGAATGCCCAACTTGTTGGCTTCGGTGATAGCGATACGCTCGTGGTCAACGTCGATCACGAACAGGGCATCAGGCAGGCCGCCCATGTCCTTGATACCACCCAGGCTGCGATCCAGTTTTTCCAGATCGCGAGTGCGCATCAGCGCTTCTTTTTTGGTCAGCTTGGTGAAGGTGCCATCTTCCGCCTGGGTTTCCAGGTCACGCAGACGCTTGATCGATGCGCGGATGGTTTTGTAGTTGGTCAGCATGCCGCCCAACCAGCGATGGTCGACGTAAGGCGAGCCGCAACGCGCTGCTTCTTCGGAGACGATCTTGCCAGCGGAACGCTTGGTACCAACGAACAGGATCTTGTTTTTGCCCTGGGCCAGCTTCTCGACGAAGCTCAGTGCTTCGTTGAACATCGGCAGGGTTTTTTCAAGGTTGATGATGTGGATCTTGTTGCGCGCGCCGAAAATGAACTTGCCCATTTTCGGGTTCCAGTAACGGGTCTGGTGGCCGAAGTGCACACCGGCCTTCAGCATATCGCGCATGTTGACTTGGGACATGATAGTTCCTTGATAAGTCGGGTTAGGCCTCCACGTATCCCAATGAACCAACCGAGCCCTCGCGGCCTCGGCACCCAGGTCACTGTGTCGATACGTGTGTGGGTTTAAGCCCAGCGGGGGTACCCCCGCAAAGCGGCGCACTTTATATCACACAACACGGCAAAGAGAAACCGCTGAAAACCTGGCCCCCGCCCCTCCACATCATTGCCGGCCCCCACCGAGGCCTCCCCCGGCACGGCTATGGTAGAATTGCCCTCTTTGCGATTATTTACTTGCACCGATGGTGCCCAGAGAGCCTGTATGACCGTAACCATCAAAACCCCCGAGGACATCGAAAAAATGCGCATCGCCGGCCGCCTGGCCGCTGAAGTGCTGGAGATGATCGAGCCCCATGTCAAGGCTGGGGTCACCACCGATGAGCTGGACCGCCTCTGCCACGACTACATCGTCAATGAACAGGGCGCCATTCCCGCGCCGCTCAACTACAAAGGCTTCCCCAAGTCCATCTGTACGTCCCTCAATCACGTGGTATGCCATGGCATTCCCAACGAAAAGCCGTTGAAGGATGGCGATGTGCTGAACATCGACATTACCGTGATCAAGGAGGGCTATCATGGCGACACCAGCCGCATGTTCCATGTGGGAAACGTGCCGGAGTGGGCCGAGCGTTTGTCGAAGGTCACCCAGGAGTGCCTGTATAAAGGCATCGAGCTGGTGCGCCCCGGTGCCCATCTGGGTGATATCGGCGAGGTGATCCAGAAGCACGCCGAGAAAAACGGCTTTTCGGTGGTGCGCGAATACTGCGGCCATGGCATCGGCAAGGTGTTCCACGAAGAGCCTCAGGTATTGCATTACGGGCGCGCCGGTACTGGCGTGGAGCTCAAGGAAGGCATGATCTTCACCATCGAGCCGATGATCAACCAAGGCAAGGCCGATACCCGCCTGCTGGGCGATGGCTGGACCGCGATCACCAAGGACCGCAAGTTGTCGGCCCAGTGGGAGCACACCATTCTGGTGACGGCCGATGGCTATGAAATCCTGACCCTGCGCGGTGACGACACCCTGCCACGCACCTCGGCCCGCTGAACGTTACGCGGGTCATATCGATAGAAGGAAGGCCGTCATGCCGCAAGTGGACCCGGAGTTGTTCGATCGCGGCCAGTTCCAGGCGGAGCTGGCGCTCAAGGCCAGCCCCGTGACGGCCTTCAAGAAAGCCATCCGCCAGGCACGGGACGTGCTGAACGCCCGTTTCGCCAGTGGCCGAAACATCCGCCGCCTGATAGAAGACCGCGCCTGGTTCGTGGACAACCTCCTGCAGCAGGCATGGGCCCAGTTTGACTGGAGCGCGGAGGCGGATATCGCCCTGGTGGCCGTAGGCGGCTATGGCCGAGGCGAACTCCATCCGTATTCGGACATCGACCTGCTGATCCTGCTGGAGAACGCCGATCACGAACTGTTTCGTGATTCCATCGAGCGGTTTCTTACCTTGTTGTGGGACATCGGCCTGGAAGTGGGGCAAAGCGTGCGTTCGGTGCAGGAGTGCGCCCAGGAAGCCGAGGCAGACCTGACGGTGATCACCAACCTGATGGAGTGCCGTACCATTGCCGGCCCCGAACGGTTGCGCAAGCGCATGCTGGAAGTCACCGCCCCCGACCGCATGTGGCCGAGCAAGGCGTTCTTTCTGGCCAAGCGCGCCGAGCAGACGGCCCGCCACCATAAGTACAACGATACCGAGTACAACCTCGAGCCTAACGTCAAGGGCTCGCCAGGCGGGCTGCGAGATATCCAGACCATCCTCTGGGTAGCCCGCCGTCAGTACGGCACGCTCAACCTTCAAGCATTGGCGGGCCAGGGCTTTTTGCTGGAGAACGAAAGCGACCTGCTGGCCGCCTCCCAGGAGTTTCTCTGGAAGGTGCGCTACGCCCTGCACATGCTGGCCGGGCGCTCCGAAGACCGCCTGCTGTTCGATTACCAACGGAGTATCGCAAAGCTTCTAGGCTACGAAGACAGCGACGCGAAGCTTGCCATCGAAGCGCTGATGCAACAGTACTACCGGGTGGTAATGCGCATTGCCGAGCTGAGCGACCTGATCATTCAGCACTTCGAGGAAGAACTGCTGGCTGCCGACACCGGCACCTCGCTGCAGCCGATCAACAACCGCTTCCAATTGCATGACGGTTACATCGAAGCCACTGCGCCTACGGTATTCAAGCGCTTCCCTTTCGCTATTCTTGAAGTGTTTGTGCTGATGGCGCAAAACCCGAATATCAAAGGGGTGCGGGCCGATACCATTCGCCTGCTGCGTGAGCACCGCCACCTGATCGATGACAGCTTCCGCCATGATATCCGCAACACCAGCCTGTTCATCGAGCTGTTCAAGTGCGAGATCGGCATCCATCGCAACCTGCGGCGGATGAACCGCTACGGGATCCTGGGGCGCTACTTGCCGGAATTCGGTCATATCGTTGGGCAGATGCAACACGACCTGTACCACATCTATACCGTGGACGCGCACACGCTCAACCTCATCAAGCATTTGCGCAAGCTGCAGTACACGCCCATTTCCGAGATGTTTCCACTGGCCAGCAAGGTCATGGGGCGGCTGCCCAAGCCTGAGCTTATTTATATCGCCGGCCTGTATCACGACATTGGCAAGGGCCGTAACGGTGACCACTCCGAGCTGGGCGCCGTGGACGCGCAAGCCTTCTGCGCGCGCCACCAGTTGCCGCCGTGGGACAGCCGGTTGGTCGTGTGGCTGGTACAGCACCACCTGGTGATGTCCACCACGGCCCAGCGCAAGGATTTGTCCGACCCTCAGGTGATCCATGACTTCGCTCAATTGGTGGGCGATGAAGTTCACTTGGATTACCTCTATGTGCTGACGGTGGCGGACATCAACGCGACCAACCCAAGCCTGTGGAACTCATGGCGGGCCAGCTTGCTGCGTCAGCTCTACACAGAGACCAAGCGCGCCCTGCGTCGCGGCCTGGAGAACCCGCTGGACCGGGAAGAGCAGATCCGCCGCACCCAGGCCGCGGCTCTGGATATCCTGGTCAGAGGCGGTAACGACCCGGACGACGTGGAGCAGCTGTGGAGCCAGTTGGGGGACGATTACTTCCTGCGCCATACCGCCGCTGACGTGGCCTGGCACACGGATGCCATTTTGCAACAGCCTGTCGATGCCGGGCCGCTGGTACTGATTCGGGAAACCACCCAGCGAGACTTTGAAGGCGCCAGCCAGATCTTCATCTATGCGCCAGACCAGCACGACTTCTTCGCGGTGACCGTGGCAGCGATGGACCAGCTCAACCTGAACATCCATGACGCCCGCGTCATCACGTCCAGCAGCCAGTTCACGCTGGACACCTACATTGTGCTGGACAACGACGGCGAATCGATCGGGCACAATCCTCAACGTATTCAGCACATCCGCGATGGGCTGACCGAAGCGCTGCGCAACCCGGACGACTACCCCACTATCATCCAACGGCGGGTGCCCCGGCAGCTCAAGCACTTTGCCTTCGCGCCCCAAGTCACCATCCATACCGATGCTCAGCGGCCAGTGACCATTCTGGAGCTCAGCGCGCCGGACCGCCCCGGGCTGCTGGCACGCCTGGGCAAGATCTTCCTGGAATTCGACCTGTCGTTGCAGAACGCGAAAATCGCCACCTTGGGCGAGCGGGTGGAAGACGTATTCTTCCTGACTGACGCCCATAACCAGCCCCTGGCCGACCCCCAGCTGTGCGCGAGATTGCAGGACGCTATCGTCGAGCAACTGAGCGTGAGCAAGCCCGTTGCCATAGAACTAGACCGATTGAGCATTTAAGCCCGATGAATCACGCCCTTACCCAACTGCAGCCCTACCCCTTCGAAAAGCTTCGTGCCCTGCTGGCTGGGGCGCAGGCCCCGGCGGGTTTGGCGCACATTGCCTTGTCCATTGGCGAACCCAAGCACGCCTCCCCGGCGTTCGTGGCCAAGGCGCTTGCCGATAACCTCGACCAGCTTGCGGTTTACCCCACCACCGCAGGGCTGCCAGCGTTACGCGAAGCGATTGCGCATTGGTGCGCTCAGCGTTTCGGAGTGCCCAGTGCCTGGCTAGACCCCACGCGGCATGTGCTGCCAGTAAACGGTACCCGCGAAGCCTTGTTCGCGTTTGTGCAAACAGTCGCCGAGCGCGACCAGGATGGGCTGATCGTCAGCCCAAATCCCTTCTATCAAATCTACGAAGGCGCGGCGATTCTGGCTGGCGTACAGCCCCATTACCTGCCGTGCCTGGAAGCCCATGGCTTCAACCCGGATTTCAGCGCTGTTTGCGCTGACACCTGGGCCCGTTGCCAAGTGCTGTTCCTGTGCTCGCCCGGCAACCCCACCGGGGCATTGATCCCCATGGACACCTTGAAAGCGCTGATCGCCCTGGCGGATGAGCACGACTTCATCATTGCCGCCGATGAATGCTACAGCGAGCTGTACTTCGACGAGGGTGCTCCGCCTCCAGGGTTGCTGAGCGCCTGTGCCGAGCTAGGGCGAGAGGATTTCAAGCGCTGCGTGGTGTTCCACAGTTTGTCCAAGCGGTCCAACCTGCCAGGGTTGCGCTCGGGGTTCGTGGCTGGGGATGCGGACATCCTCAAGGCGTTCTTGCTGTACCGGACCTACCACGGTTGCGCCATGTCCATTCCTACCCAGTTGGCGAGCCTGGCGGCCTGGCAGGATGAAGCCCATGTACGCGCCAACCGCGCCCTGTACCGGGAAAAATTCGATGCGGTGCTAGGTATTCTCGCCCCCGTACTGGATGTACAGCGCCCCGACGGCGGGTTTTATCTGTGGGCGGGCGTGCCCATGGGCGATGAAGCCTTCTGCCGAGAGCTGTTCTGCCAGCAGCACGTGACCGTAGTACCTGGCTCTTATCTGTCGCGAGAAGTCGATGGCGTGAACCCAGGCGCCAATCGCGTGCGCATGGCATTGGTCGCGCCTTTGGCCGAGTGCATCGAAGCCGCCGAGCGCATCCGCGCCTTCGTCCAAGCCCGCTAAGCACGTTAGCGCGGGGGTAGCGATTGAAACTGCCCCTGGGCCAAACCGTCCACGCTATTGCCCAGCGCATCGCGGGCCTTGAGGTCCGCGCCTTTGGCTGCCAGGGCGCTGAGGATGTCTTGGCGTTGGAACAGCGCCGCGTACATGGCAGCGGTTTGGCCATTCTGGTTACGCTGGTCGGGTGAACAGTCGGCGTTGACTAGCCGCCGTGCAATGCTCAACTCCCCCTTAAAGATCGCGCCCATCAGGGCCGTATTGCCTCGGGCATCCTGAGCGCAAGGGTCCGCGCCCGCCGCGAGCAATTGCTCCACCGCCGCCTGATGACCGTGGTAGGCCGCCAGAATCAGCCCCGTGTAGCCTTTCTCGTCCTGAATGTTCAGGTTGAAGTGAGCCTCGACAAAGGCCTCTAGCATGTCGGCATTACCCTCACGGGCCGCTTCGAAGTACAGCTGGCGCAACTGGGCCTGGGTATCGCTGTTTGGTACAGGCACGGCTAGGGCCATCGCTGGAACAGCCAGCAATAACCACAGAATCAAGGGTTTCATAGCGGTATGTCCATGTGCGGGCCCGCCGCGATCATGCCGGCGGGCCCTGGTGGGTCAGTCCTTCAGCTGGGAAGCCAGGGCTTGCACCTTAGCCAGGTCGCCCTTGGCCACTTTGGTAACCCCAGTGCCGTATTCAGGGTCGGCCTTGTACAGATAAGAAAGCATGATGTGCTTGCTTTCAGTATCGGTGGTGGCCAGGGACTCGCCGAAACTCTGGATCAAATCCGCGCGCTCCTTCTTGCTGTAGGAGCGGTACAGGTCACCGGCCTGCTTGAAGTTTTGCTCTCGTTGGATCTTCTTTTGTTGAGTTGCGCCGTTTAGAGGCAGCTGGCTGTAACGCGCGCTGTCGTCAGCAGGGCGAGGGTTCAACCGGCTAGGCTCGTAATTCACGCCCGTGGTGGTGTGACCAGCGTTCATGGCGCCATCCTGGTTGCCATTGTTGACCGCGACCCGAGGGCGGTTCACAGGCAGGCTCAGGCCATTGGTACCCACGCGATACAGCTGGGTGTCGGCGTAGGCGAAGATCCGCCCTTGCAGCAAACGGTCTTCGGAGGGCTCGATCCCAGGTACCAGGTTGGCCGGTGCCATGGCCACTTGCTCGGTTTCTTGGAAGAAGTTATCCACGTTCTTGTTCAGGACCATCTGCCCAATTTTACGCTCGGGTACGTCTGGCCAGATTTTCGTGGCGTCCAAGGGGTCGAAGTCAAAGGTCGACAGCTGCTCGGGCTTGAGCACCTGCACATACAGGTCCCACTTGGGGTAATCCCCCTGCTTGATGGCATTGACCAGGTCATTGGTCATATGGCTGTAGTCCTTGCCTTGCACCTTGGCGACTTCAGCAGGGTCTAGGTTCTTGACCCCCTGCAGGCTTTTCCAATGGAATTTGGCGTAATGCACTTCGCCCTTGGCATTCACTAGCTTATAGGCGTGAACGCTGTTGCCGTCCATGAAACGATAACCGGCCGGGGTGCCCTCGTTAGAGTAAAGCTGGGTTAGCGTACGGGTAGCTTCTGGGACGTGGGAGAAGAAATCGAAACGCCGAGAGTCGTCGTCCAAGTTAGTGCGTGGATCTGGCTTGAACGCATGGACCATGTCCGGGAACTTGATGGCATCACGAATAAAGAAGGTTGGGAAGTTGTTACCTACCAAGTCCCAGTTGCCATCGGCGGTATAAAACTTGGTGGCGAAACCACGGGGGTCACGCAGGGTTTCTGGCGAGTGGTTGCCATGTACCACGGCCGAGAAACGTACGAACACTGGCGTGTGTTCACCCGCGCGGAAAACCCGCGCCTTGGTCAGCTCAGACAGGTCGGCGGTAGCGGTGAATTCACCTTTGACGCCAGTACCGCGAGCGTGCACCACGCGCTCTGGAATGCGCTCGCGGTCGAAGCGTTGAAGTTTTTGGATTAACTGCACATCTTGCAACAGCGCCGGGCCGTTGGCGCCCGCGGTTTGTGAGTTCTGGTTATCGCCAACCGCTGCGCCGTTGTCGCGGGTCAAGGTATCGGCATAAGCCGACGTGACGGTAAGCGCGCCGAAGGCAACAATGCCTAGCGCCTGGCCACTTAAACGAGTGAGTTTCATGTGATCCCTCATGGATTCGTTGGTGATGAAGCCATGTCATCCTAGAGAGCCCACAGCTGAGAGCTGTAATTGAAAAGTCCTATAAAACCCATAGATAAAGATTCAGAAACACATGGAGCCTTATAGCAACTTATCTATTTACGCGCGTAATTCGTGAATCATTTAATTACCATAATTATTTATAAAAATATAAAAAAATATTTTAAGTCGAATGTGAGATCTCAGGCCGGCTTGGCCACGTATCCCCTTTCCGCGGGTACAGATTGAGACCACTTGGTCATGGCGTAGGCTGCAGCGATGCCGCATAATTCCCAACCCCCTACATAGGAGCAAGCTGGGGCCCACGGCCGCCGCTTCACTTACATGGCTTACACTCTTTACGGCATCAAGGCGTGCGACACCGTGAAAAAAGCTCGCGGCTGGTTGGATGAGCGAGGCATCGCCTATGGCTTTCATGACTACAAAACCGCAGGCATCGACCGCGAACACCTCCAGCGCTGGTGCGGCGACCACGGTTGGGAAACCATCCTCAACCGTACGGGCACGACCTTCCGCAAACTCTCGGATGCTCAAAAGGCCGACCTTGATCAGGCCAAGGCCATCGAATTGATGCTTGCGCAGCCGTCGATGATCAAGCGCCCCGTGCTCGACCTTGGTGAGCGAACCCTGGTGGGCTTCAAACCCGATCACTACGCGGCGGCCCTGAGCTGATCAGCCGGCCCCGCCTTCAAGAGGAATACCTTATGACCACTTCCCTGTTCAGCCTCGGCTTTGGCGTTGGCACTCAAAACCGCCAAGGCGCATGGCTGGAAGTCTTCTACGCACAGCCTTTGATGGCGCCGGCGCCGGCGCTGGTCGATGCCCTGGCCAAAGTGCTGGGTTACACCGGCGGCAACGAAGCCATCGCCTTTGGCGCCACCCAGGCCTCGCAACTGGCCGAAGCCCTCAAGGCCATCGAGCCCACCCAGGCCGCCTTGCTTACCCGCCTGGCCGAGAGCCAAAAGCCCCTGGTGGCTACCTTGCTGGCCGAAGACGCGCCGCTGACCTCCACGCCCGAGGCTTACCTGAAGCTGCACCTACTGTCTCATCGCCTGGCTCGCCCCCACGGCCTGAACCTGGCGGGCATCTTCCCACTGTTGCCCAACGTGGCCTGGACCAGCGAAGGCGCCATCGACCTGGCCGAGCTAAGCGCCCGCCAGTTGGAAGCGCGCCTCAAGGGCAAGTCGCTGGACGTGTTCTCAGTGGATAAATTCCCGAAAATGACCGATTACGTGGTGCCGACTGGCGTGCGTATCGCTGACTCCGCGCGGGTGCGCCTCGGTGCCTATATCGGCGAAGGCACCACCATCATGCATGAAGGCTTCGTCAACTTTAACGCTGGCACCGAAGGCCCCGGCATGATCGAAGGCCGCGTGTCGGCGGGCGTCTTCGTGGGCAAGGGCTCTGACCTGGGTGGTGGCTGCTCCACCATGGGCACGCTGTCCGGTGGTGGCAATATCGTCATCAAGGTCGGTGAAGGCTGCCTGATCGGTGCAAACGCAGGTATCGGCATTCCCCTGGGCGACCGCAACACCGTGGAAGCAGGCCTGTACATCACCGCCGGCACCAAGGTGGCCCTGCTGGACGGCGCCAATCAGTTGGTGAAGGTTGTCAAAGCACGAGAACTCGCTGGGCAAAGCGATTTGCTGTTCCGCCGCAACTCCGAAACCGGTGCGGTGGAATGTAAAACCCACAAATCGGCTATCGAGCTCAACCACGCGTTGCACGCGCACAACTGATCAGGCATACCGTGGCGGCGCACGCCGCCCAGTGCCAGGGCCCGAACATGGTTCAACGTTCTCCATGGCGGGGGGATTTCCCCGCGCTGGCTGCCCTTGAACGGCAGCAGCAAACCTACCTGGACAGCGCCGCCACGACCCAGAAGCCTCAGGCCATGCTGGATGCGCTGAACCATTACTACCTGCATGGCGCCGCCAACGTGCACCGGGCTCAGCACTTGCCCGGCGCCTTGGCCACCCAGGCGTTCGAGGCCTGTCGGGAAAAAACCGCCCAGTGGGTCCAGGCGGGTTCACCCTCCCAGGTCATCTTCACCCAGGGTGCTACCTCGGCGATCAACCTGTTGGCCTATGGGTTGGAAGATCAGCTGGCCAGCGGCGATGAGATCGCCGTAAGCGCTCTGGAACACCACGCCAACCTCTTACCCTGGCAGCAGCTCGCGCGTCGGCGCAATGCGCGGTTGGTCATCCTGCCACTGGGCACCGATGGTCGGATCGACCTGGCCAGGGCGAACACGCTCATTGGCCCGCGTACACGATTGTTGGCCGTCAGCCAATTATCCAATGTGCTAGGCACGCGCCAACCCGTGGAGCAGCTGGTGGCCATGGGCCGAGAACAGGGGGCACTATCGATCGTGGACGGCGCTCAGGGGGTGGTGCACGGGCGGCAGAACCTGGCCGCGTTGGGCTGCGACTTTTATGTGTTTTCCAGCCATAAACTCTACGGCCCGGATGGTGTAGGCGTGCTTTATGGCCGGGGCGAAGCCTTGGGCAAGTTGAAGCATTGGCAGTTTGGCGGTGAAATGGTCCATCAGGCCACCTACCACGACGCCAGCTTTCACCCTGCCCCGCTGGGGTTCGAAGCCGGTACCCCGCCCGTTGGCAATATCATTGCACTCGGCGCTACCCTGGATTGGCTCGGCTCGTTGGATGAGCGAGCGGTCAGCGATCACGAACAGTGTCTTCATCAGCACCTGCTACGTGGTCTCGGGGATCGCGAAGGCGTTCGTGTATTAGGCGCGCCCGACGCCGCCCTAGCCAGCTTCGTGGTGAAAGATGTACATAACGCGGACCTCGCGCATCTGTTGACGGATCAAGGCATCGCCGTGCGCGTGGGCACTCATTGCGCTCAGCCGCTGTTTAACACCCTGGGGCTCGATGGCGCCATTCGGGTCTCTCTGGCTTTGTACAACGAAGCGGATGACCTGCTGCGTTTCTTCGACGCCCTGGATCGCGCTCTGGAGCTATTGAGATGAACCTGCCGGCCTTGGCCCTCGAGGCCAGAGAGCGTTTTGCCGGTTGCAACTCTTGGGAAGCGCGGGCACGGCTGTTGATGCAGGAAGGCGAGCGGCTGGCGCCTTTGGCGCCAAACGAATGTACCGAGGCTAACCGGGTAATGGGGTGTGAAAGCCTGGTGTGGTTGGCGGGCGAAAAGGAAAACGGTGTCTGGCGATTCCGCGCCTATAGCGACGCGCGCCTGCTGCGAGGCTTGCTGGCGTTGCTATTGGCGAGGATCAATAACCTGGAGCCTACAGCCTTGCTGCAACTGGACCTCCAGCCCTGGTTTGCCGAGCTGGGCCTGCAACGCCAGCTCACCCCCTCCCGCAGCAACGGGCTCCATGCCGTGTTGCAACGTATACAAACGTTGGTGAACGAATAACACCCTCGCTGTAGGAGCCAGCGAAGCTGGCGAACAGGGCCGTATGCCCCATGGCACAACGTTGCCAACCTTGTTCGCTGGCTAACGCCAGCTCCTACACTGATAGCGGCAGCGGCCGCTCCGATGGCCGCCGCGCGCCGGCTACCAGCTTCTCCACTACCTTGCTAACAGCCACCATGCCGAATGTAGCGGTGACCATCATCACCGCGCCAAAGCCCCCGGCGCAGTCCAGCCGCACGCCCTCGCCCACAAAGGCCTTACTGGAACACACGCCACCGTCAGCTGAGGGATAGCGCAGCTGTTCGGTGGAATACACGCAAGGCACGCCGTAATTGCGCGAGGTATTGCGGGAAAAGCCATAATCGCGCCGCAGCAGGGAGCGTACTTTGGAGGCAAGGGGGTCATTCCAGGTGCGGTTCAGGTCGCAGATGCCTATCTGCGTAGGGTCCACCTGCCCGCCTGCCCCGCCGGTGGTGACCACCGGCAGCTTGCGCCGCTTGCACCAAGCAATCACCGCCGCTTTGGCGTTCACGCTGTCAATGCAGTCGATTACGTAGTCCAGCTCAGCGGTAAGGTACTGCGCCAGCGTATCGGCGGTGACGAAATCCACCACCGCGTGCACCGTGCAGGCCGGGTTGATCGCCCGCAGGCGCTGGGCAAGCACCTCTACCTTCGGTTGCCCCAGGGTGCCCTCCAGGGCATGGGACTGGCGGTTGGTATTGCTTACGCACACGTCGTCCAGGTCAAACAGCGAAATCTCCCCTACCCCGCTGCGCGCCAGAGCCTCGGCCGCCCACGAACCCACGCCGCCCACACCCACCACGGCCACATGGGCCGCCTGCAAACGGGCCAGCCCTTGTACCCCATATAAGCGGGCAACCCCGCCAAACCTTGGATCATCACTGCTCATTGCCGTACCTCTTAAAACAGGCGGCAATTATACGGGCACCGGCGCCAAGGCGAAGGGAAAGCCGATATTCACCACCCCCAAGCAACTTTCGCCGCCGGTTGGTTTCAGCTGTTGAGAATAAGCAAGGACGTTGTCGTTAATGCCCACCCGCAAGTTAGGCCTGAACCTGGTTACAGTCATGGCCATCGCCGCCCTGTTCATCGGCTGTTGGGCGATGGTTAACCGCCCTCTGTCGGCCCCAGCCTGGCCGGACCGGATCTCGGGGTTTTCGTACTCGCCGTTTCAGCTTGGCCAAAACCCTCAAGCAGGCCGCTACCCTTCCGATGACGAAATACGCCAAGACCTTGAGCAACTGGCCCACTACACCGAGAGCCTGCGTACCTATTCGGTAGCCGGTAGCCAAGCTGACATTCCTCGGCTCGCGCAAGAAGCCGGGTTACAGATTACCCTAGGGATCTGGATCGGCAATGACATGGCTCGCAATGAGCAGGAAGTCGCCACGGGTATTGAGTTGGCCAACCGTTACCGGAGCGTGGTCCGGGTAGTGGTGGGCAACGAGGCACTGTTCCGCGAAGAGGTCACACCCGAGCAACTGATGGTCTACCTGGACCGGGTGCGCGCGGCGGTGAAGGTACCGGTCACTACCTCGGAGCAATGGCATATCTGGGCGCACAACCCGGCGTTGGCCAACCATGTAGACCTGATCGCAGCCCATATCCTGCCGTACTGGGAATTTATAGAGGTGGACGCCGCCGGGCAGTTCGTACTGGACCGCGCCCGGGAGCTACGCGAGCAATTTCCGAAAAAACAGTTGTTGTTGTCGGAAGTGGGCTGGCCCAGCAATGGCCGTATGCGCGGCGGCGCCGACGCCAACCAGGCGGACCAGGCGGTGTACCTGCGCAAGCTGGTCAATAGCCTTAACCGCAGGGGCTATGACTACTTTGTGATAGAGGCCTACGACCAGCCTTGGAAGGCCAGCGACGAAGGCGCCGTAGGTGCTTATTGGGGCGTGTTCAACGCACAGCGGCAGGCCAAATTCAATTTCGAAGGCCCGGTGGTGGCGATTCCTCAATGGCGCCTACTGGCTACCGCGTCGGCGGTACTGGCGCTATTGGCCCTGGCCCTGCTGTTGATCGACGGCTCGGCATTGCGCCAGCGGGGCCGTACCTTCCTGACCTTTATTGCCTTCTTATGTGGGTCGGTGCTGGTGTGGATTGCCTATGACTACAGCCAACAGTACAGCACTTGGTTCAGCCTGATCGTGGGTGCCCTGTTGGCGCTGGGGGTCGTAGGCGTGTCTATCGTGTTACTGACCGAAGCTCATGAACTGGCCGAAGCGGTGTGGACCCGCAAGCGCCGCCGGCCGTTCGCGCCGGTTCTTGACGAGCAGGCACCACGGCCGAAGGTGTCCATCCACTTGCCTTGCTATAACGAACCCCCGGCCATGGTCAATGCGACCCTGGACGCCCTGGCGGCCTTGGATTATCCAGACTTCGAAGTACTGGTGATCGACAACAATACCCAGGACCCTGCTGTATGGCTGCCGGTACAAGCCCATTGCACAACCCTGGGGCCGCGCTTTCGGTTCTTCCACCAAACGCCCCTCGAAGGCTTTAAAGGGGGCGCACTTAATTTTTTGCTGGGCCACACGGCAGCGGATGCCGAGGTAGTGGCAGTGGTGGACGCTGATTACTGCGTGCACCCCGATTGGCTCAAGCACATGGTTCCGCATTTCGCCGACCCTTGCATCGCCATCGTGCAAAGCCCGCAAGACTACCGCGACCAGGCCGAGAGCCTGTTCAAGCGGCTGTGCTATGCCGAATATCAGGGGTTTTTTCATATCGGCATGGTGACGCGTAATGACCGCGACGCGATCATCCAGCATGGCACCATGACCCTCGTGCGCCGCGAGGTGCTCGACCGCCTGGGCTGGGCACACTGGTGCATCTGTGAAGACGCCGAACTGGGGCTGCGGGTGTTCGAGGCAGGGCTGTCGGCGGCCTATCACCTGCGCAGCTATGGCCAAGGGCTGATGCCCGATACCTTTAGCGCGTTCAAGAAACAGCGCTCACGCTGGGCCTATGGGGCAGTGCAGATCCTCAAACGCCACGCCCGCGCCTTGTTGCTGGGGCGTGACGGGCACTTGAGCCAAGGCCAGCGATACCATTTCGTGGCCGGCTGGCTGCCGTGGATCGCCGATGGCATGAACATCTTCTTTACCTTTGGCGCGCTGCTGTGGTCCGGGGCCATGATCATCGTGCCGAACCGGGTGGAGCCGCCGCTGCTGATTTTCGCCATTCCACCCTTGGCGCTGTTTGCCTTCAAAGTGAGCAAAACGTTGTTTCTGTACAAACGCAACCTGAACATGCCCCTGGGCCGAGCACTGTGGGCGGCCGTAGCGGGGCTTGCGCTGTCTCATACCATCGGCAAGGCAGTGCTGTATGGGCTGCTCACCCAGAGCATGCCTTTCGTGCGCACCCCAAAGCTTGCGCATCGATCCGGCTTGATAAAGGCCCTGAGCGAGGCGCGGGAGGAACTGTACGTGGCGCTATTGCTTTTAGGGGCCGCCACCGGCATCTGCCTGGCCCAAGGTTTGCCGAACTCAGATGCACGCTGGTGGCTGGTGATGCTGCTGGTGCAAGCCTTGCCCTATCTGGCAGCGGTGACCATGGCGTTGATTTCCGCGGCTCCGTCGCTCCGGCGCGCAGCCAAGGTCGCCCTGGGCGACGCCTAGCTCCGAGCGGGGGCGCCGGGGCGGCGTTTTTGCTTTAACATACTCGGCCTTTTTACCGCCTTGCCCGGAGTACCCCATGACGGCCGCCGCTGATCTTTCGCCTACCCTCGCTCTGGCCTGCGAGCTGATCCGGCGCCCGTCCATCACCCCCCTGGATGCCGACTGCCAAGGCCTGATGATGCAACGCCTGGCCGCCGCGGGCTTTGACCTGGAACCCATGCGCATAGAGGACGTAGATAACTTCTGGGCGCGCCACGGCCAACACGAGGGGCCGGTATTGTGCTTTGCCGGGCACACTGACGTAGTGCCCACTGGCCCAGCCCAGGACTGGCAACATGCGCCTTTCGATGCGCTGATCGATGAACATGGCATGCTCTGCGGCCGCGGCGCGGCGGACATGAAAGGCAGCCTGGCAGCCATGGTGGTGGCAGCGGAGCGCTTCGTGCGGGATTACCCCAGCCATCGTGGCGCCATTACCTTTTTGATCACCAGTGACGAAGAAGGCCCGGCGCACCACGGCACCAAGGCGGTGGTCGAACGCTTGGCGGCGCGCCAGGAGCGGCTGGACTGGTGCATCGTGGGCGAGCCCTCGAGCACGGCCCTGGTGGGTGACGTGGTCAAGAACGGCCGCCGCGGCTCCCTCGGCGCTACCCTGCGCGTGCGCGGAAAACAGGGCCACGTGGCCTACCCGCACTTGGCGCGCAACCCTATCCACCTGGCCGCGCCCGCGTTGGTGGCTCTGACCGCCGAGCACTGGGACGATGGCAATGCCTTCTTCCCGCCGACCAGCTTTCAAATTTCCAATATCAATGGCGGCACCGGCGCGACCAATGTGATTCCCGGCGAGCTGACCGTGGTGTTCAACTTCCGCTTTTCCACCGAGTCCACGGTAGAGGGCCTACAGGCGCGGGTGACCAGCCTATTGGACCAGCACGGCCTGGACTGGCACATCGACTGGGCATTGTCTGGCTTGCCGTTCCTCACCCAGCCTGGCGAACTGCTTGGCGCGGTGGCCGGGGCCATTAAAAAGGTGACCGGGCGCGACACCACGCCATCCACCAGCGGCGGCACCAGCGACGGCCGGTTCATCGCGACCCTTGGCACCCAAGTAGTAGAGCTGGGCCCGGTGAACGCCACCATTCACCAGGTAGATGAGCGGGTACTGGCCAGCGACCTGGACGTGCTGACGGACATTTACTACCACACCCTCGTGAAGTTGCTCGCCTGATGCTCACTTGCCCATTGTGTTCGGCGCCCCTGGCCAGCGCCAGCAACGGCGTTGCCTGCCCAGCAGGGCATAGGTTCGACCGCGCCCGCCAGGGCTACCTCAACCTGTTGCCCGTGCAGCACAAGAACAGCCGCGCCCCTGGCGATAACCAGGCCATGGTCGACGCCCGCCGGGCGTTTCTGCAAGAGGGCCATTACGCACCCGTGGCCGAGCGCCTGGCCGAACTGGCCCATCAGCGCCACCCCGGGCGCTGGTTGGACATTGGTTGCGGCGAAGGCTATTACACTGCGCAAATCGCCCAGGCCCTACCCCAGGCGGACGGCTATGCGCTGGATATTTCCCGTGAGGCGGTGAAACGGGCCTGTCGACGTGCGCCAGGGGTCAGTTGGCTGGTTGCCAGCATGGCTCGGGTGCCCTTGGCCGATGCCAGCTGCGACTTTATCGCCAGTGTGTTCAGCCCGCTGGATTGGATAGAAGCGCGGCGCCTGCTGACCCCTGGGGGCGGTCTGATGCGGGTAGGCCCTACCCGCGACCACCTGATGGAGCTGCGCCAGGCGCTGTACGACGAAGTGCGCGATTATGTGGACGATAAACACCTGGCCCGAGTGCCCGAGGGCATGGGTTTGGTTCACACCGAAGTGCTGACCTACCGCCTGCGCCTGATCGACGGCGCAAGCCGTGCGAACCTATTGGCCATGACCCCCCACGGCTGGCGCGCCAGTGCCCCGCGGCGGCAAGCGGTGATCGACCATCCTGGGCCTTTCACGGTGACGGTTTCGATGCGTTACGATTACTTCGTCGCCGGGCCAGGCAGCTCGGCTTTGGCGCAATGATTTTTCAACTCAGCGAGCCCACCATGCAGCAACCGGATATCGAGATCTACCTGAAGGACGCCGACGTCGACCATAGGGCGATCACAGCCTGGCTGACCAGCGCGCTGGGCCCTTGCACCCCTTGGGCGCAAAAGGGGTACGTGTGGAAGTGCATGGCTGCCCACGTACCGGTGACCTGGGTGCCGATGGCCGTTGGCAAATGGAACAGCCTGTACCTGGAAAGCGAGCAAACACCCTGGGCGGACGACCTGGCCTGTGCTCGTGCCGCGCATCTGGCGCTGGGCGTGGAAGTGCGCTGCGCCCCTGGTGGCTGGGTGGAGGAAGAAGGCGAGGAAGACGCTGACCGCTGGATCCGGGTTAGCGCTGATGGAGAGCAGGAAATCACCTGGCGCACCTAAGTACCGCAGGCCTTCCTTTACCGCCTACCCGAGCAACCCCGTATGACCCCTTCTGTGCTGCACCGCCTCGCATTCAGTTTACTGCGCCGCACCCTTTACCTATGGGTACGCTCGGAAACCATCAACCCAGGCACCGGCGCCAGCCTGGACCGTAGCAAAGCGATCATCTACGTGCTGGACAGCCCGGCCGTTACGGACCTGGCGGTGGTCGACCATGAGTGCGCGCGCCTGGGCCTGCCCCGCCCGGCATTGCCGGTCGCCCTAGGGCCAACCCTTGAAGCGCGCGCGTTCTTCTACCTGACGCCTGCACCCGATTGGCTGGGCCGCCAGGATAAACGCGGCGCGCCGCCGGTGCTGCAGCGGCTGGTGAACGCCTGCACCGCCCAACCTGGCGAAGATGCGCTGATCGTACCCGTGAGCGTGTTCTGGGGCTTGTCTCCGGACAGCGAGTCCAGCCCCTGGAAACTGTTGTTCGCCGACAGCTGGGCAGTGACCGGGCGCCTGCGCCGTTTGATCACGGTGCTGATTCTGGGGCGCAAAACCCGGGTGCAATTCGCCCCGCCGATTTCCCTGCGCAGCCTGGTCGACGCTGGCAAAAGCCCAGCGCTGACCGTGCGCATGGCTCAGCGGTTGCTGCGGGTGCACTTCCGCCAACAACGCGTTGCGGTAATCGGGCCGGATATTTCCCATCGCCGCCACTTGGTCAAAGGGCTCGTGCATGCCTCCCTGGTACGCCAAGCCATCGCCGATGAAGCCGCCCGCGAGAACATCACGCCGGAACGTGCCGAAGGCCAGGCCCTGCGCTATGCCAACGAGATCGCTTCGGACTACACCTATACCGCCATTCGCTTTCTGGAGGTGGTGCTCAGCTGGTTCTGGAACAAGATCTACGATGGCATCAAGGTCAGCCAGGTCGAACAGGTACAGGCCATCGCCCCTGGGCATGAGGTGATCTATGTGCCCTGCCATCGCAGCCATATCGACTACCTGCTGCTGTCTTACCTGCTGTTTCGCAACGGCCTGACGCCGCCACATATCGCCGCGGGCATCAACCTCAACATGCCGGTGATTGGCGGGCTGCTGCGACGCGGCGGGGCGTTCTTCATGCGCCGCACCTTCAAAGGCAACCCGTTGTACACCGCCGTATTCAACGAGTACCTGCACACACTCTTCACCAAAGGCTTTCCGGTGGAGTACTTCGTGGAAGGTGGGCGTTCGCGCACCGGCCGCATGCTGCAACCGAAGACCGGCATGCTGGCCATCACCCTGCGCAGTTACCTGCGTTCCTCCCGCACGCCCATTGTGTTTGTGCCGGTGTACATCGGCTATGAACGGGTGCTGGAGGGCCGTACCTACCTGGGTGAACTTCGGGGGGCCAGCAAGAAAAAAGAATCCCTGTTGGACATCTTCAAAGTGGTGGGTGCCCTTAAGCAGCGCTTTGGCCAGGTGTCCGTCAACTTCGGTGAGCCCATCAAGCTCACCGAGTTTCTCGAACACCAACAACCGGGGTGGCGTACCCAGCCCGCGGCGCCTGACTTCAAGCCTGCCTGGCTGAACCAGGTCACCCAACGCCTGGGTGAGCGGGTAGCCTGCGGCATCAATGAGGCAGCGGCCATCAACCCGGCTAACCTGGTAGCCCTGGCGCTGCTGTCCACCGCTCGCCAGGCCCTGGATGAAAGCGCGTTGGCGCGGGTGCTGGACCTGTTCCTGGCGCTATTGCGCACTGTGCCCTACTCGCCCTATACCACCCTGCCCGAGGGTGATGGCCAAGGGCTGATCGCACACGTCAAAGGCATGGGCTTGGTGGCCGAGCAAACCGACGCCCTGGGGCGGATTCTGTATCTGGATGAGCAGAATGCCGTGTTGATGACCTACTACCGTAATAACGTATTGCATGTGTTCGCCCTGCCTGCGTTGCTGGCCAGTTTGTTCCAGAGTTCTGCGCGCATCGACCGCCTGCAGGTGCTGCGTTTCGCCAAGGCGCTTTACCCGTACCTGCAGGCTGAACTGTTCATCCGTTGGCCCGTGGAAGCGCTGAACGCCGTTATGGATCAGTGGCTAGAGGCGTTCGTGGCCCAGGGGTTGCTACGCCGAGACGGCGACAGCTACCTGCGGCCAGCGCCCAGTTCCCGGCAATTCGTGTTGCTTACGTTACTGGCGCGGGGCATCACCCAGACCTTGCAGCGTTTCTACATGGCAACAGCCTTGCTGCTCAACCATGGCCAATACGGGCTTACCGCCGAGGCCTTGGAGGACCTGGCCACGGTCATGGCGCAGCGGCTGTCGATCCTGCATGGCCTCAACGCGCCGGAGTTCTTTGACAAAAGCCTGTTCCGCCACTTTATCCAGGCGCTGATCGATACCGAAGTGGTGCACCGCAACCTGGAGGGCAAGCTGGGCTATCACCCTCGCCTGGGCGAGTTGGCCGAAGGCGCGGCCAAACGGGTGCTGTCAGCGGAGGTACGGCTGTCCATTCGCCAGGTCACCTTGCATCGCAGCGATGAACTGGCCGCCAGTGAGCCCGACGCCGTGCCTGAAGCGCTGCCGGCCAATGCGCCACCGGCGGATACCTAGCCATTTGTCGCTATGGTGAAGGCTCGGTCACGACGCCGGGCTTACGCCTTCGTACCTCGGGCTGCGCCCCTTGCGGCCATCCAGTACAGTAAAGGCTTTTGCGGACCGGAGTGTGCCAGTGAAGCGCCTTGCTACCTTTGTGATGACCCTCGCCCTCGGCGCCTGCAGTACTGGGCCAACCACCGAAACCCTGCGCGGCGAAGCCTTTTACCTCCAACGCATCGCCCTGCCGCCAAATGCAGTACTTAGCGTAACCTTGGCCGACGTGTCCATGGCCGACGCCCCTGCGCAGCCCCTGGCCCGTTACACCGGCCCGTCCGGCGCGCAGGTACCTCTGCCGTTCGAACTGACCTACGACCGCGGCCGTGTGACCGCTGGTCACCGTTACGCATTGACCGCGCGCATAGAGGCCGCAGGCCAACTGCTGTGGATCAACACCCAGGCTGTACCGGTGGCGCTTGATGGTAGCGACCCCCACCCCCTGCGCGTACGCGTTGATCAGGTGCTTGTTAACCCGATGCGCTGATACAGCGGCAGGTCAGGCGCCAGGCTTGAGGGATTTTTTGGGGTAGATATCATAGCGGCTGGATTTGCCCTCCAGGGTCAAGGCCGGCGCCACGCCTTCGATCGGGGGCGCCTTGCGCGGGCGCTTGACGGTCACCCGATGCGTAGCCAGGGCCAGGGCAGCCTCCAACAGGGCGGGGGCGTCCAGGTCATCGCCTACCAAGGGCCGGAACAGCCGCATTTCCTTTTTCACCAGGGCGCTTTTGTCTCGGTGAGGAAACATCGGGTCCAGGTACACCACCTGGGGCGCGGTGCCCTGCCACGCGCGCAGCAGCTCGATGGCGTTGCCCTGATGCAAGCGCATGCGCTGTACGATCGGCCCTACTTCGTCATCCTGGCGTGCCCGCGCCAGGCCATCGCGCAAGAGCTGGGCAATGATCGGTTGCCGCTCGATCAGGTCCACCTGGCAGCCCAGGGTCGCCAACACAAAGGCATCGCCACCCAGCCCTGCGGTAGCATCCAGCACCGAGGGCCGTACCCCAGGCTGCAACCCGGCTGCTTTGGCGATCATCTGCCCACTGCCGCCGCCAAACTGCCGCCTGTGGGCAGCGCCGCCTTCGAGAAAGTCGACCCATACCGGCCCAGGCGCACCGGGCCCCACCTGCCGCAGCTGCAGCCCTACAGGGCCCAATTGCAACACGAAGTCTGCGCTGGGCTGAGCATAAACCAGGGGTAAGCCCAGGGTGCTTGCCAAGGCCTGCGCGGCCTCGATAAAGGCAGCGCCCAAAGGCATGACCTGGATGGCGCGCGCCGCTTGTCGTTCTTGCATGGGGTGTACTCAAAAAAGGGTAAATCTTCGCCGCGAGCGGCCGATAGCTACAGTGCCCGGTATTTTGCCAGAGCTTCGAGCCCCTGACCGCCATGACCGATTTGATTTCCCCACCTGTTGGTTATGTTTCGCCGGTTGGTAACTTCAGCCGGCGCAATACCCAGACCCTGGGCGGGGTCAGTCACCTGTGGCAAGATTTTTTCGCCAGCGCCTGCAAGCCGCAAGACAGCACCGAGGCCGGTGAAGAAGGCGCGGTACTGCACCTACCACTGCCGCTGCCCCAGGTTGCCAACGACGGCGAACCGGTCGCGGGTAGCCGCTGGTTGGCGCAGGTCAACGAGCAGCGCGGGTGCGACATCAACGATCAAGTGATCGAGCCGCCCAAGCCATTGTTCTTGCCCATTGCAGAATTCGACACGCAGTTGCTACCCGCCCCGGCCCGCCCATACCCGCCCGAAGAGATGCAGACTCAGCAGTTCGAACTGGACCTGGACACTGGCTGGCGCCGCCCTAGGGTACTGGGCAATGGCCAACCTGCCGTCGAGCCTGGCCCGGCACCCAAGCCGCGGGCGCTGTACCTGCCGATCGCGGAACTGGAAAGCGACCTGCTGCCGCCGCCGAACGCGCCTTTCGATGCCAAGACGCTTATCTACCAGCAACAGGAATTCGATTTCGACACTGCCTGGACACGGCCGATCGTGTTGCAAAACCTGAGGGTCACCGCTTAAGGCCATGTCAGGCAAGGCTATGCGATAATCGCCGGCCCCTCCCGCAAGCCTGTTCGGCGTTCGAGACCTTAGATGACTCACCCGGCTACCTGCCCCGCCTGTGGCGGCCAGAACCAATGCGCCTTCGCCACTGCCCAGCCCGGCCCGTGCTGGTGTTTTACCCGTACCGTAGCCCCTGAAGCCCTGGCCGCCCTGCCTGAAGCCCAGCGCAATGTGGCCTGCCTATGCCAAGGCTGTGCCGCTGGCAATACCTCTGAACTCACTCGGCCCACCGAGGCGCCGGATGCGGATTGACAGGTTCCTGGCCAACCTGCCGGGCTTTAATCGGCAACGGGCCAGGCTCGCCCTGGCGCTCGGGCAGGTAGAGGTGAACGGTAAGGCCGTGAGGGTGCCGGAGGTAGAGGTGAACCGCTTCGATACCCTGGCGGTGGAAGGTAAGTTGATTCAACAAGGCCAGGCAGCGCGCTACCTGATGCTGCATAAACCCCAGGGCTGTATAAGCGCCACATCGGACCCTGGGCACCGCACAGTGCTGGACCTGCTCGGCGCCAGTGATCGCGAAGACCTGCACCTGGCCGGGCGTCTGGATTACAACAGTACTGGCTTGATGCTGCTGACCAACGATGGGCACTGGTCGCGGCGCCTGACCCTGCCCGGTAGCAAACTGCCCAAACGCTATTACGTGGAAACCGAACAGCCCATCGAGGCGCATTACGCCGAGGTATTCGAGGCCGGGCTGTATTTTGCCTTCGAAGGCATCACTACCCAGCCCGCGCACTTGGAGATTCTGAGCGAACGCCAGGCCTACCTGAGCTTGATGGAAGGCCGCTATCACCAAGTCAAACGCATGTTCGGCCACTTCCAGAATAAAGTGACCCGGCTGCATCGCCTGGCCATTGGCCCTCTGACGCTGGACCCTGCCTTGGCACCCGGGGAGTACCGGGAGCTGACCACTGTTGAGCTGGCCCAGTTGGCCTAAGCGCTTGCTTACGCAAAAAAAGGTTCTTTTTTCAAAAGCTTTCTGGTAAAAAGTACACCGCTCAAGCGGGTGTAGTTTAGTGGTAGAACGGTAGCTTCCCAAGCTCTAGGTGAGGGTTCGATTCCCTCCACCCGCTCCAGTTTCTTTCGCGGCACTTCGGATTTACGGCGCATCCAGCCAGTCCTCGGACGGCGGAGCCTCCCTGCGCCGCGCACTTCATCCGGATACGCTCTTCATGCCCCACGCCCCTACCTTGCAACGCGGTCTCAGCTCGCGGCACATCCGTTTCATTGCCCTCGGTTCGGCCATCGGTACCGGCTTGTTCTATGGCTCGGCGTCGGCCATCCAATTGGCGGGCCCCGCTGTGCTGGTGGCGTACCTGATCGCCGGTGCCGCGGTGTACATGGTGATGCGCGCGCTGGGCGAAATGGCCATGCACAATGCCGCCCCCGGTTCGTTCGGGGCCTATGCCACGGATTATCTGGGACCTTTCGCAGGTTATGTAACTGGCTGGACCTACACGCTGGAGATGATCATCGTCTGCCTGGCCGACGTCACCGCGTTCGGGGTGTACATGGGCTTTTGGTTCCCCGAGGTACCGCGATGGGTTTGGGTGCTGACGATCATTGGCCTGGTGGCGGCGCTGAACCTGTGCACGGTACGCATGTTCGGGGAACTGGAGTTCTGGCTGTCATTGCTCAAGGTAGGCGCGATTGTTGCGATGATCGTGGGTGGTACGGCGCTGCTGCTGTTTCATCCCCCGGCCGAAGGTGCATTCAGTAACCTGTGGGCCCATGGCGGGTTCATGCCCAACGGGCTGTCTGGCTTAGCAGCCTCCCTGGCGGTGGTGGTGTTTGCCTTCGGTGGCGTGGAAATCATCGGCTTGGCCGCAGCAGAGGCCAAGGACCCCCAGCGCGCCCTGCCCCAGGCCATCAATGGCGTGCCCGTGCGGATTCTACTGTTCTATGTGCTGACCTTGCTGGTGCTGATGGCGCTGTTTCCCTGGCAGCAGATCGGTAGCCAGGGCAGCCCTTTCGTGCAGATTTTCAGCGGCCTAGGCTTGCCTTGGGCCGCGGCCATTTTGAACCTGGTCGTCATCAGCGCCGCAATCTCGGCGATCAATAGCGATGTATTCGGTGCCGGGCGCATGCTCTTTGGCTTGGCCAAACAGGGCCTGGCCCCGGCAGCCTTCGCACGGGTGTCACGACGCGGCGTGCCTTGGGCCACGGTGTTGGTGATGGCGTGCGCATTGCTGGTAGGGGTGCTGCTTAATTACCTGATTCCGGAAAACGTATTCGTGCTGATCGCGGCCATGGCGACCTTCGCAACGGTCTGGGTATGGCTGATGATCTTGCTGTCGCAGGTGGCCATGCGTAAACAGCTGGGCAAGCAAACCAGCGCCGAGCTTGCTTACAAGGTGCCCTTCTGGCCCTTGGGCCCCATGGCGGCGATTGGTTTTATGCTGTTTATCGTGCTGGCGCTGGGTTACTACGAAGACACCCGGGCGGCCTGTTGGGCGGGCCTAGGGTGGCTGGCGCTGCTGGCTATCATCTGGAAGGTGCGGGGCAGGCGTAAGGCGTGAACGGCCCAGCGCAAGGCCGGACCAGGGCATGAGGTAATTATTCTTTGCCAGCCGCTTCGCGGCGGGCGAGGAAATCGTCTTCGAGCATGGCGTCCACTTCGGCTGGGGTGTCTTCCAGCACCGGAGGGGCGGTGAGATGGCCGGTAGACACAACGGTCTCATCCAGGCGGCCCATCAGGTGTTCCAGTGCGTGGCACATTTTGTCGGCCGCGCCTTGTACGGCTTGGTCCATCGACTCGGCTTTGTGAGTCACGGAGAGGGACGTGTGGCCCTTAGGGCGTGCTTCGATCTGGCAGCGTTTATCCTGAGCACCGGCCTTGCCGGCATTTTCATCGCTAACGTGGATTTCAACCCGGGTAAGCATGTCATCAAACCGCGCCAAGGCGTCTTCTATCGTGCTGCCTACCCAGTCATGCAAACCTACGCCGGCGTTGACCTGGTTGCTGTTGACCTGTACCTGCATGGCTGCTCTCCAATGGCTGTAAATGCAAGGGCTTGTTTTTGCTTAGATCAGCAGGATAAGGGGAAGGGTTCAGTTGGATTAATTGGGTGCGCTGGGCAGGGTGAATCAGGGGCTACAACTGTGGGACAGGGCATGGCCCGGGAACAATTGGCCCGGTCAAAGCAATGAGCGGCACCAACGCGAATCCCTAAGGGTCTTTACTTTCAGGCCCTATGGAGTACGCGCAATGGCTGATTCGCTGCATCATGCGTTGGAAAAGATGTATGAAAATCAGATCGCGCTGGCCGCGGCGATCGAGGAGCTGGCGTTGTGGGTGGAGGTGCGCGGGGAGGATGCGGCGACCGCGGGGAGTGTGCGGGACGCGCTGGATACCCTTGAGCGCAACGCCGACCCCTTGAGCCGTTGGATCGCGGCGTTGCACACAGGTGGGGCGGGTCAGTAGCCTTCGGCGGCAAGGATGTCCTGTACGGAACGTTTGGCGGGGCGGCCGTAGAATTTAAGCAACTCGCCAGCGCGGTTGCTGAACACACCGTCCACGCCTGCGTTTTTGACCTTGGCAAAGTCCACCGGATCATCCACGGTGTACACATGAATCAGTAGGCCCTTGTCGTGGGTGATGGTGTTCATCCACGGCTGAATCAGGTCCATGTAACTCTGGTCGCCTCCCTGGGTGAGTGCCGCCGAGGGGCCAGTGCCAACCGCGCCGTGCGCCTGGGCGAAGCTTACCCATTCAGTGAATGCCTGCTCGCTGGCAGGTTGTTGAGTCGCGTACCACGCGGCCTTGTCCTTGGCACCGGAAGCGGCAAAGGTCACTTTGGATTTAGGCTCGATACTGCCCTCTCCCACCCATAGCAGCAGCACCTTCGGCACCTTGGGCATTTCCTTGGCAAGCAGCTGGAGGCTGGCTTTTTCGAAGGTTTGCAATACCACGCGGCGGCCAGGCGCCAGGTCCCCGTTGGGGGTCAACCAGCCACGGGCGGTCAGCTTGGCCTTGAGGTCCGCCTCAATGCCGGGGTATAGGTTTGGCACTTTGGTTTCAATGTACAAACCTACTGTGTGAGCGGGGTCCGCCTCGGCGATATCGATGATTTCATCCAGCGTTAGTACCTTGGCTCCAGCGAAGGCTGCCCGGGCGCGTTCCGGGTGGGCGCGATTGAACCAGCTCCCGGCGTCCAGCTGTTTTAGCTCGGCCAGGGTGAAGTCACTGATGGGGCGTTCCCGACGTTCTGGAAAGCGGACCGCGACGTCGGTGGTGCGCACCAAGGTATCATCGTGGAAAGCCACCAACTGACCATCGCGGGTGCGCTGCAGGTCCATTTCCAGGTAATCCGCGCCCAGCTCCCGGGCCGCCAGATAGGCTGGCTTGGTGGACTCTGGCGCATCATGGCTGGCGCCACGGTGAGCAATCACCGCCGGGTAAGGAATGTCAGCCTTGCGGGCCAGTTCCCGCGGCGACGGCGCCGCGGCTAGAACCGGCCCGGTGGTCATCGCCAGGCAAAACAAGGCGGCAGTCCACAGGTGCTTTGCATCTACATTCACAAGCAGTGCTCCTTTCAGGCATGTAGGTTAACGGGGCAAGCCATCAAGCATAGCGCAGCGGCGCGCCCAGGCTGCTCGCGTACGCTCAGCCTAGGGTACCCGTGCTAAAGTCGTGTTTTGCCTCAGACCACTGATACTCGCCTGCCATGAATTCCTCTGTGTTCGACGCCTCCCTTCCCGCCTGGAAAGACATGCCCTTGGCCGGCCATTGCACCGGGCTACTCCTGGGCAACGGCGCCAGCCGGGCGGTTTGGCGTGGTTTTGCCTACGACTCGCTGTTCGAGCGGGCGCAAAAGGTTCGCAATCGCCCCCTGGGGCAAACCGACCTGGCCCTGTTCAAGGCCCTGGGTAGCCAGAGCTTCGAGCAAGCCTTGAGCAGCCTCAACATCACCACGCGGGTCAACGCGGCCCTGGCCATCGGGGCCTCTGGCCCACTGAACCGCTATTACGCGATCAAAGAAGCGCTGATTCACGCCATGCGTAGCGTTCACCTGCCCTGGCGCTTGCTAACCAGCAGCACCCGCTTGGCCTTGAACCAGGCATTGCGCGAGTACCCCTGTGTGTACTCGAGCAACTACGACCTGCTCTGCCATTGGGCGGTGTGGGAGGCACCGGAAGGGTTTGACGACGGGCTGGACGATGATGCAGGTTTCGACCCTCGTCGCCCCGCCCAGGGGGACCACCGTTTGTTGTACCTGCACGGCGGGTTGCACCTGCTCAAGGATCGGGACGGCGCCACGCGCCGCAGGGCCGCTGCGGGGGGCGAGCTGCTGGACGGCTTTGCCATCAATGCCCCAGGGGACGTACCGCTGTTCGTCAATGAAGGCCTTAGCGTAGACAAACTGCGTGTCATACGCGGCTCGGACTACCTTTCCCATGGCCTGGGCGTGCTTGCGGCTCACCAGGGCCCGCTATGCCTGTTTGGCCACCAATTAGGCAGCCAGGACGATCACTTGCTGGCGGCTTTGCGCCAAGCGCCCATCGAACGCATGGCGGTAGGCATTTTCCCCTTGAGCGCCCCTTGGATCATCAGCCAGAAACAGCGTTACCAGCAGCTGCTTGGCGATCGTGTGCAATTAGCGTTTTTCGACGCTACAGCCCACCCCTTGGGCGCGCCTGCGCTGTTGGTGCCTCAGGAAAACCCTAACGCCACCCGGGGCTGAGTCAGGCCAGTAGGCCGTCCGCCCTGAGCAAGGTTTCCAGGCAGTGCTCGGTCACCCCATAGAACGCTTTGAGGGCCTGAATACGCGCCAGCTGAGGCGCGGTGTTCACGGGCCCTTGGCGTTTCACCGCCAGGATCATCTTGTTTTTGCTGGTGTGCTCCAAGGACACGAACTCAAACACCTTGGTGTCGTATCCACAGGCGTCCAGGTAAAGCGCACGCAGGCTGTCGGTCAGCATTTCCGCCTGCTGGCCCATGTGCAAACCGTAGTGCAGCATCGGCCCCAACGGTTCGGGAGCGACCATCTGCGGGCGCAGCTGCTTATGGCAGCAGGGCGAGCACATGATGATCGCCGCTTGGCTGTGAATGCCGGTGTGGATGGCATAGTCGGTGGCCACGTCACAGGCATGCAGGGCGATCATCACGTCGATACGCGGCGGCACCACCGTGCGTACGTCCCCATGCTCGAAGACCAGCCCTGGATGATCGAGCCCTGCCGCGGCCTGATTGCACAGCTGCACCATGTCCGGCCGCAGCTCTACCCCCGTCACCCAGGCTTCGCGCCCCAACCCGTGGCGCAGATAGTCGTGGATGGCAAACGTAAGGTAGCCCTTGCCCGAGCCAAAATCCGCTACCCGAACCGGCGCGGGCGCCGCCAACCCTGCCTGGGTGAAGGCGTGGGCGAACACTTCGATAAACTTGTTGATCTGCTTCCACTTGCGTGACATGGCCGGCACCAGCGCACCCTGGCGGTCAGTGATGCCCAATGCGCCGAGAAACGGCCGGTCCAGGCTCAACCAACGCTGCTTGGCCCGGTCATGTTCAGCGGCCGCTGGCGCCTGCGGTTGCTCGGCTTTGGCCCGGTGCAGGCGGGCCTTGCCCTTTTTACCGAACTCTAGCTGTAGGGTTTCGGTGGTGGTGTGCAGGTGGGCGTTACGAAAACGCACCGGCAGTGCCGCCTCGATTTCGGCCAGGCCCTCGACCGGTGAACGGTGCTGGGTAATGTCTCGGGTGCGGTAGCGCAGCACGAACCCCAACCGCGACTCCCCTTTGACCAGCAGCGGCTTGATGGTAATGCGCTCCAGCTCAGGCTCGCCGCCCACCGGGCGCGCTAGCACCAGCTTCACCCATTGCCCCTCGGTCAGGGTGGCGGCCAACAGGGCCATAAAGGCCGCGCGGGGATCGTCCATGGGTGAAGTGCAAGCAGTAGGGGCAGGCATGAAGCGGCTCTCGAAAAATAACGGGCGCCCAGTGTAAGGCAGGCGGTGGGCCACCGGAAAAAAGCCTGCCCACTGGATTGGCTAGCGTCGATGGGTTACAACAGCCTCAAACAACACGTAAAGATAGTTTCATTCGACCTTTAGCTGAGCTTTTTCAGCCGCGCAGGGCCCACCCAGGAATGATTCCATGAAGACGCTGTATCGACTTGGCCTGGCTGCCGCCTTGGCTTGCCCGCCTGTATTAGCCGCTACCCCAGGCAATGATGCCGCTGGCAAAGAAGCCTTTATCAGCGACCTGCTCCAGCGCATGACCCTCGATGAAAAAATTGGCCAGCTACGGTTGATCAGCATCGGGCCAGAAATGACTCATGAGCAGATCCAGCAAGAAATCGCCGCCGGGCGTATCGGCGGCACCTTCAACTCGGTCACCCCGTCGGAAAACCGCCCCATGCAGGATGCGGCCCTGCGCAGCCGGTTGAAGATCCCGATGTTCTTCGCCTATGACGTGATCCACGGTCACCGCACCCTCTTCCCCATTGGCCTGGGGCTGGCTTCGACCTGGGACATGGACGCCATTGCCCTGAGCGCGCGCACGTCAGCCAGAGAAGCGGCCGCCGACAGCCTGGACATGACCTTCGGCCCGATGGTGGATGTTTCCCGCGACCCGCGCTGGGGCCGTAGCAGTGAAGGCTTCGGTGAAGACACCTATCTGGTATCGCGTATCGCCAAGGTGATGGTGCAGGGTTATCAAGGCGCGGACGTGAGCGCGTCCGACAGCATCATGGCCGTGGTGAAGCATTTTGCGCTCTATGGCGGCGTAGAGGGCGGGCGGGACTACAACACGGTGGACATGAGCCCCACGCGCATGTACCAGGATTATCTCCCACCCTACCGCGCGGCCCTGGAGGCAGGTGCTGGCGGGGTGATGGTGGCGCTCAACTCCATCAACGGCGTACCGGCCACCTCCAACACTTGGCTGATGCAGGATTTGCTACGCCGGGATTGGGGTTTCAAGGGGCTGACCGTGAGCGACCACGGCGCCATCCTTGAGTTGGTCAAGCACGGCGTGGCCAAAGACGGCCGGGACGCTGCGCGGCAGGCCATTCATGCAGGCATCGACTTGAGCATGAACGATGCAGTGTATGGCAAGGAGCTGCCTGGCCTGGTGAAGAGCGGCGAAGTGCCTATGGCCGAAGTGGACAACGCCGTGCGCGAAGTGCTGTCGGCCAAATACGACATGGGCCTGTTCGCCGACCCTTACCGCCGCTTGGGCAAGGCTGCCAATGACCCTGCAAATATCAACGCCGACAGTCGCCTGCATCGAGAAGAAGCCCGTTCCGTGGCCCGCCGCTCGCTGGTGCTGCTCAAGAACGCCAACGACACCCTGCCGTTGAAGAAAACGGGCAGTATCGCGGTGATCGGCCCTCTGGCCGATGCCCCTATCGACATGATGGGCAGCTGGTCCGCCGCTGGCCAGCCCGCGCAGTCGGTCACCCTGTTGCAGGGCATGCGCGACGCCGTGGGCAGCCAAGCGCAGGTGACCTATGCCAAAGGCGCCAATGTTACCAACGATCGCAACAGCCTGGCGTTCCTCAACCGGCTCATCTTCGACCGTACTGAAGTGCTGATAGACCCTAGGCCAGCGCAGGCGTTGATCGACGAAGCCCTCAAAGCCGTGGAAGGCGTGGATGTGATCGTTGCGGCCTTGGGTGAGTCTCGAGGCATGTCCCATGAGTCGGCCAGCCGTACTACCCTGGAGATTCCGGAACCACAACAAGCTTTGCTCACAGCCTTGCGAGCCACGGGCAAGCCTGTAGTGTTGGTACTGATGAACGGGCGGCCGTTGTCGCTGGTACGGGAAACCGAGCAGGCCAGCGCTGTGCTGGAGACCTGGTTCAGCGGCACCGAAGGGGGCCATGCCATTGCCGATGTGCTGTTTGGGGACTTTAACCCTTCGGGCAAACTGCCGGTGACGTTCCCCCGCTCCGTGGGGCAGGTGCCGATGTACTACAACCACCTGACCATTGGCCGACCGTTCATTCCTGGCAAGGCGGGCAACTACACGTCCCAGTACTTTGACGAAGACACCAGCCCGCTCTTTCCCTTCGGTTATGGCCTGAACTACACCACCTTTGACACTTCAGAGGTGCGCCTGTCGGCCAACCGCCTCAAGCGCGGTGACCACCTGACGGCCAGTGTGACCGTGCGCAACACTGGCAAGCGCGACGGCGAAACCGTGGTGCAACTGTATGTGCATGATGTGACCGCCTCCATGGCCCGACCTATCAAGGAGCTGAAAAACTTTCAGAAAGTCTTCCTCAAGGCTGGGGAACGTAAGGAAGTCAGCTTCACCCTAAGCGAGGACGATTTGAAGTTCTATAACCCGCAGTTGCACTACGCCGCAGAGCCGGGTGATTTCGAGGTGCAGATAGGGTTCGACTCCGAAGCCGTGAAGCAGGCGCGGTTCGAGCTACTGTAATTTCATCGCCGTAGTAGCCTGGCGTGCCGGGCTGCCAACGCTGCGTTCAGTGTTTCCAGAGGGCACCCCATGCAAGACGATTTTCATTTCTACGAACCGGCCAAGGGCCACGGTTTGCCCCACGACCCCTTCAATGCCATCGTGGGACCCCGGCCCATTGGCTGGATTTCTTCGCACAGCGCCACCGGCGTGCTGAACCTGGCCCCCTACAGCTTCTTCAACGCTTTTAACTACGTTCCACCCATCGTTGGTTTCAGCAGCGTTGGCCGCAAGGACAGCCTCAATAACATCGAAGCGACCGGCGAATTCGTCTGGAACCTGGCTACCTTTGAACTGGCCGAGCAGATGAACCAGAGCTGCGCGGCCGTTGGGCCGGAGGTCAACGAGTTCGAGCTGAGCCGCCTGGCCACCGCGCCCTCGCGGATCATCTCGGTGCCGAGGGTAGCCAGCACGCCAGTGTCCTTCGAATGCAAACTCAGCCAAATCGTGCAATTGCAGCGCGCCGATGGGCAGACCGTGCCAAGTTGGCTGATTCTGGGTGAAGTGGTGGCGGTGCATATCCGCCGCGACCTGCTCAAAGAGGGTGTGTATGACACCGCGGCAGGGCGGCCCATCCTGCGCGGCGGCGGGCCCGCGGATTACTTCGAGCTGGGCAACCTGTTCAAGATGGGCCGGCCTGGGGCCTGAGTGTTGTAGATACCGTTTTGGCCCTTACCTCGCATAGGCCCATCCACCTCATAGCAGCAGGCCTTGGCCGCGACCAGGCTCAACACCGCTGCATGGCCGGTCGCCAGCAAGCTGTAATTGGTTCCCTCACCTTGCATAGGCCATCCAGCCCGTAGCAGCAGGCCTTGGCCGCGACCAGGCTCAACACCGCTGCATGGCCGGTCGCCAGCAAACTGGGCTGCTACAGGCTGTGTGTAGCCATGGCGTAATTGGTGGTCTTAACCCGCCCGTCGCAGCCTGGCTTCGGGCAGCACTGTATCTCCTGGCTGGAAGTCGATCTGCATCACCAGTCGCCGAGCCACCAGTTCAGTAATCAACTCCGCTGCTGGGCCGGCCAGCCAGGCGCCCATGGCCCGTTCATCGTCCCAGCACAGGCTAAGGTGCCACTCCCGCACATCGTTGGGCGCGTGGCTGGCGGCGATGGACAGGCAACCCGGCACTGAGCGAGTGGCCTTGACCAAGCGGGCCAGGCCCTCCCCAACCGCAAAGGAGCGGCCTGGCCAGGCAAGAATCACTGCGCGGTGGCTGGTCAATGGCTGATAGGTCATGGTCGAACTCCCCGGGGTTGGTATTGCCACAGGGCTTAGGCTAGCGTTACGCGGGCAAGGGCCGTTATACCAATCCTGCCCTTGGGTTGCCTGATCCTGCCGGGCAGGCTTATCGAGGGTTTGTCGCGGGTTTCGCCCCTATTAAGGCGCTGGCCGAGGCTTTGGGCAAAGTAGAGGGTCCCTTCCTGGGCCTAAGCGCAGCTCAGGGCGCCGGTTCGCAGGATCAGGCAAGGATCTGGCAGCTTTTGCCTACCCCCGCGGCTTGCTTGTTTATAAGCTAGCATCCGCTTTCCAACGCCGGAGCCGCCATGACCGAATCCGCCACCGCGCCCGAGCCAAGGGGTACCTTGCTTGAGCAACAACGCGCCGAACTGGCCGATATCATTCGCCGCCATACCCAGGCTCAACCCCTGTGCCAAAGCCCGGTGCAAAAGCTTCACCTCATCCGTTACGACTACTGCGCGAAGACCTTTCCAGCGTTGGCCCAGCCCGCGTTGTGCGTACTGGCCCATGGCAGTAAAGAGGTCGCCTTGGGGGACGAGCGTTATCTGTATGACGCGCTTAATTACCTGGTGGTGTCAGTGGCCATGCCGATCAGCGGGCGGATCCTGGAGGCCAGCGAAGAGAACCCTAGCCTATCGCTACGACTGGATATCGACCCGGCGGATATCACTGCCCTGATCGCTGACACCGGGCCCTTGAGCGTGCCAACGCGGCCCGCCAGCCGTGGCCTGTATGTGGACCACCTGTGCCCTGACCTGCTGGATGCGCTGTTGCGCCTCACCCGGCTGACCGATAACCCGCGCGATGCGGCCGTGCTGGGGCCCTTGATTCGCCGAGAAGTGTTATATCGGCTGTTGCGTGGGCCTCAGGGTCATCGGCTCTACGAAATTGCCCAGGCCAATAGCCAGGCCCATCGGGTCACCCAAGCCATTCATTGGCTTAACGATAACTTTGTAGAGCCGTTGCGGATCGAAGCGCTGGCTCGGCGGGTGAACCTCAGTGCGTCGACCTTGCACCATAGGTTCAAGGCAGTGACGTCCATGAGCCCATTGCAGTATCAAAAGCAGCTGCGTTTGCAGGAGGCGCGGCGGTTGATGCTCAGTGATGGTTTGGAGGTGTCGGTGGCCAGTTATCGGGTGGGGTATGAGAGCCCTTCTCAGTTTAGCCGGGAGTACAGCAGATTGTTTGGGGCCCCGCCGAGTCGGGATATGGCGAGGTTGAAGTTGAGTGTTGGGGGGTAGGCGAGGCTCAACCTGATATGTGCTTCAGGCTTTTAGTGTCACAACGTTCATAGCACTGCCCGGTAGGCTTGGGTAGACTCGATTTCCACTTTGGCCCATGGCCCTTTTAGTGAAGTAGCCCGCCTTTGAATCCAGCCAGCCCTTCTGCCCCTGCGTTGCGGGATATTCTTGTTGCATTGATGAGCGCGATTTTTCTGGGTGCGTTGGACCAGACCATCGTGGCGGTGTCGATGCCGGCGATTTCTACTCAGTTCGCGGATGTGGGGCTGTTGGCCTGGGTGATTTCAGGGTACCTGGTGGCCATGACGGTGGCGACGCCGATTTACGGCAAGCTGGGGGACCTGTACGGCCGGCGGCCTATGTTGCTGGTGGGCATGGGGGTATTCACCTTGGCCTCTGTATTCTGCGCTTTGGCGCAGAGCATGGAGCAACTGGTGCTGGCGCGGATCGTTCAGGGGGTGGGGGCCGGCGGGATGGTCTCGGTGAGCCAGGCCATCATCGGCGATGTGGTTCCGCCCCGCGAGCGTGGCCGCTACCAAGGGTATTTCAGCAGTATGTACGCCGCTGCCAGCGTAGCCGGGCCGGTGATCGGCGGGCTGATGACTGAGCACCTGTCCTGGCGCTGGGTGTTCTGGCTTAACCTGCCCCTGGGCCTGGCGGCCTGGCTGTTTATCCGAAGAACCCTGGCCGGCTTGCACACGCCTCAGCGCCAGGCACGTATCGACTACCTGGGCACTGTGCTATTGATCGTTGGCCTGGGCGCGGTGCTGCTGGCCATCACCGATGTGGGCCAGGGCCTGGCTTGGAACAGCTTAACGGTGCTTGGGCAGTTCGCCGGAGGCGCGCTGGTGTTGGCGCTATTCGTGTGGCATGAGCGGCGTTTCAGCGAGCCCTTACTACCCATGCGGCTGTTCGCGGACCGTTCGGCGGTGTTGTGCTGGGTCACTATCTTCTTTACCAGCTTTCAGGCCATTTCCCTGTCGGCGCTGGCGCCGCTGCGCTATCAGACCATCGCCGGGGGTGGCGCGGACCACGCCGCCTTATTTTTACTGCCCTTGGCCATGGGCCTGCCTATAGGTGCATTTTTTGGTGGCCGCCATACGGCCCATAGCGGCCGTTTCAAGCCCGTTATCCTGACCGGGGCGCTGCTGGTGCCTGTAGGCGTGCTGGGCATGGCGGCTACGCCGGTGACGAATCTGGGCTTGAGCGCACTCTTTATGTTGCTTACTGGGATTGGCTGCGGGTTGCAGTTCCCCACATCCCTGGTAGGGGCCCAGAGCGCCGCCCAGCCCCAGGACATGGGTGTAAGCACCAGCACCACCAACCTGTTTCGTTCATTGGGTGGCGCGGTAGGAGTGGCGGTGATGTCCGCGGTGCTGTTGACGTTGCTCGGCCTTGGCGCCGCGCCTTCGCTTGAGGGTAGCCAGGGCAACCTGCTGTTGGAAAGCCTGGCTACGGTCAACGCCCAGGGCAACGGCAACTTGGAGCGGTTGGCCGAGGTATTCCGCCAATTGTTCTGGGTCAGTGCCGGGTTTTCGCTGTTTGGGCTGGCGGCAGCGCTGGCGATGCCCAACCGGTTGTTACGCGGGCGTGGCTGAGTAGGCGTTCAGTAGCCTAAGGGCGGGGCTGAACCTGAGCATGTCGAACAGGCAAGCCACCAGCCGAGGCGCTTCATGGTCCAGGCGCTGGCTTTCAGGCAGCAACAGCCAGAGGCTGATATGGCCGTCGATAAAAGCATGCAAGGCCAACGCTGCACGGCGGGTGTCCAGGTCTTTGGGAAGCTGGTCACGGTTGACGGCGTTACGCAGGGTGCACTCGATGCGCTCATTGCATTCGCTGGTCACCGCCTGGCGCTGCTGACGCAGGTCGCACATCTCATTGGTAAACTCGCACTTGTGGAACAGGATTTCGTTGATACGTCGCGTCTTGGGGTCCAGAGAAACACCTTGAAACAGTTTAATCAGCAACGCTTCCATGCACCCCAAGGGATCGGGCTCGTCCTCGCTTTCACTGGCGCGAGCAAGGTCTTCCAGCGGTTCGCTCAGGCTGTCGAGCATTGCCTGAAGCACATCGGCCTTGTTACTGAAGTGCCAATAGATAGCGCCCCGAGTGACCCCTGCCCGGGTGGCGATGTCTGCCAAGGTGGTATGCGCCACGCCGCGTTCATAAAACGCATGCTCTGCCGCTTCTACAATTTGTTTACGGGTTTCCAGCGCTTCTTCTTTGGTACGGCGAACCATGGCAGTGACCTCAAGGGCGCTCCGCTTGTGGCGAAGCGAGCCGGCGCTTTTATTGTAGTAACGGGCCGGGGGCTAATCGAGACGGCGGTCGCAGGCAGGCGAAACGCCTATTTACAAACAACCGCGAACGTAAGTATATTCGTTAGTAAGCTATTTATCTAGATGTAACAAATCTTCCGTCCCATTACTCTTGAGCGTCTTCCGCGTTCCGCCCCGAGGATCTTCATGCAATTCAAGCCAGCTGTTACCGCCTTGGTATCCGCCGTCGCCCTGGCCACGCTGCTCAGTGGCTGTGAGAAGCAAGAGGCGGCCCCTCCCGCCCCGCAAGCTCCTCAGGTAGGCGTGGTCACCCTGCAACCGCAAACCGTTACCCTGACCAACGATCTGCCAGGCCGCACCAGTGCGTTCCGCATGGCTGAGGTGCGGCCTCAGGTGGACGGCATCATCCTCAAACGTTTATTCCAAGAAGGCGGGGATGTAAAAGCGGGCCAGCAGCTGTACCAGATCGACCCCTCGGTGTACGAAGCAACCCTGGCCAATGCCCAGGCGAGCGTTGAGCAGTACCGCTCCCTGACCAATCGTTATAAGCAGCTGATCGCAGAGCAAGCGGTCAGTCGCCAAGAGTACGACACCGCACGGGCCCAGCAGCTGCAGGCCGAGGCGACCCTCAAGAGCGCTCAGATCAACTTGCGCTATACCAAGGTGCTGGCGCCTATCTCAGGGCGTATCGGCCGTTCCTCGATGACCGAAGGCGCGTTGGTAACCAGCGGCCAGACGATGGCCATGGCGACCATTTCCCAGCTGGACCCAATTTATGTGGACGTGACCCAATCCACCGCCGACATGCTCAAGCTGCGTCGTGCGCTGGATAACGGCCAGTTGCAAAAAGCCGGCAACAACGCGGCCAAGGCGCGGCTAACGCTGGAAGACGGCACCCCCTACGGCCCGGAAGGTAAGTTGGAATTCTCCGAAGTGTCCGTGGATGAAACCACCGGCTCGGTAACCCTGCGCGCGGTGTTCCCGAACCCCGACCACACCCTGCTGCCAGGGATGTTCGTGCATGCCGAACTGATGGCCGGCGTTGCCCAAGCGGCCATCCTCGCGCCTCAACGCGGCGTGACCCGGGACCTTAAAGGCACCCCGACCGCTTTGGTCGTGACCGCGGACAACAAAGTAGAGCAGCGCCAGCTCAAGACCAGCCGCACCGTGGGCGATGCCTGGCTGATCGAAGATGGCCTCAAAGCAGGTGATCGCCTGATTGTCGACGGCCTGCAGTACGTCAAGCCCGGCGCTGAAGTCAAACCGCACGAAGCTGGCGCCACCGCGCCCGCAGCAAACGGGGCGGCGCCTGGCCAAGCCTCCGGGGGCCAACAGGAGTAAACCATGTCGAAGTTCTTCATTGATCGACCGATCTTCGCGTGGGTCCTGGCACTGGTGATCATGCTGGTGGGCGGCCTGTCGATCCTCAAGCTGCCGATCAACCAGTACCCAGCCATCGCGCCGCCTGCCATCGCCATCGCGGTGAACTACCCGGGCGCCTCGGCGCAAACCGTGCAGGACACGGTGGTGCAGGTTATCGAACAGCAGATGAACGGCATCGATAACCTGCGGTATATCTCCTCGGAAAGTAACTCCGACGGCAGCATGACCATCACAGTGACCTTCAATCAAGGCACGAACCCGGACATCGCCCAGGTACAGGTGCAAAACAAACTGAACCTGGCCACCCCGCTGCTTCCTCAAGAAGTGCAACAGCAGGGCCTGCGGGTGACCAAGGCGGTTAAAAACTTCCTGCTGGTAATCGGCCTGGTGTCCACCGATGGCGCCATGACCAAGGATGACTTGGCCAACTACATCGTGTCCAACCTGCAAGACCCGATTTCCCGGACCTCTGGGGTGGGTGACTTCCAGGTGTTCGGTGCCCAGTACGCCATGCGTATCTGGCTGGACCCGGCCAAGCTCAACAACTTCCAGCTCACGCCCTTGGACGTCACCTCCGCCATCACCGCGCAGAACGTTCAGGTATCGTCTGGCCAGTTGGGCGGCTTGCCTGCCCTGCCGGGCACGCAGCTTAACGCCACCATCATTGGTAAAACCCGCTTGCAGACCGCCGAGCAGTTCGGCGACATTCTGCTGAAGGTCAACTCCGACGGCTCCCAAGTACGCCTGCGGGACGTGGCCAACATCGGCCTGGGCGGTGAGAACTACAGCATCAACGCCCAGTACAACGGCAAGGCGGCCTCGGGCATGGCGATCAAGCTCGCCACCGGCGCCAACGCGTTGGACACCGCCAAGGCCATTCGCGCCACCATCGATAACCTCAAGCCCTTCTTCCCCCAAGGCGTAGAGGCCGTGTTCCCGTACGACACCACCCCTGTGGTGACCGAGTCGATTTCAGGCGTTGTCCATACCCTGATCGAAGCCATCGTGCTGGTGTTCCTGGTGATGTACCTGTTCCTGCAAAACTTCCGCGCCACGGTGATCACCACCATGACGGTGCCGGTGGTACTGCTGGGGACCTTCGGCATTCTTGCGGCGGCTGGGTTCACCATCAACACCTTGACCATGTTCGGGATGATCCTGGCCATCGGCTTGCTGGTGGACGACGCCATCGTGGTGGTGGAAAACGTCGAACGGGTGATGGCCGAGGAGCATCTGTCGCCCAAAGAGGCCACGCGCAAGTCCATGGAGCAGATCCAGGGCGCGCTGGTGGGTATTGCCCTGGTGCTTTCGGCGGTACTGCTGCCCATGGCGTTCTTTGGCGGCTCTACCGGGGTAATCTATCGGCAGTTCTCCATCACCATCGTCTCGGCCATGGCCCTCTCGGTGTTCGTGGCCTTGGTGTTCACCCCGGCACTGTGTGCCACCATGCTCAAGCCAATCGACCCGGACAAACATGGCCAACCCAAGCGCGGGTTCTTCGGCTGGTTCAACCGCACCTTCGACCGTGGGCTGGTTCGCTACGAGCGCGGCGTGAGCAGGATGATCCGCCACCGCCTGCCTGCCTTCCTGGTGTACCTGGTGATCGTGGCCGGCATGGCCTTTCTGTTCACCCGTATTCCGGCAGCCTTCCTGCCTGAAGAAGACCAGGGCGTGATTTTCACCCAGGTACAAACCCCGCCCAACACGTCGGCGGAAAACACCCAGAAGGTACTGGACCGAGCGCGAGAATACTTGCTGGACGCCGACAACGGCGAAGGCAAGGCAGTGAAATCCGTGTTCACCGTGAGCGGTTTCAACTTCGCTGGCCGTGGCCAAAGCTCTGGCCTGGCCTTCGTGATGCTCAAGCCGTGGGATGAGCGTGATTCGAGCATGAGCGTGTTCGAAGTGGCCAAGCGCGCGCAACAACATTTCTTCGGCTACCCCGATGCCATGACCTTCGCCGTGGTACCGCCATCGGTACTGGAGCTGGGTAACGCCACCGGCTTTGACTTCTACCTGCAAGACCAGGGTGGGGTTGGCCACGCCAAGCTGATGGAAGCGCGTAACCAGTTCCTCGGCCTGGCCGCGCAAAGCAAGATTATCACCGGCGTACGTCCCAACGGGCTAAGCGATGAGCCGCAATACCAGCTCATCATCGATGACGAACGCGCACGAGCCCTGGGCTTGAGCTTGTCGGACATCAACAGCACCCTGTCGGTGGCGCTGGGCGGCAGCTACGTCAACGACTTCATCGACCGTGGTCGCGTGAAGAAGGTGTATGTGCAAGGGGATGCCAGCGGCCGTATGCGCCCTGAAGACCTGGAAAAGTGGTACGTACGCAACAGCAGCGGCAAAATGGTACCGTTCTCGGCGTTTGCCACCGGCGAATGGACCTACGGTTCGCCCAAGCTGTCTCGTTACAACGGGGTAGCGGCTGAAGAAGTACTGGGCGCCCCTGGCCCCGGCTACAGTACCGGCCAGGCCATGGATGAAGTAGAGAAAATCGCCAAGCAGCTGCCCGCGGGCATCGGTTACAGCTTCACTGGGCTGTCGTTCGAAGAGCGGCTGTCGGGCTCTCAGGCCCCGGCCCTTTACGCGCTTTCGCTGTTGGTAGTGTTCCTCTGCCTTGCGGCCTTGTACGAAAGCTGGTCGATCCCGATCGCGGTGATTCTCGTGGTGCCATTGGGGGTGATCGGTGCCCTGATCGCCACCAGCCTGCGCGGTTTGTCCAACGATGTGTTCTTCCAGGTAGGATTGCTGGTAACGGTGGGCTTGGCGGCGAAAAACGCCATCTTGATCGTCGAGTTCGCCAAAGAGCTTCACGAACAGGGCAAGAGCCTGATGGAGGCGGCCGTCGAAGCCTGCCGCATGCGCTTGCGCCCGATCGTGATGACATCCATGGCGTTCATCCTGGGCGTTGTGCCACTGGCGATTTCCAGCGGCGCAGGCTCGGGTAGCCAGCACGCCATCGGTACTGGCGTAATTGGTGGGATGATCACCGCAACCATTCTGGCGATCTTCTGGGTGCCGATGTTCTTCGTTGCCGTATCTTCTGTATTCACGGGTCGCAAAAAGCATGACGACCCTAAACCTGATGAGGCTGGCCAATGAGCAAGTCCCTGATATCCCTGGCGGTGGCCGCCGCCCTGCTTAGCGGCTGCTCGCTGATTCCTGATTACCAGCAGCCTGCCGCGCCGGTAGCGCCCCAGTACCCGCAGGGGCCCGCCTACGCCCCGGCGGATGCGGCCAAGACAGCGGCGGCCGAACAGGGCTGGCGCGAATTCTTCCGCGATCCGGCGCTGCAACGGCTGATCGAGCAAGCGCTGCAGAACAACCGTGACCTTCGGGTCGCGGCGCTGAACGTCGACGCCTACGCCGCGCAGTTCCGCATTCAGCGGGCCGACCTGCTGCCGGCGGTGAGCGCCGATGCCGCGGGTACTCGCCAACGCAACCCAGCGGACCTGTCTACCGCTGGCCGCTCGGGTATTTCCAGCACCTATGCCGCCACGCTGGGCATTTCCGCCTATGAGCTGGATTTGTTCGGGCGCATTCGCAGCCTCAGCGAGCAAGCTCTGGAAAGCTACTTGGCCACTGAAGAAGCGCGTCGCTCCACGCAGATCAGCCTGGTAGCTAGCGTGGCTAATGCCTACCTGACGTGGCAGGCCGATAAAGAGCTGTACCAGCTCACCCAAAACACCCTACAGGCCTATGAAGAAAGCCTGCGCCTGACCAGCCGCAGCGCTGAAGTGGGTGTGTCTTCGGCCTTGGACCTGAGCCAGGCACGTACCGCGGTGGAAGGCGCCCGGGCAAACCTGGCGCGCTACCAGCGGCAAGTGGCCCAAGACTTGAACAACCTGACGGTACTGGTTGGCGCGCAGTTGCCAAACGATCTACCGGAGCCCCAGCGCCTGGATGCGGACCTGCTGACCGAGGTACCCGCGGGGCTGCCATCGGACCTGCTGACCCGGCGCCCGGATATTCTTCAGGCCGAACATAACCTGAAGGCCGCGAATGCCAACATTGGCGCGGCCCGCGCGGCGTTCTTCCCTAGCATCAGCCTGACCGCCAGTGCCGGCACCGCCAGCGCAGACCTGGACGGCCTGTTCAAGGGTGGTTCGGGGCGCTGGGTCTTCAGCCCCTCCATTAGCCTGCCGATCTTCAACGCTGGCGCCCTTGAAGCCAGCCTGGATTACTCGAAAATCCAGAAAGACATCAACGTGGCAAACTATGAGAGGGCGATTCAAACCGCTTTCCAGGAAGTGTCGGACGGCTTGACCGCGCGCAAAACCTACACCGATCAGTTGCAGGCGCAGCGGGACCTGGTTCAATCCAGCGAAGATTACTACCGGCTTGCAGATCGCCGCTACCGCATCGGCGTGGATAGCCACCTGACCTTGCTCGACGCCCAGCGCGAGTTGTTCAGTGCCCAGCAATCGTTGATCAGCGACCGCCTGGCGCAACTTAACGCCGAAGTTAACCTGTACCGAGCCCTGGGCGGTGGCTGGTACGAACGCACTACCCAAGCCGGCCCACAGGCTGCGCAGCCTCCTCGGGGCTAAGCCCCTCGCGCCTTGCCCCAGCTTAGCGGCTGGGGTGAAGGCCGCCCTCTTTCGCCGATGCTGTCTCAGAAGAAAGTCATAGCGCGCCCGCAAAATTTTTACATACAATGTGGTCGGACATCGTTTGACTAGGTCCGATGGCATCCACCGTTATTAATGCGCCCCCTGCCACAAAACCAATAACAATAGGTTAGCCACCATGCATATCACTAGCGCTCGCACCAGCTAAGCCCTTTTGCTGCTCGATACTCCACGCTGCGGCTGCCCTTCCGGCTGCCTGCACAGCTTGCTGCTGCCTACGATTACTAGAGACCATAACAACAATGAACGCACTCTCGTCGCGCTTTGCCTGCAACAAAGGTTTTACCCTGGCCTTGCTGGGCCTGGCCGTTTCCGCCGCCGCGTTGCCCTTGGCAGCCGCTGAATCAGGGTTCGTGGAAGACGCTACCGCGAACCTGAACCTGCGTAACTTTTACTTCAACCGCAACTTCATCAACCCGAACTATACCGCCCAGGACAAAGCCGAAGAGTGGACCCAGAGTTTTATCCTGGATGCCAAATCCGGTTACACCCAAGGTGTAGTGGGCTTTGGTGTAGATGTACTGGGCCTGTATGCAATCAAGCTCGACGGTGGCGCGGGGACCTATGGCACGCAGTTGTTGCCCACCCACGCAGGCAATGAGCCTGCTGACGACTTTGGCCGCCTGGCCGTAGCGGGCAAGATGAAGTTTTCCAAGACCGAGTTGAAAGTAGGCGAATGGATGCCGGTACTGCCCATCCTGCGCAGTGACGATGGCCGTTCTCTGCCCCAAACCTTCCAGGGCGCCCAGATCACCTCCAAGGAAATCGACGGAGTGACCCTCTACGGCGGGCAGTTCCGGCAAAACAGCCCGCGTAACGACGCCAGCATGGAAGACATGTTCTTGAACGGCAAGGCGGGAGCCACTTCGGACCGCTTCAATTTTGCCGCGGGCGAATACACCTTCAACGACAAACGCACCCTGGTTGGGCTGTGGGGCGCGCAACTCGAAGACATCTATAAGCAGCAATATGTGCAGCTGCTACACAGTCAGCCCCTTGGCGACTGGACTCTGGGGGCGAATCTGGGCTTCTTCCATGGCTCGGATGACGGTAGCGCCCTGGCCGGTGATATGAACAACCGTACCTATTCAGGCCTGTTCTCGGCCAAGTACGGTGGTCATACCTTTTATGTAGGCCTGCAAAAGGTCACCGGCGATACCTTATGGATGCGGGTCAACGGCACCAGTGGCGGTACCCTGGCCAACGACACCTACACTTCAAGCTTTGAGAACCTCAAGGAGAAATCCTGGCAGCTGCGCTACGACTATAACTTCGCTGCCATGGGCATCCCCGGCCTGACCCTGATGAACCGTTACCTGCAAGGCAGCAATGTGCACGTAGCCGCCAGCCGCACTGCCGCTGAAATCGACGATGGCAAAGAATGGGCGCGGGAAACCGAGCTGGCGTACACCGTTCAAAGCGGTACCTTCAAAGCCCTTAGCGTACGCTGGAGAAACTCCTCCCTGCGCAGGGACTTCGTGGCCAGTGGCAACGGCGATTACAACGAAAACCGGGTGATCATTAACTATCCGTTTAGCCTGCTGTAACAGGAAACGCGAAACCCTGTTCGCCAGCGCTGCTGGCTCCCACATCATCGGTGGCTGGCTTGCCAGCGACCGCGACTGCCTTGATTCACCGCCTGTAGAGCCAGCGAGAGCTGGCGAATGTGGTTTCCAGGCCTAAAGGTATCGGGTTGGAAGCCACGTTCGCTCGATCACCGCGCAGTCATGTGGGCCGATGCCTAAACCCGCTCCAGCGCCAGGGCGACCCCCTGCCCTACCCCCACGCACATGGTGGCCAGGGCTTTACGGCCGCCGCTGCGTTCCAGTTGCCGAATGGCGGTCACGACCATGCGCGCGCCACTCATGCCCAAGGGATGGCCCAAGGCGATGCCGCCGCCGTTAGGGTTGACCTGGGCGGCATCATCGGCGATACCCAATTCACGCAATACGGCCAAACCTTGCGCCGCGAAAGCCTCGTTAAGCTCTATGACGTCAAAGTCCGCTACCGACAGCCCTAGGCGCTCGGTAAGCTTGCGCACAGCCGGCACTGGACCGATGCCCATCACCCGAGGTTCGACCCCAGCGCTGGCAATGCCCAGTACCCGCGCCCGGGGAGTAAGACCCTGTTTTTTCACCGCCTCGGCCGAGGCCAGAATCAGCGCGGCGGCGCCGTCGTTGACCCCCGAGGCATTACCGGCGGTCACGGTTTTGTCTGGTCCATTCACCGGCTTGAGCCGGGCCAAGGCTTCGAGGGTGGTGTCTGGCCGTGGATGTTCATCCACCTCTACCCAGGTATCGCCCTTTTTACCGGGAATACGCACCGGGATGATCTCTTCGGCAAAAAAGCCGTCGGCCAATGCCTGGGCATACCGCTGTTGGCTGCGCAAGGCGAAGGCATCCTGGTCGGCGCGGGACACCTGGTAATCGTCCGCTACGTTATCGGCGGTCTGTGGCATGGAATCCACGCCGTACTCTGCCTTCATTGCCGGGTTGATAAAACGCCAGCCGATGGTGGTGTCTTCAAGTTTCATGGTGCGCGCATACGCGGCATCGGCCTTGCCCATCACAAAAGGCGCACGGGACATGGACTCTACCCCACCGGCAATGGCCAGCTCGATTTCCCCCGTGGCAATGGCGCGGAACGCACTGCCTATCGCATCCAGACCCGAGGCGCACAGGCGGTTAAGGGTGATGCCCGGCACGCTTGGCCCCAGGCCGGCCAGCAGCGCAGCCATGCGCGCAACATTGCGGTTATCCTCCCCTGCCTGGTTAGCGCAGCCCATGAATACTTCGTCCACGGCAGCCCAATCCACCTGCGGGTTACGCGTCATCAACGCCTTGATCGGGATGGCCGCCAGGTCGTCGGTACGCACCGTTGCCAGCGCGCCGCCGAAACGGCCAACGGGAGTGCGGATGGCGTCGCAAATAAACACTTCTCGCATCAGGCTTCTCCTGGCGCCTGGCCATGGGCCTGGGCGGTACGGGCTTCAAGGTCACGCAAGGCGGTCAACTCGGCCTCGTTGGGGGCATCGGTGGTGAGCACCTGCTCGGCGAAACGAATGGGCCAACCCGTGGCAGCGCTGATTTGCTCACGGGTAACCCCTGGGTGAATGGAGGTAACCACAAACTCGTTGGTTTCGGCCTCTGGCTCCATGATGCACAGGTCAGTGATGATCCCCACCGGGCCCGCCCCTGGCAAGCCTAGCCGCTTACGGGCGTCGCCGCCTTCACCGTGACCGAAGGAGGTAATGAAATCGAGCTTGTCTACAAAACTGCGGTGGGACTGCTTGAGAATGATCAGCACGCTCTTGGCCGAGCCTGCGATTTCCGGTGCGCCGCCGGCCCCCGGCAAACGCACCTTGGGTGCGTGATAGTCGCCTACCACGGTGGTATTGATATTGCCAAAGCGGTCGACTTGAGCCGCGCCTAAAAAGCCCACATCGATACGCCCGCCCTGCAACCAGTAGCGGAAAATTTCACCGGTGGGCACTACCGTGTCCGCGGTTTCCGCCAGTTCGCCATCACCGATGGACAGCGGCAACACCGAAGGCTTGGCGCCGATAGGGCCGGACTCGTAGATCAGCACCACGTCTGGGGACGAGGTCAGGCGTGCCAGATTGGCCGCCTTGGACGGCAGGCCGATACCCACGAAACACACCGCCCCGTTCTTCAAACGTCGGGCCGCGGCCACGGTCATCATTTCGGAAGTGGAATAGGTCATCAGGCGTTACCCCCCGCTTGGCTCAATTTGGTGCGGTATTCGGCAAAATCGCCAGTGCCGCGCACGTACTCGTCGATCCAGGCGGTAAAGGTGTCACGATTTCGGGCAATCGGGTCCCAGTCCTGGTAAAAGCGGTTGTCACGCTCCGTATAACCGTGCGCGTACGACGGGTGCGCGCCACCGGGAACCAGGCACACCGCGCTCAGCGCCCAAGTGGGCAATACGCAGGCGTTCATGGGAGCTTGCAGGTCATCGACGATCTCTTCCACGGTGACGATGCAGCGCTTGGCGGCCAGGGCGGCCTCTTTTTGTACGCCCAGAATCCCCCACAACAATACGTTGCCCTTGCGGTCGGCCTTCTGCGCGTGAATCACCGTTACATCCGGGCGAATCGACGGCACCGCCGCCAACACTTCTCCGGTGAAAGGGCAGGTCACGGTCTTGATCAGCGGGTTGACCTTAGGCAAGTCAGAGCCGGCATAGGCACGCAACACCGCAAAGGGCAATCCCGAGGCGCCGGCTACATAGGCGTTGGCCAGGTCTGCGTGGCTATGCTCTTCGATTTCGATCCCATGGGGCCACTGCCTTTCAACGGCGTCGCGCAGGCGGTGCAGCGAACCTACTCCTGGGTTGCCGCCCCAGGAGAAGATCAACTTGCGCGCACAACCGGCGCCGATCAATTGGTCGTAGATCAGGTCGGGGGTCATGCGCACTAACGTCAGGTCTTGCTTGCCCTGGCGAATGATCTCGTGGCCGGCGGCCGTGGGAATCAGGTGGGTGAAACCTTCGAGGGCGAGCGTGTCGCCGTGGTTCACGAACTGCTTTACCGCATCGTGAAGCGAAAGAAGTTCAGCCATGGTGCATGGCCTCCTTGGGTCAGTGCGCTGGGGGCGAGGTGATATCTGAGTAGCTGAGGTTATGCCGCTCCCCGGCACCAAACAATCCGATTATCGAGTATACGTTCGATTACCGAACGCTCTACGCGCCTCTTAGCCCCACTCAGCTAAACAACTGAGTGCTTAGGTCTCGGCTGGCAGCCAGCATGATGGGCAAAAAGCGTTGCTCAAGGTCGCCGCGGCCCACGCGCCCGGCATGGGTACTGACGTTCAATGCTGCCAATACTTGCCCTGAGGCATCGTAGACCGGAACCGCAATGGACCTTAGTCCTTGCTCCAGCTCTTGGTCCACGATACACCAACCTTGCTGGCGCACCTGCTGCAAGCAGTGGCCAAGCTGGGTTTTGTCGATCAGCGTCTTACGGGTTTTGGGCTGCAACTCGACCTGCGCCAGGTAATCCTGGAGGCTGACGTCATCCAGCGCCGCGAGCAAGATTCTGCCCATGGACGTGCAATACGCTGGCAGCCGCCCACCTACGGAGAGGTCCACGGAGATCAAACGCTGGGTGGTGGCACTGCGCGCTATATAAAGAATGTCGTTGCCTTCAAGTGTGGCCATGTTGCAGGCCTCGTGAAGTTGTTCGCTCATACGGTCCAGATAAGGTTGGGCGGACACTGCCAAGGGAGTGGACGAGACGTAGGCATGGCCCAGGGTCAATACCTTGGGTAACAACGAGTAAGTTCGCCCATCGTTGGTGGCGTAGCCCAGTTTGATCAAAGTATGCAGGCAGCGCCTCACCGCAGCCCGAGGTATTTCAGTGCGGTGGCTGATTTGAGCAATGGTCAAGTGACGCTTGCGCTCTTGAAACGCTTGCACTACCGCCAGCCCACGAGCCAGTGACGTCATAAAATCCGGATCACCCGTAAGCGCCTGAATGCGTTTGGCTGGGGAGGCCACGATCGGCGGCGCTAAAGCGGTAAGGTTATTGCGTGCTTGATCACTCACGGGGCGGCCTTGTTAAGCTTGAATCACCAAAGGATAGGCCGATAATCGAGCATAGGTCGATTATCGGCCTATTCCTCACTGGTCTACCTAGTGGAAGAGCCTCCCATGGTTCCCTGCCCCCCCCTCGCCACCTATGACGGAACGCTGCCCCTCTCAACACTCTTTCTTATGACGATGTTTATTCATACCCCTATTCTCTCGGGCCGGTGAGTTTCAACTTATTTGTTATAGAAGGATCCAAAGAGCTAAAAAAGCGTTTACTCTCAGAGTTGAACTGACTGGCATTTTTTTGTTCTATATTTCGAAATCAACTGCAAGTTGACCGCTCTTAGCGTTAAGCGTTAACGTTAGCGCCGGCTCCAAATTGTCCATTATGGCCGGGCCCGACGGGGCGATATTCCCGCTTGGTCCCAAACTTTTATCACCGCATTAATAAGGTAAACACGTGACCAAAGAAGAACTGCGCGCAGAACTTGAGCGCCAGGAAAAACGCTACAAGGATGTATACGGCGGTGAAATCACTACCTACGCGGCACAGCCAGAGCCCGAACGCAAACCTTGGCGAAAACGCGCAAGCCTGCTTGACCAAGCCTTCCAGCAAGAACTCGAAAAAATCGAAAAAGACCTGAACACCCCCGAGGCGTCATGACGCCAGATCATCGCCGGTGTCAAGCATAAGGTTTTGTAGAAACGGTTTTAGCTGATCGACAGCCGAGGGCATCGACGCCCGAGATTTTCTGTCATAATCGCGCCCCCTTATCGGCTGGTCACAAAACCTTCATGATCGATCTATTCAGCGGACTGGACGCTTGGGTCCTGATAAGCCTGTTCATGGCTTTAGCCTTCGTCCTCGCCTTTGAGTTCATCAACGGCTTTCATGACACCGCGAACGCGGTGGCGACCGTCATCTATACCAAGGCCATGCCTCCTCACCTGGCGGTGCTGTTGTCAGGTCTGTTCAATTTCCTGGGGGTATTGCTTGGTGGTGTTGGCGTGGCGTATGCCATCGTTCACCTGTTGCCGGTGGAGTTGCTGATCAACGTCAATACCAGCCACGGTTTGGTCATGGTCTTCTCGTTACTGGCCGCAGCCATTGCGTGGAACCTGGGTACCTGGTACTTCGGCATACCCGCGTCAAGCTCTCACACCTTGATCGGCTCCATTCTGGGTGTGGGCCTGGCCAATTCCGTGATCAACGACATTCCGTTGCGCGATGGGGTGAACTGGCAAAAAGCGATCGATATCGGCGCCTCACTGGTGGTCTCACCCATCGTGGGCTTTGGTATCGCCGCGCTGATGCTGCTAGCGCTCAAACGCTGGCGGCCACTGTCGAAAATGCATAAAACCCCGGACCAGCGCCGCAAGCTGGACGACAAGAAGCACCCGCCGTTCTGGAATCGCCTGGTGCTGGTGCTGTCTGCATTGGGCGTGAGCTTCGTGCACGGCTCCAACGATGGCCAAAAAGGCATCGGCCTGATCATGCTGGTGCTGATCGGGATAGTCCCGAGCCAGTTCGTGCTCAACCTGACCAGCAGTACCTATGAAATCGAGCGTACTCGTGACGCGACCTTACATTTGGCGCAGTTCTACCAGCGCAACAACGAAAGCCTCGGCGACTTCCTGGCATTGGGCAAAGCGCCCGCCGGGGACCTGCCCGGCCAGTTCGAGTGCAACCCGTTGCAGACCGAACCCACCCTCAATGCCCTGCAAGAGAACCTGCGTGGCATCTCTAACTACCACGCATTGTCCTCGGACAAGCGCATCGAAACCCGCCGCTTCCTGCTTTGCCTGGACGATACCGCTCGTAAGGTAGGCAAGCTGCCCGCACTTGATGCCCGCGAAAAGGCCGACTTGGAAAAACTGCGCAAAGACCTTACCAGCACCACCGAATACGCACCCTTCTGGGTAATTTTCGCCGTGGCCCTGGCCTTGGGCGTGGGCACCATGGTGGGCTGGAAGCGCGTGGTGCTGACCATCGGCGAGAAAATCGGCAAACAGGGCATGACCTACGCTCAGGGCATGTCGGCCCAGATCACCGCAGCCTTCGCCATTGGTCTGGCCAACGTGTTCAGCCTGCCGGTATCCACTACCCACGTGTTGTCGTCGGGCGTGGCGGGAACCATGGTGGCTAACCGCAGCGGCCTGCAAGGCAGTACCGTCAAAAACATCATGCTGGCTTGGGTGCTTACCCTGCCGGTATGCATGGCACTGGCCGCCGGCCTTTTCTGGCTGGCTTCGTGGGTAGTGGCGTAAAAGGCCACCCCTGACTGTTCCGTGAGGGGCAGGCGCCACGTGTGAGCTGACAGCTACTCGAAGGCAACGCCCCCTTGTCACAGGCAGGCCTTTGCTCCCTTTAAACGAAGCCGCCTGATCGAACATATAAAGTTCATAAGGGTCCATGGTAGGGACCACGGCCCGGAAGGAAGCTGAACGTGCACATTGCTGACATCACCATGTTCTACGCCCCAGCCAGCGGCGGGGTGAGGACTTACCTTGATGCCAAACACCGTCGGCTGGCCGGCAGAGCCGGTATTCGCCATAGCCTGTTGATCCCTGGCCCAAGCCTGAGCGAGGACAACGGCGTGTATCGAGTCCCCGCGCCCGCACTACCCTTTGGTAATGGCTACCGTTTTCCTGTACGCCTTGCACCCTGGTGCAATGTACTTAGAGAGTTGCAACCTGATGTTATTGAAGTAGGTGACCCCTACTTGACCGCCTGGGCGGCCCTTGATGCGCGCCGCCAACTGGATGTGCCTGTGATCGGGTTTTACCACTCCGATCTTCCTCTGCTGGTAAGCAACCGTATGGGCAACTGGGTGACTCCCAACGTGGAAGCCTATGTCAGCAAGTTATATGGCAACTTCGACCGCGTGCTGGCACCTAGCCGAGTGATGGCCGACAAGCTTAGCCGCCTGGGTGTGCGTGATGTATATGTGCAGCGCCTAGGCGTGGATACCGAAGTGTTCCATCCGTCCCGTCGCGACCCTGAAATGCGTAAACAGCTGGGCATCGCCGAAGACGCTCGGCTGCTGATCTTTGCGGGCCGGGGCTCCAAGGAAAAAAATATTCCGGTGCTGCTTGAGTGCATGCGGCACTTGGGGGCGGACTATCACTTGCTGTTGGTAGGCTCGAATATGCCGGCCAATGTTCCGGCTAACGTTTCGGTGATCAACCACTTCTGCCCTATTCCAGAAGTGGCCAGATTAATGGCCAGCGCCGATGTGCTGCTGCACGCTGGCAATCAGGAAACCTTCGGCCTGGTCATTCTCGAAGCCATGGCCAGCGGTATTCCCGTGGTGGCGGTGGACGCCGGCGCCTTCAAAGAGCTGATCACCGACGAAGGCGGTTTACGCTGCCCACCTTACAACCCTGGGGCCATGGCCGAATCCGTGCGTCACCTGTTTGATCGGGACCCTGCCGCCTGGGGCAAACGTGCACGGGCCTACGTGGAGCGCGAGTACGCCTGGGGCGCGGTGGTTAATGGCCTGCTTGGTCATTACCAGGCCGTGCAGAGCGGCTATGGCCTGCCGGTGGCTGCCCATGGTTGAACAGCGCGCCAACCGGCAGCCGCCAAGCGTGCTGTTGGTACTGCACGACGTTGCACCTGAAACCTGGCCTGATTACCAGCCTTTCGTGGACGCGGTAGATGCCCTAGGCAACGTACCCATGACGCTGCTCGTGGTGCCAGACTTTCATCACCGCAACCCGTTGGAAAACGACTTAGCGTTTCGCCAGTTGCTCGATCAACGGCTGGCGGCGGGAGACGAATTGGCGCTGCATGGCTTTTACCATGCGGACGATGCCCCTGCCCCACGCACGCCATGGGAATGGTTCATGCGCCGGGTGTACACCTGGGAGGGCGAGTTCTATACCTTAGCCGAGCGCCAAGCCTTGGAACGCCTGAGCCGGGGCGCCGAACTTTTCCAGCGCTACCAGTGGCCCGTGCAGGGCTTCGTGGCCCCTGCATGGTTGATGAGTGAGGGCACCCGAAAGGCGCTGCGTCAACTGCCCTTCAGTTATACCAGCGACCCTCAGCATCTGTATCGGTTGCCCTCCTTTGAGAAAATCAAAGCCCCAGGCTTGGTTTGGAGCGCCGGAAGCGCATGGCGCCGTGGCATGTCCCAGGCCGTCAGCGAATGGCAGCTCAAACAGTGGCAACAGGCGCCTTGCATCAGGCTGGGCTTGCATCCGGTAGATATGCGCTTCTCGCAGTCCCGGGAGTACTGGCTCGCGACCCTGCGCCGGCTATTGGCTGGCGGCCGTGTAGCGCAGACCAAACTGGACTGGCTCGCGGCCCGTGACACCCTGGCCCTAGCGGCATGAAACGCCTGGCATGGCTCGTGGTAGCCCTGGCCATTGCCATCGCGTTGCCATGGGCCCTGGGGGGTGGCGAATTGCTCAGCCGCCTGCAAGGCTTTCCTTTGCCCTTGCTATTGGCACTGTTCGCCATGATCGGCGCCTGCTGGACCCTTAACGCGCTGCGCCTGCGGGTACTGCTGCAGGCACAGGGCAAACGCCTCAGCTTGGCCAGAGCCGTTGGCATGGTCATGGCCACGGAATTTGCCATTTGCGCGACCCCTGGCGGCAGTGGGGGGCCATTGGCGCTGGTGGCCTTGCTCAACCGTCACGGTATAGGTACCGCACGCAGCAGCGCAGTATTCGCCATGGACCAGCTCAGCGACCTGCTGTTTTTCGGCCTGGCGGTAATAGGCGTATTGTTGTACGCCGTATTCCACAACTTGAGCAGCCGCCTGGAATGGTTGCTGGGTAGCAGCGCGGTGCTGATGGCGCTGGCGCTCCTGGCCTGCTGGGCTATTGGCCGACACCAACGCCAGTTTGTGGCCCTGACCGGCTACCTGTTGGCGCGCCTGCGCATGTCTAGGCCTCACCGTTGGCGTTGGGCGCGGCGCTGGTTGCACTTCATACACGCGTTTAAGGATACCCTGGGGATGCCCAAGCGTTCGCTTGCCCTGGCGTTCTTGCTCACCTGCTCTCACTGGGGCCTGCGGTTCAGCGTGCTGTGGTTGGCGTTGAAAGGGCTGGGATCGGATTTGGCCTGGGCCTGGAGCTTTCTGGTGCAAATCCTGTCCCTCAGCGCCGGGCAATTCAGCCTGCTGCCTGGAGGAGCGGGTGCCGCGGAGCTTACCAGCGCGGCCTTGCTCGCCCCCATGGTTGGCAAGCCCACCGCGGCGGCGGCGATCCTGATCTGGCGGGTGGTGACCTATTATTTCTACTTGCTCGCCGGTGCGCCTGTGTTCGTATTGATGGTCGGGAAGCCCCTGCTGCGACGGCTAATGGCCTTTCGGGCAAGCTGAGATTAAGCCGGGTTCGCCAGCTTTGCTGGCTTCTACCGGTAGAGTGTCATTCTGTTCAGAGTACAGGGCCTTCCACAATGCCTGGGCATCGGGGAAGTGCGTGCCGTCGCTGTCGCTCAAGGCGCTGGGATCGTAACGGGTGGTGCAGCCCTCCCCCAGCGTGGGCGGCGCAACGGAGGTCGCACGGTCAAAGGGGTTTGCCATGCGGCCTCCTCTACCAAGGGTTAGTCAAACACTACGGTCTTGTTGCCGTGAACCAATACACGGTCTTCAAGATGGTAGCGCAGGCCACGGGCCAGGACCATTTTCTCGACGTCACGCCCCAAGCGCACCATGTCTTCGGTGCTGTCGCTATGGCTGATGCGTACTACATCCTGCTCGATGATCGGCCCGGCATCCAGTTCTTCGGTTACGTAATGGCACGTTGCGCCAATCAGCTTAACGCCACGGGCAGCGGCTTGATGGTAGGGCTTTGCCCCTACGAACGAAGGCAGGAAGCTGTGATGGATATTGATCACACGCTGGGCATATTCACGGCATAGCCGCGGCGGCAAAATTTGCATGTAACGGGCCAGCACTACCACATCGGCGGCATGCTCGCTAACCAGCCGGGACACTTCGGCGAACGCAGGCTGTTTGTCCTGCGGGTTGACGGGCACATGGTAATAAGGAATGCCGTGCCACTCCACCATGCTGCGCAGGTCTTCGTGGTTGGAAATCACGCAGGCGATATCGCAGTCCAGCTCCTGGCTGTGCCAGCGGTGCAGCAGGTCGGCCAGACAGTGAGACTCCCGGCTGGCCATAAGCGCAACGCGCTTCTTGCAGGCCGAATCGGTGATGTGCCAAACCATCGAAAAGGCTTCAGCGATGGGCGTGAAAGCGGCACGGAACTCATCTAGTCCGAAAGGCAGGCTGTCGGCGCGGATTTCATGACGCATGAAGAACCACCCGCTTTGCTCATCGGAGTGGTGGCTGGCCTCGGTGATCCAGCCATTGTGCGAGGCCAGGAAGTGGCTGACCTTGGCAACAATGCCAACGCCGTCGGGGCAGGCAATCACCAGCCGGAAAGTGTGCATCGGTAAAGCTCCAGTACATCGAAAAAGAGAAGCATTCTATCGATTACCACAAGATTCTGCAGTAGCCATAATGCCGCTGCAGGCTCCAGCACAGTGGCCGAACTCGGATCAAGGCGAGCGTCATTTCACGCCGCGAATAAACATCAGGAAATAAAATACCAGGCTTGCTGTTTAGGGGATAACTCAGAAGAACGCAGCTTAATCTTTACTCTATTTACCGACATGTTTATTATCGGCGCAGATCGTCAACCCATTCATAGGTAGTGTCATGTCACTTATCAACGAATACCGCACCACAGAAGAAACCATCAAAGAACTGCAAGCCCGCCTGCAAAGCTTGTCTCAGGACAAAAACCTGCAAACCGAGCTGGAATTCGAAGGCAAATTGCGTGACCTGATGGGCGAATACCAGAAGTCCCTGCGCGATATCATCGCCCTGCTGGATCCAGAAGCACGCAATACTAAGCCCGGTCGTGCCGCGCCTGTTAAAACTACTGGCACCAAGCGTGCCCGCAAGGTCAAGCAGTACAAGAACCCGCACAATGGTGAAATCGTCGAAACCAAAGGGGGCAACCATAAAACGCTGAAAGAGTGGAAAGCCAAGTGGGGCGGCGACGAAGTCGAAGGTTGGGCAACTCTGCTGGGTTAACTCCCGGTTCCCTGCTCAAACGCCAGCCCTGCTGGCGTTTTTTTATATCTGCATCTTCAGGCGCAACCCATTTACGTACTGTTGCCATTGGCCTAACAGCTCCCGCTGGGCCGGGTTGGCCCCCACCAAGGCTTGAGCCAGGGCCTGTTCGAAACTGGCGAGGGTATGGGGTGCGCCGTAAGCCGGGTCGGTCAGCCGCCCGCGACAAAACTGTTGCCACATGGCCTGCTCGGCCTTGTCGAGGGTGTTTGGATAATTCCGGGCGCGGTAACGAAACAACAACTCTGGCAAGCGCGGATCATCGAACATCCAAGCGTGACTCGCCAGGGCTTCGGGGGAGGAGTCACGAACTTTCTCGCATAAACGCCTATCTCGATCACCGATAAAACCGGCATAAAGCTGTTGCTCTGGATCCTCATTGGGGGCGAACTCGTCGCTACTGTAAATATGGTCGAGCTTTTGTGCCCATACATCCTGCGCGCGCACAAGGTTCTTAACGCGATGTTCATAAATCGAGAAATCCAGTTGCAGCCGTTCTCGATCTTTCTCTGCCAGCACTGTCAAAGGCGCAATGGCCGGGCAACGATTTACATGGATCAACTTAAGCGGCACGGGCAGTTGCCCACCTTCGAGTTGATCACGCCGGGTATAAAGCCGCTGGGCCAGAACTTCAGGCGCTTCCTCCCAGAGTACCTTGGGGTCGTGGCTCAAATCGCACACCACCAACGCATTGCGATTACGCGGGTGCCAGCGCAAAGGCAATACGATACCCAGGTAATTACGCTGGGCACCGAAACGCCCGGATATATGCACCATGGGCTTCATCATCTGGATGCGTTCGATCACCCTGTGCTTGCTACGCATGTCGAACATCCATTCATACAGGCGTGGCTGGCGTTGACGCACTAACCTGGCCAAGGCGATGGTCGCTCGCACATCGGACAAGGCATCGTGGGCCTGCCCGTGCTCCAGGCCGTTGGCAGCGGTCAACAACTCCAGCCTCAGCGACACCTGGCCATCGACCCTTGGCCATTCGATACCCTCCGGCCGTAGGGCGTACGCAGCCCGCACCAGGTCGATCAGGTCCCAGCGACTGTTGCCGCCCTGCCACTCCCTTGCGTAAGGGTCGTGGAAATTACGGTACAGGCTGTAACGGGTGACTTCGTCATCGAAACGCAGGCTGTTGTAACCGGCGCCACAGGTACCAGGTTGGCCCAGCTCGGCCTGTACCCGGTCCATGAAGGCCGCTTCGGTCAAGCCTTTGTCTCGCAGGCGCGCAGGGTCAATGCCAGTGACCAGGCAAGCCGCCGGGTGGGGCAGAATGTCCTCGGCCAGGCGGCAATAGAGGTTCACTGGCGTATCGATTTCGTTGAGCTCAAGGTCCGTACGGATACCTGCAACCTGCACGGGGCGGTCACGGCTGGGGACGATGCCGGTGGTCTCGTAGTCATACCAGAACAAACTGTGGGTCACGGAAAATCCTTGGTGCGAGTCTTAGTGCAGTGTACGGCCGACGACCATTGAGGCGAAGCGCGGGTTGCCGGAACGCCTGCGCATGGCTAGCATCCAGCTAAGCCCCTTGCCATGTACGGCCATGCTGTCTACAGGACTATCCCTCTTCCTTCGCCGAGCCTGCAAGGGCGCACCTTTACCTGGGATGTTCGTGAGCCTGGGCACCTTTGCTATTGCCCTGCCTGCCTGCGCCTACACTCAGGCATCGCTACTGACCGGCCCTAACGCACGGGCGGCGATTAACGAGGTGCTGGCCGCACCCACGTTCTCTTCGAGTTTTTCAGCCTCGACTGGACTGGCCGTGCTTGGCGCAATAGCCGGGCTTACGGCCTTGACCTTGATAGTTCGGGCGCAGGCCGGCAGCCTGGCGGCGAATAATCTCCCAACGGTGTCGTTTACTTCCCTGCCTGCACCTGGGATAGACACTCAGGCGTTGTCACACGCCCAGGCCCTGTGGCCCCAAGCGCCCGTACAGGCTGTTACGCGACTCTATGGGGGCTTGCTCGCACGGTTGCAATCGGACTACCACGTGCGCATAGACAGCGCCGATACCGAAGCCGATATTCTGGCCCGGGTGGCTGCCCTACGCCTAAGTGGCCTGGAGGATTTCAGCCAGCGGCTGACCCGGCACTGGTTGCAGGCTCGTTACACGGGCGATGCACCACCGAAGCCAGCCTGGGCCAGCCTGTGCGAAGGCTGGCGACGCCTGTTCCCCACAGATGACGCCGCATGAGCCAAGCCAAGGCCGCCTGGGCAGCCGGGGTATTACTGGTAATAGCACTTGCGGCATGGGCAGCGGCCTGGGCGAACCGGGCCGACGACCCATTTCTAGCGGCAGAGCGCTTCCTGCGAGACCGTGGTGTAGAAGTGACCCGCACGCAAGACCTGCGCCCACTCAATCAGCGGCCCGCCAGTGCCTTGAGCGTGCTGCTGCTGGGCGAGCGCGGCCGTATGAGCGCGCCCCAGGCCCAGGCGCTGCTAGGTTGGGTGTACGCCGGCGGGCGCTTGCTGGTCACCGTTCAGGGCTATTGGACACCTGGTGGCGGTGGCGACCCCTTGCTGGACCCGCTCAACATTCGCTCGCTCAATGCCTACGCCAGCGCCGGCGTAGCGCCCATGACCGCGCGCAGCACCTTGACCGAGCTTTACCTGGAAAGCCAGGACGCGCCCCTGCTACTAGGCTTCGCGCCAGGGCGGCACTTGGAAGATGCCGATGGTTTGGCACAGTCTTGGGCCAATAGCCCGCAAGGCACTCACATGCTTCAACTCAACTTGGGGGCGGGCACGCTCACGGTGGTCAGCGACACTGGCCTGTGGCGCAACCATGCCATCGGCCAGTTCGATAATGCCTGGCTACTGTGGTACCTCAACCAAGGCCGTGAGGTAATCATGCAGTACCGCGCGCCCGAGCGAGGCCTGCTTTCTGAGCTTGGGAATTACCCCCTGACCCTGGCCTGCACGGCCCTGCTGCTGATCCTGTTCGGTGCCCGCGCAGCGGCACAACGCGGCGCGGCACCACCACGTATCAAGCGCCCTACTCCGCCTGCGGGCGCCCTGTATCGCAGCGCCAACCGAGCGCATTCGCTACGCGTTTTGCGCGAAGAACTGCAGCGCCATGTCGACCACCGCCACCCTGGTTATAGCCAGCTGCCAGTCGCGGAGCAATGGCAGTTAGTGGCCGAGCTCACCCGGACCTCGACCGCCGAAGTGGCCCAAGCCCTGCGGCCAGGCCCGGCGGGGCGGATCAGTGCCAACAGCTTTTGCCAACAGGTAGCCCGCCTTCAAGCCCTCAGGAATGCTTTATGACCCCTCTATTCGACAGCGAAGACCCACAGCCAGGCGCCCCAGACGCCGTGGCCAGGGCACTGGCCCATTGGAAAACCGAACTGGGTACCGTACTGATTGGCCAAGCAGCAGTGATCGAGGCGCTGTCGATCGCCCTGCTGGCAGGTGGGCATGTACTGCTGGAAGGCCCACCAGGCGTAGGTAAACGGCTGATTGTCAGGGCCCTTGCCTTGTCTTTCGGGGCGCGCTTGAGCGAAGTGCGCAGCCAGCCGGCATTGGCTGCTACTTCGCTATACCCAGGTACAGCCGCCGATGGCACTACAAGCCGCTCTGGCCAGGTGCTATTGGTCAGTGCGCTGGAGCAGGCTTGCCTGGCCACACAGGCTGCATTGGCCGACGCCCTGCGCCTTGCCGATGAACAAGACGCCCAAACCCCACCCTTTATGCTGATCGCCAGCCGTAACCCCCTGGCGGGTTCGGGCGTGGCGGCCCTTGGGGAAGCGTTGCTGGACAGGTTTACCCTGGGTGTCGCGGTGCCCTTCCCCAGCCAAGACGATGAAACTCGGCTGGTGCGCGAAATCAGCCTGGCCCCCGCCCCAGACATGCTAGCCATTGCCGCGCCCGAGCCTTCGTTCACTGCCGCCCAGGTTGTCGCGCTCAAAGCCAGGCGCGCTGCCATCACAGTGGATGAGCAACTGCTCAGCTATGCCGTACGCATCGTCCGCGCTACCCGCTTCAGTGCGCAACTGAGTCAGGGCGCAGGCCCCAGAGCTACTATCGCATTGGTCCGCTGTGCGCAGGCCAGGGCTCTATTGCAGGGCCGGGCTTATGTGGCACCCGAGGACATCAAACGGTGTGCCCCGGGGGTGTTGCGCCATCGGGTTCGCCTGGCCGCGAGCCAGCGTTTGGAAGGGGCGCCCTTGGATGCGGTGGTGACGGAGGTGGTCGAGCATGTGGCCGCGCCCCGCCCATGAGTGGCCCCCTATGATTCGCCCATGCCGTCGGGCCATTGCCGTGACGGCTGCACTGGTGGCGCTGAGTCTTCTCTGCGAGGCGATGATTGCGCCCAGCGGCCTAGGCGCGGCCGTGGGCTGGGCGGTACTCATGGCCGTTTTACTGGCCAACCTCGGGGACATTGCCCTGGCGCTGCGCCTACGGATTCCACCCCCTACAAGGGTACTACCCAAGCGGCTAATAGCAGGTCAACTTCACAGCGTACCCGTGACGGTGATCAACCCCTATGGGTTCAGCCTCAGGCTGGATTTCAACGAGCGCCCCGCTCGCTCTGGTACCAGAGCCTTACAGCTGCAGGGCCTGCCCCGTAGCCTTAAAATGCCCGCGCGCCACCGGGCCAGCTTCGAGTACCGGCTACAACCGCTTTACCGCGCAACAGTAGCCCTGGGCGAGTGCGAGCTACAGATCAGTGGCCCGCTGGGGTTGTGGCAGGTACGCCGTACGTTCGCCTTGCCTCAACGCGCCCAGGTCGGCCCAGACACCGCTGCCCTGGAGTGCCTGGCGATTCAGGGTTCAGGGCCAGCAGAGCGTTCTGGTCATCCCGGCCCGCCTCGGTTAGCCCCGCCCCTCACCCTTGTAGTGTGGCTGGATACCGGCCCTGCCCTACAAGCAGGCACAGCGCACGGGCGGCTCTGGGACCACGCCACGGATGCCACGGTGGCACTGGCCTTCACGGCCTTGGGCAAAGGCTGGCCCATAGGGCTGCACCTTAATGCCGGCATGGGCCCCAGGCAGTTATTGCCCAGTGCCAGCGAAGGCCAACTGCCTGAACTTCATCGTGTATTGAATGCTGTACAACCTGGCGGCCAGCCTGTGGACTTCGTCGCTGAAACCGCTCGCCTCTTAGAGCGCACCCCAGGCAACACGATGATCGTTCTGATTACCCGGCTGCCTGGGTATGCCGATGACCTGCAAGCCCCCTTGCGCCAGCTTGCCCAGCAGCGTCGCTTGCTCATTGTCGATGTACTGGACGAAGCGCTGGCAGAGGCGCGGCGTGCACCGGTGCGAATCGAGGCGCAAGCCTTTGGGTATTGCCGGGCGATACAGGCCTTCAGCGCCCACCAACAGGCCGCCTATCCGTTGATAAGTGAAGGCTTGAACGTGGTGCAAACAACCGGTAATAGCCTGGCCAGCGTTGTGGTCAAACACTACGCCCACGCCTGTGACTGACAGGAAACAGGCAAGCAGGCGCTAAGTCAGGCCGAGGCGCTCATTGGAAGGAAACTGAAATACCGACGCAAAGCGCCGACCAGTTGCTCGTATTCCACTGGCACATCCAGCAACATAAACCCTGAATCATAGAAGCCTGGGGTGGTGTCTTCCTGGCACCACAGGCAGCTGCCGGTCAGGTTGATCAACTGCAGTTCACCGTCGTGGGCGGGCACTTTAAGCTGCAATTCGAAATCCGGCCCGACCAACAAGGGCACGTTGCTGATCAACATCAACCCGGCTTCGGAAACGTTGCCCAGATAGCCGATCGGCCGATCGGTATAGCGGTTATACACTTTGAGGTAGTACGGCAGTTGGTGCCGTTCTATGCGACGTTCGATATACATGGCCTGTTCACTGTTCCCTAGCCGGGTGTACCGGGCTGGCCCTAGGGCGTAATGCCCTCTTGGTCTTAAGCTTAACGCAAGGCTAGCACTCAGCCAGCAACTATCGCGCCACTGGTCATTCAGTTGGCCCGAGGCACCGTTGTAGCAGTACCTCCGGTCGGGTAGTGCCCTAGCTGTTCCAATGTCTGTAAACGCGCCTTGGCACGGAAGGCATATTCACTGCCAGGATACTGGTAAATAATGAATTGATAGGTTTGCATTGCATCCGGGAACAGGTTCTGGCGCTCCAGGCACTGGCCGCGCAGCATAGCGCTTTCAGGGCGGATATAGGGCCGCGACCGGCTTTTGCGATCAACCTGGGACAATTCCAGCATGACCTTCTCGCAATTACCGTCGTCATAAGCTCGGTAAGCGCTGTTCAAATGCTGGTCCATGGACCAGCGGGTGCACCCGGCCAACGCGGCCAGCATCGTTACTACAATGAGCATTCGCATGGAGATCTCCTTTACGTCTGAAGTGTATCGGCCTTTGGCGGAAATTCTTCAGTAGGGTCTCGCGCTTGCAGGTAGTGCAAACCGTCAATGACTACAACGCGATTGAGGAGTAGCCTTCCTTGGCGTGTCAATTAAGGAGCCAGTGCATGACCGTACGCCGTACCAAAATCGTCGCTACCCTAGGCCCAGCCAGCAATTCGCCTGAGGTGCTGGAACAACTGATCCTCGCCGGGCTCGATGTGGCCCGCCTTAACTTCTCCCATGGCACGCCTGACGAACACAAGGCACGCGCCCGCCTGATTCGTGAAATCGCCGCGCGCAACGGTCGCCACGTGGCACTGCTGGGTGACCTGCAAGGCCCCAAGATCCGCATCGCCAAGTTCACCAACAAGCGCATCGAACTCAAAGTCGGTGACCCTTTCACCTTCTCCACCGCCCACCCCCTCACGGACGGCAACCAGCAAGTGGTGGGTATCGACTACCCAGACCTGGTCAAGGACTGCGGCGTGGGTGATGAGTTGCTGCTCGATGACGGCCGTGTCGTCATGCGTGTCGAGCGCGCCGACGCGGATGCCCTGCACTGCGTGGTACTGATCGGTGGCCCGCTGTCGGACCACAAAGGCATCAACCGTCGCGGCGGTGGCTTGACCGCACCGGCCCTGACCGAGAAAGACAAAGCCGATATCAAGCTGGCTGCCGAAATGGAGTTGGACTACCTGGCCGTGTCCTTCCCGCGCGACGCCAAGGACATGGAATACGCCCGAGAGCTGCGCGACGCCGCTGGCGGCACCGCCTGGCTGGTGGCCAAGATCGAGCGCGCCGAGGCCGTGGCCGATGACGAAAGCCTCGACGGCTTGATTCGCGCCAGTGACGCGGTCATGGTGGCTCGGGGTGACTTGGGCGTTGAGATTGGTGATGCCGAACTGGTCGCGATTCAGAAGAAAATCATCCAGCACGCCCGCCGTAACAACAAGGCCGTGATCGTGGCAACCCAGATGATGGAGTCCATGATCCAGAACCCCATGCCTACACGGGCGGAAGTGTCTGACGTAGCCAACGCCGTGCTGGACTACACCGACGCGGTCATGCTGTCGGCTGAAAGCGCCGCCGGTGCCTACCCGATCGAAGCCGTACAGGCCATGGCGCGTATCTGCCTGGGCGCTGAAAAGCACCCCACCAGCAAAAAGTCCAGCCACCGGCTGTATACCCAGTTCACCCGCTGCGACGAAAGTATCGCGCTGGCCGCCATGTACACGGCCAACCACTTCCCTGGAGTGAAGGCCATCATCGCGCTGACCGAGAGTGGCTATACCCCACTGATCATGTCGCGGATTCGCTCATCGGTGCCGATCTACGCCTTTGCGCCAAACCGCGAAACCCAAGCGCGCGTGGCAATGATGCGCGGGGTGTATACCGTGCCCTTCGACCCGTCCGCGTACGAAGTGGGCAAGGTCAGCCAGGCAGCGGTGGATGAACTGATCAAGCGTGGCCTGGTGGAAACCGGCGATTGGGTCATCCTGACCAAAGGCGATAGCTACCACACCATTGGCGGCACCAATGGGATGAAAATCCTCCATGTGGGTGATCAGTTGGTCTAGTGGCAATAAAGGGTGGTCGTTAGCGCGACTGCCCTTCAGTTCCCCAGGCCTTCTTGCTACTGTGGCGTGTTTCTAAGAAAACTCCTACAGGAAGGCCTTTATGACCGTCGCTGCGCTTGCCGCCATCTTCAAACAGCACGAAAGCGCTATTCTTCAACAGTGGATCGACGTTCAACGTCTAGCTGGCGTGCGCCTGGATTTGATTGATGACAGCGCCATGGTCGAAAACTCACAGGATTTGCTCAGGGCCTTTCTGCGCGCCTTGGCCGAAAGCGGCGAAAACCTCGACCTGCCAGGTTGGGCGCCGGTCAAAGCCTTCCTCGAACGCCTAAGCCAGGCCCAAAGCCGCCAAGGCTTTACCCCCACAGAAACCGCCACCTTTATCTTTTCGCTCAAAGAGCCGCTGTTTAACCTTTTGCAGCAACACGGCAGCCAATCCGCTAAAGAGCTGCTAGCCACCAGCGAACTGATCGATAAGCTCGGGCTATATAGCATGGAGCGTTTCGTCTCCAGCCGTGAGCAGGTAATCCGTGAGCAGCAGGAAAGCATGCTAGAGCTGTCCACCCCCGTGGTGCAGCTGTGGAAAGGTGTACTGGCCGTGCCGCTGATCGGCTCGCTGGACAGCAACCGTACCCAAGTGGTGATGGAAGCGCTGCTACAGAAGATCGTCGAAACCGAGTCAGACATTGCCATTATCGACATCACGGGCGTCCCTACCGTGGACACCATGGTGGCCCAACACCTGCTAAAGACCATCACAGCCGCCAAGCTGATGGGCGCGCGCTGCATCATCAGCGGTATCCGCCCACAGATCGCCGCCACCATCGTGCATTTGGGCGTGGAATTGGGCGATGTGGTCACCAAGGCATCGCTATCCGATGCGTTCCAGGTGGCGCTTAAAGAACTGAACGTCCGCCTCGTCAGCGCCAACCCCCGCTGAGGTAACTCCTATGGTCGATAAAATCCCGATTCTCAAGATGGGCCGCTACCTGTTGCTGAGCATCCAGGTGGACATGCATGACCAATTGGCCATGGACCTTCAGGAAGACCTTACCGAACAAATCGTCCGGCACAGCGCCAGAGGCGTGCTGATCGACATCTCCTCCCTGGAAATCGTCGATTCCTTCATTGGGCGAATGCTGTCGCACATCGCCCATGTATCCCGGATTCTCGACGCCAAGGTTATCGTGGTCGGCATGCAGCCAGCCGTGGCGATCACGCTGGTCGAGCTTGGCCTGTCGCTGGAAGGAATCGCCACCGCGCTCAATGTGGAAAAGGGCATGCGTTGGCTGGAAAACAACGTTAACGACGATTTGGTCGCAGAGGTCGAGAGTGACGAACATAGAGACACTCCCGCTCAAGCAGGAAACTGACATCGTCATCATCCGCCAACGGGTCCGCAAGGCCGCGGAAGAGGCTCGCCTGGGCCTGGTATCGCAGACCAAGATCGTCACCGCCGCCAGCGAAATCGCCCGTAACGCGTTGATTTATGGCGGCGGCGGCGAATGCCAACTGGAGCGGACCCTGCGCGACGGTCGCGCGGCGGTTCGCTTGGTGGTGGCAGACCAGGGTCAGGGCATTGCCGATCTGGACCAAGCCATGGTGGATGGTTATACCTCAGGCAGCGGCCTGGGCCTTGGCCTGAGCGGCGCGCGTCGGCTGGTGGACCATTTCACCATCCGTAGCGCAGCAGGGGCCGGCACCACCGTGGAGCTGTGGAAATGGAAGTAGACAGTCAAGCCTGTAGCCTGGTGATCCCCATCAGTGATCTGGCCCATGTAGACGCGGCACGTCGGCTTATCGTGCGCCAGGCCAGCAAGCTTATGGACGATGAGCAGCGCCTGGGCAAACTCACCATCGTGGTGCAAGAGTTGGGGCGCAACCTGGTATTGCACGCTGGGCATGGGCAGTTGATCTACCGGCAAAGCGAGCAAGGCCTGCGCCTGCTTGCGGTGGACAATGGCCCCGGCATGGCGAGCGTGCACCAGTGCCTGGCCGATCATTACTCTTCCATAGGCACCATGGGTGTTGGGCTTGGCTCGGTGCGGCGCATGGCCGACGAGTTCGACCTGTTCTCTCAACCGGCACAAGGCACCGTGGTATTCGCAGGGTTTACCCTGGATGCAGCGGCACCGGCTTTACGCCATGGCGCCCTGTGCGTGCCCTATCCAGGCGAGGTGATGTGCGGTGACGCCTGGGCGGTCAGTGGCCTGCGAGTGATGATTTGTGATGGTTTAGGCCACGGCCATGCCGCCAATACCGCCAGCACGCGCGCGCGAGAAGTGTTCCTGGAACAGGCGCCAACGCTGCCCTTGGAGCAGCTTATGGACCAGTTGCACCGGGCCCTGGCAGCAACCCGCGGAGGCGCGGTGGGCATCGCTGAAATCAAGCCGGAGGCGCGACAGGTGCTGTACTGCGGCATGGGAAATATCGCCGGTTTGCTGCTCGGCGAAAAAAATCGAGGCATGGTCTCCAGTAATGGCACGGTTGGTTACAAGATCGGTCGAATCCATACCTTCTCTTACCCCTGGGAGCCCGGCACGGTGCTAGTAATGAGCAGTGATGGCATCAAGACGCGCGTGGATACCGATCAGTACCCGGGACTGCATTTGCGCCACCCAGAAGTCGTCGCCGCCTTGCTGCATAGGGATTTTCACCGCAGCAATGATGATTCGACCGTGGTGGTAGCTCGAAGTGACTGAACTCCGGCGCTTGACCAGCCTGTTGATCCAGGCTGAAACCGATGTAGTGACGTGCCGCCAATGCGCCAAGCAGATCGCCAGCTGGCTGGGCCTACCCTCGTTGGATCAGATTCGCCTGGCCACCGCGGTCTCGGAACTGGCCCGTAACATCTACCAATATGCAGGCAGTGGTACCTTCCACTTTTACCTGGAACGCAACCTTATCGGCAACGTAACCGGTATTGTGTTTGAGGCCACGGACCAAGGCCCAGGGATCTCGAACCTGCCGCACATTCTCGATGGCAGCTACGTGTCTCCTACCGGCATGGGGGTAGGCCTGCGCGGCGCCCAACGGTTATTGGACCTCTGGCAGATAGACACCAGCCCTTCAGGCACGCGTATTCAGGCGGGCAAACGGGTGCATCCGCCCCGACCCTTCCCGGATGAACGTCAACTGGAAGGGTTACGCCGTCTATTGGCCAGCGCAGGCTTCGCTGATCCGTTCATCGCCCTGCAGGAACAAGGCTCCGAGCTATTGCTAACAGCCTCTGAGCTGACCAACAAGCAACGAGAACTGGAAGCGACCAACCTGGAGCTGGAAACCACCAACAAAGGCGTGGTGGCACTGTATTCGGAACTGGAGAAAACCGCCCAGGAGCTGGCGTTTGCCAGTGAATCCAAAAGCCGTTTCTTCTCTAACATGACCCACGAATTTCGTACGCCTATCAACATCATCGAGAACATCTCCAAGCTGCTGCTCAATGGTACCGATGGCTTACTTAACCCTGAACAGCTCAAGCAGGTAGGCTTTATCAGCGCAGCGGCCGGTGAACTGGCCGAGATGGTCAATGAACTGCTGGACCTGGCCGAGGCCGAGTCCGGGCGTATGGAAGTAATCGCCTCTGCCTTCTCGCTGGAAAGCTTCGTTGAGCAACTGCGCCAGTTCATGGCCGCCCTTGCCCTGCGTTACCCCAGGCTGAGCTGGGACATGATTGCCCTAGAACACCCGGTGATGCTCGAAACGGACCGCAACCGCTTGTTCCAGATAATGCGTAACCTGATCAGCAATGCATTCAAATACACGCCGGAAGGCTCGGTGACCGTAAGGGTGTTTCAGCCCTGCGAAAAGCGTATCGAGCTCGTGGTGGAAGACACGGGCGTCGGCATCTCCGAGGGGAACCTGGGGCGGATTTTCGAAGAGTTCGCACGCATACGCATGCCTGGCTTGACCCAAGTACAAGGCAACGGCCTAGGCTTGCCGCTGGCTCAACGCTTGGCCGTGCTGCTGCATGGCGAGATCCGTGTGAGCAGCGTACCTGATCAAGGCAGCCGGTTTACCGTGGAACTCGCCCGGCGCCTGCACGACAGTGAAGAAGAAAACCTTCAACACCTGACCCTCGAAGGGCTGACGGTATTGATCATCGACGATAACGCTGGCGACCGTTACCTGCTGCGTCACCTGTTGGAGCCCTATAAACCCTTGATCATTGAAGCCAGTACCGCGGGCGACAGCATCGACAAGCTTCATGCCGTACGCCCCGACGTGATTTTCCTAGATCTGGAGCTGCCTGACATCTACGGCGCCGACCTGCTCGAAAGCATGGATTGGGCCATGCATGCCCGCGTGCTGATTAACACCGCCAAACCCTTGGGCGAGGCCGAACGCCTTGCCTTGGCTGGCCAATGCGCAGGCGTGCTGCTAAAGGGGCAACCCGCCTACGCCGACACCGTGCTTCGGCAACTGCAACGCCTTACCGGGAGCATGCGTGATGCGCACTAGGCGGATCCTCATCATCGATGACATGCAGGCAAACCGCTACGTGTTGCGCAAGATCCTCGCGGCCGAACCCAGCTACGATGTACTTGAGGCAGGCAACGGGGCCGACGGCCTGGCGCTGATGGACGCAAGCGTCGACTTGGTGATCCTGGATATCAACCTGCCTGACATGAGCGGTTTCGAGTTGATTCGCGAAGCCGAGCGCAAACTGGGCAGCGACAAAGTGCCGGCGATTATCAATATTTCCGCAACCTTTATCAGTGGCGCGGATAAAGCCATGGGCCTGAACAAAGGCGCCCGAGCCTACCTGACTCACCCGATCGACGCTGAAGAAATGCTGGCGACCATTGCTAGCCTGGTGAAGTCTGACAACCGCCTGGAACGGGTTGAACGTCGCCGGCAAGTCGCTGTGGCGCGCAGTGAAAGCCTACAGGCCGAAAAGATCATGCTAGAGCGATTCATGCGCTCTTTCAGCCACGACCTACGCTCCCCTCTGGCGGCGGCCACCATGGTGACCGGCCTGATGAAGAAGAACCCTGCCCGGCGCACTGAAGAGTTGCTGCAGATTCTTGAGGACAACCTCAAGCGGATCGACCGCATGATCGGCAACGTGCTGGACATCTCTCACGTGGCCATGGGCGGCGGCATCAAGCTGTCGCCGGAGCCCATGGTGGTAGGCCCGCTGTTCGAAGACGCCTTGAACAACCTGCGGCTGCAGATACCCCAAACGATCGAAGCCAGGGTCGAGGCGACGGACGTGGTGGTGAACTGGGACCGCAATGCGTTCTTGCGAATACTCGACAACCTGGTGATCAATGCCAGTAAGCATGGTGACGCCAGCCAGCCAATCCGGGTGACCCAATGCCTGGAAGCCAACCACATCCATTTCAGCGTGGCGAACGTGGGCACCTTTCCCCAGGAAGTGCTTACCAACCTGGCCACGCCCTACTTCATCTCTACCCGCAGCGAAACCAAAGGGTGGGGCCTGGGGTTGCCTATCGTTAAGGCGCTTTGCGAAAGTTGCGGCGCCCAGGTGGCGTTCGACAACCAAGAAGGCCACGCCAGGGTGCAAGTGCACATGCCCATGGCCCTGTAAGGGGCCGTAGGGCGGGGTAAGCTTAGGCACGGCCTGTCGACTCGTGGGCTTGCGGAATCGGTGTAGGAGCCAGCAAAGCTGGCGAAATTACGTCACTGCCGTTTCTTCGCGAGCTGGCGCTCGCTCCTACACGCAATAAATGCCGCCGCTAAATCCCATCCCGAGCGATATCCATGGCGAAGTAGGTCAGGATCATATCCGCGCCCGCGCGCTTGATGGCGCCGAGGCTTTCGCGCATCACCCGTGCTTCGTCAATGGCCCCGGCCGCGGCACCGAACTTGATCATGGCGTATTCACCGCTGACCTGATAAGCCGCCAGGGGTAGCCGGGAGGCTTCGCGAATGTCGCGGATAATATCCAGGTAGGCACCCGCGGGCTTGACCATCAGCGCGTCCGCCCCTTCATGCTCGTCCAGCAGTGATTCTCGTACCGCCTCGCGGCGGTTCATGGGGTTCATCTGGTAGGCCTTGCGGTCGCCTTTGAGCGCCGTACCACCAGCCTCGCGGAAGGGCCCGTACAGGGCCGAGGCGAACTTGGTGGAGTAGGCCATGATCGAGGTGTCATGGAACCCGGCGGTGTCCAGCGCGCTGCGAATGGCCTGCACCTGCCCGTCCATCGCCGCCGAAGGCGCGATGAAGTCCGCCCCGGCCTGGGCCGCCACCACGGCCTGTTTGCCCAGGTTGATCAGGGTCGCGTCGTTGTCCACATCGTGGCCGTGGACCACGCCGCAATGGCCATGGGAGGTGTACTCGCAGAAGCAGGTGTCGGACATCACGATCATTTCTGGCACGGTGTCCTTGCAGATCCGCGCCATCCGGGCCACCAGGCCGTTTTCATTCCAAGTGTCGCTGCCGGTTTCATCCAGGTGATGGGACACGCCGAAGGTCATGACCGAACGGATGCCAGCGCGGGCATAGCGCTCGATTTCGCTGGCCAGCCGAGACTCCGGAATGCGATTGACGCCAGGCATGCTGGTGATGGGTACGAAGTCATCAATACCTTCTTCCACAAAGATTGGCAGTACCAGATCCTTGAGGTGAAACTCCGTCTCCTGGAATACGGAACGCAGGGCCTCCGAGCGACGCAGGCGGCGCGGGCGGCTGACGGGATACATAGTGCTCATGGCTTTACCTTTTTGGTCAACTGACGCGCTCATAACCACCAAGCACGCCTTGTTTGGACAACACCCACTGCCAGAGCTGAATGTCGCGTGCCCTGAACGCACCCGCGCAGGACAACAGATAATACCGCCACATCCGGAAGAACCGTTCTCCCATCGCGTCGGCGAAACGTGGCCAGGCGGCTTCGAAGTTCTCGCACCAGGCCATTAAGGTTTTGTCAGAGTCCGCGCCGAAGTTATGCAGGTCTTCGGCCACGAACAACCCATCGATGGCGTCGCCTACCTGGCCAATGGACGGCAGGTCACCGTTGGGGAAGATGTACTTGTCGATCCACCGGTCTGTCGCGCTATGTCGGCGGTTCTTGCCGATAGTATGCAGCAGCAACAGGCCGTCGTCTTTCAGGCAACGGTGGGCAGCCTCCATATAAACACGGTGGTTTTTCCGACCTACGTGCTCGAACATCCCTACGCTCACGATATGGTCGAACTGCTCGTCTACATCCCGGTAGTCTTGCAACCGAAACTCCAGCGGAAGGTGGGCATAATGGGCCTGGGCCCATTCGCACTGCTCCTTGGAAATGGTTACGCCCACGCAGGTCACACCATAATGCTCGGCCGCATAGGACATAAAGCTTCCCCAGCCACAACCGATATCCAGCACGCGTTGACCAGGTTGCAGGTCGAGCTTTCGGCAAATCAGATCAAGTTTGGCTTCTTGTGCCTCGGCCAGGGTACCGGCCTCTTTCCAATAACCACACGTGTAGGTCATGCGCGGGTCGAGCATGCTTTCATAGAAGTCATTGCCCAGGTCATAGTGCTGCTCACCTACCTGCCAGGCCCGCTCTTTATTTTGCAGGTTGAGCAACTTGGCTTTCACCGCATGGAACATCAGCGCGGCTGGGTTCACCATGTCCGCGATCCCTGCCCGCAATAAACGGGCAAAGAATTCATCCAGATGCTCGGCTTCCCAGTCCCCGTTCATATACGCCTCCCCCAGGCCTAGGTTACCTTCGGCCAGCGCACGCGCCGGTACGCTGGGGTCTTTAAGGCTGATATCCCAGGGCTGTACGCCATGCATTCCGATACCCGCCCGCACCAATAGCTGCTGAGCGAAGCCTAATGAGCTGGAAGCATGGCTGTCGGTAGCCGAAGAAGCGGGTGAACCAGAAAGCTTGGTGTGCATAGCTATCCCCTGTTCAAAACGTTCTATCTGAGCGGGTAGGTATCCAAAGGCTTTGCTTGGCAGTGTAGTGGCTATCCAACAAACGCGAAGCGAAGCGTTGTCACCTGAGCCTAGTTAGCAATTACTGTTTTGGCCAAACCCAGCGCGGTCAAGAGATGGGACGAAACAGCACTAAGAGTAAGCCGCCGTGGGCATTCCCAAACAGCGGCTATAGAAGAAAAGAGCCTTACCGGTACGACAATAATTCCAGTAGTCGCCGGATCAGGCTTTAGCGGCCTTGGCGAGCAGGCCGTCGGCCCGGAACATCTGGCGAATACCCCGAACAGCCTGGCGTATGCGGTCCTGGTTCTCGATCAGCGCGAACCGAACGTGGTCATCGCCATAGTCACCGAAGCCAACACCGGGCGAGACACACACCTTGGCTTCGGCCAGCAGCTTCTTGGCGAACTCCAACGAGCCCATGGCTGCGTAGCCTTGCGGGATCTTGGCCCACACGTACATGGACGCCTTTGGGTTTTCTACCATCCAGCCCATTTCATGCAGGCCCTTGACCAGGGTATTGCGGCGCTGCCGGTACTGCTCGGCGATGTCCCGTACGCACTGTTGGTCACCTTCCAGGGCGGCGATAGCGGCCACCTGCAGCGGGGTAAAGGTGCCATAGTCGTGGTAGCTTTTGATCCGAGCCAGCGCGGCGACCAGTTCCGGGTTGCCCACCATAAAACCTATGCGCCAGCCGGCCATGTTGTAGCTTTTGGAAAGGGTGAAGAACTCCACCGCGATATCCTTGGCACCAGGTACCTGCATGATCGACGGGGCCTTCCAGCCGTCGTACACGATATCGGCATAGGCCAGGTCATGTACCACCAGCACGTCGTAACGCTTGGCCAATTCCACCACGCGCTCGAAGAAGTCCAGCTCCACGCACTGAGCCGTGGGGTTGGACGGGAAGCCGAGGATCATCATCTTCGGCTTGGGTATGGACTCACGAATGGCCCGCTCCAACTCGTTGAAGAAGTCCACCCCGGGCACCAAAGGTACCGAGCGCACCTGCGCACCCGCGATCACCGCGCCATAGATATGAATCGGGTAACTAGGGTTTGGCACCAGTACCGTGTCGCCCTGGTCCAGGGTCGCTAGCATCAGGTGAGCCAGGCCCTCCTTGGAGCCAATGGTCACAATAGCTTCGTGTTCGGGATCGATCTCTACGCTGTAGCGGTCGGCGTACCAGCGGGAAATTGCCCGGCGCAGCCGAGGAATGCCTCGGGAGGTAGAGTAGCCATGGGTGTCATCACGCTGGGCAACTTGCACCAGCTTCTCGACGATATGCGGTGGCGTGGCTCCATCGGGGTTGCCCATGCTCAGGTCGATGATGTCCTCACCGCGACGGCGCGCGGCCATCTTCAATTCGGCGGTAATGTTGAAAACGTAGGGAGGAAGGCGATCAATACGCGCAAAGCGGCGTGGCGAACGGAGTTCGGGCATGGTGTTCTCGATGTACGTAAGCGCCCGGAACCGTCCGAGCGACGCAGGCCAGACAGCTGGCCTGGCAAAACGATACGACCAATCCCCGATAACTGTCCAGCCCCCAGAACGCTTCGCTCATAAAAAAACCGGGCCAGGCCCGGTTACTTGTACAGCGCTTATCAGGCTTCCAAGCCGGTGGCTAGGGCAATGCAGAGGTGAGCAGCAGGCCTGCGGAGGCTTTGAAGTCTACCGACATCATCACGCTCAAGGCCGTGATGGTGAAAATGGAAAACACAAACAGCTTGCGAGCCCATACGCGGTCATCCTTGGCCTTGTAACCTGTCCAGGCCATATACAGCCAGTACATGCCCATGGCGGCCGCAACAGCCATGTAACTCAGCCCAGCGTAACCGCCCAGGGTGAGCATCAAGGTTGCTAGTACGAAAGCCAGGATGTAGTACAGGATATGCCGCTTGGTCACCGAGATTCCGCGAGCTACCGGCAACACCGGAATGGACGCGGCACGGTAATCGTTGAAGCGGAAGATCGCGATGGCGTATGAGTGAGGCATCTGCCACAGGCTAAACATCACCAGTAGCGTCAACGCGGCCATGTCAAAGCGCCCCGTTACCGCTACATAGCCAATCACCGGTGGCATGGCACCCGAAAGGCTGCCTACCAGGGTGCCGTGTACGGATTTGCGTTTAAGGTAAAGGCTGTAAAGCCCTACATAAATCGCAAAGCCTATCAAGCCACACCATGCTGCCAGGGGATTAGCCTGCGTATACAGCAGGCCGAATCCCAGCACACCCAACACCGTGGCGTAGACCAAGGCCACTTTGATCGAAATCAGGCCTTGGACGATTGCCCGGTTGCGGGTGCGCTCCATCTTCACGTCGATGTCGCGGTCAATGCAATTGTTGAACGCACAACCGGATGCAACCACCAGCGAAGTACCGATCACCGTAACAAGGAACAGACCTAGGTCAATATGCCCTTGCGCGGCCAGGAAGAAGCCGCCTGCCACAGAAAGCACGTTACCGAAAATGATCCCCGGTTTGGTGATTTGGATAAAGTGCTTAAAGGACATGCCAGCTACCTCACTTCGCCAGCATAAAGTGATGAACGCTGAACATGATCCATAGTGACAAGCCAACCAGGAACGCGATGATCAAGGCCGAGAACACGAACGCGATCACGTTCCAACGTTGTTCCGAAGAACTGTCCAAGTGCAAGAAGTAGATCAGGTGAATAATCACCTGAATAACCGCGAATGCCAGGACGATCGCGAGGATGGTGCCTTTGCCCATGGACGGGAACATCACCAGACCGAACGGAATGACCGTCAGGATCACGGAGAGGATGAAACCGGTCATATACGATTTGGTACTGCCGTGGCTTGCGCCGCCAGCGGAATGGTTGTTATCCATTACAAGGCCCCCATCAAGTAGACAACGGTGAACACACAGATCCAGACCACGTCGAGGAAGTGCCAGAACAGGCTAAGGCAGCTCATACGGGTCTGATTGGTTGCAGTCAGGCCCCTCTTGTTGATCTGCACCATCATAATCGCCATCCACAGCAGACCACTGGAAACGTGCAAGCCGTGGGTACCCACCAGCGTGAAGAACGCTGACAGGAAACCGCTGCGCTGAGGGCCGTAACCCTCTTCGATCAGCTTGTGAAACTCATTAAGCTCCATACCAATGAAGCCAAGGCCCAACAGGAAGGTGACGAACAACCAGGTCATCACGGCACTCTTGTTGCCCTTGTGCATCGCCAGCATGGCAAAGCCGAAGGTGATCGAACTGAACAGCAACAGGAAGGTTTCGACCAGAACATAGTCCAGTTCGAAGATCTCATGCCCCGAAGGGCCGCCCGCGAAGCTGCCTGCCAGCACCCCATATCCGGCGAAAATCGACGCGAACAGGATGCAGTCCGTCATCAGGTAGATCCAGAAGCCGAAGACGGTAGTGCCCCCAGCATCATGGTGATCGTCATGCCCATGCTCATGGCTATGGGCGACTTCACCGTGCAGAACGGTATTAGTCATGGTTCAAACCTTCCCCAACGTGGAATTCACACGAGTACCGCTGGTGACACCAGCATTGGCCATGGCCAAGGTGCGCTGACGCTCGCCTTCGATACGAGCGACTTCTGCCGCCGGAACGTAGTAGTCAATGTCATCGTCGAAGCTGCGGATGATCCAAGTGACAATCATGCCCACAAGACCAATCGCAACCGCCCACCAGATGTGCCAGATGAAAGCAAAGCCAAACACCAGACTAAACGCACCAATAATCACACCGAGCCCGGTATTGCGAGGCATGTGGATCTGCTTATAGTCAGCGGCATTGGTGGTAGCTTCGCCACGTTCCTTCATACCCCAGTAAGCATCCAGGTCCGACACCACGGGTAGTTCGGCAAAATTGTAGAACGGCGCGGGCGATGAAGTGGACCATTCCAACGTACGGGCATCCCATGGGTCGCCAGTAAGGTCCATGTTCTGCTTACGGTCGCGGATCGATACATACAGCTGCAGCAACTGGCACGCAACACCAGCAGCAATGAACACCACGCCCACCATGGCCACGTAAAAATACGGGGTCCACTCGGGGTTGTCCGTGTGGTTCAGGCGACGTGTCATCCCCATGAAGCCCAGCGCGTACAACGGCATGAAGGCAAAGTAGAAGCCTACGAACCAGCACCAGAAGGCGTACTTGCCCAGGCGCTCGTTCAATTTGAAGCCGAAGACTTTAGGGAACCAGAAGCCGAAGCCGGCCAGGTAACCGAATACCGCGCCACCGATGATCACGTTGTGGAAGTGAGCGATCAGGAACAGGCTGTTGTGCAGCACGAAGTCCGCACCCGGAACCGCGAGCAGAACACCAGTCATGCCACCGATACTGAAGGTGACGATGAAGCCCACGGTCCACATCATTGGAGTCTTGAACTCGATCCGACCGCGGAACATGGTAAACAGCCAGGTGAATATCTTCACGCCTGTCGGAATGGCGATAATCATCGTCATAATACCGAAGAAGGCGTTGACGTTAGCCCCGGCACCCATGGTGAAGAAGTGGTGCAGCCATACGATGAACGACAGTACAGTAATGGCAATGGTCGCCCACACCATAGACACATAGCCGAACAACCGCTTTTTACTGAAGGTCGAGGTAACTTCCGAGAACACGCCAAACGCCGGCAGAACTAGGATGTAGACCTCAGGGTGACCCCAAGCCCAGAACAGGTTGACGTACATCATCGGGTTGCCACCAAGTTCATTGGTGAAGAAGTGCATACCCAGATAACGGTCAAACGTCAGCATGAACAATGTAGCGGTCAGGATCGGGAACGAGGCAGCGATCAGTACACAACTGCACAAGCACGTCCAAGTAAATACCGGCATCTTCATCAGGCTCATGCCCGGCGCACGCATCTTGAGGATGGTGGCGATGAAGTTTACGCCTGTGAGTGTGGTACCCACGCCGGAAATCTGTAGCGCCCAGATATAATAGTCGACACCCACTCCTGGGCTATATTGGAGCCCGGAAAGCGGGGGGTAAGCTACCCAGCCAGTTTTGGCGAATTCGCCGACACCCAGCGAGATGTTCACCAGCAGCATGGCCGCGACAAATAACCAGAAACTCACTGAGTTCAGGAACGGGAAGGCCACGTCGCGGGCACCGATCTGAAGCGGCACCACGATGTTCATCAAGCCAATCATGAACGGCATGGCCATGAAGATGATCATGATCGTACCGTGGGCGGTGAAGATCTGATCATAGTGCTCAGGCGGCAAGTAACCGGTGGAACCACCTGTTGCCATGGCCTGTTGCGTACGCATCATAACGGCATCGGCAAAGCCGCGTATCAGCATGAGGAACGCTACGGCGATGTACATCACGCCGATTTTCTTGTGGTCGACAGAGGTGAACCACTCTTTCCAGAGATAGCCCCATTTTTTGTAGTAGGTAAGCGCCGCGAACACACCAAGCCCAAGCACGGCAACGACGGCAAGTGTCACCATCACTATCGGCTCGTGGAACGGTACCGCTTCCAGAGTTAATTTACCGAACATCGTTTACTCCTCTGCCCCAGCAGCTGAATTCTCACTTACTTCCTTACCTTCCTTTCCAAGCACACCCTTCTCGTGCATCCCGGGGCTGGCTGCGTTCATGCCTTCATACTTATCGATGATGGACTGGAACAAGTTAGCCGGAGCCGAGGAATACAGTGCAACAGGGTTCTTTTCACTTGGTTTGGCCAGTGCTGCGTATTCTGTCGAATCAAGCTTTTTCGGTGAATTGCGGACTTCGTTCACCCAGGCGTTGAAGCCTTCCTGAGTGGTGGCTTGCGCCTGGAACGTCATACCGGTAAAGCCTGCGCCGCTGTAGTTCGCGGAAATGCCCTGATAATCGCCATTCTGGTTGGCAATCAGGTGCAGCTTGGTCTGCATGCCCGCCATGGCGTAGATCTGACCGCCCAGCGCCGGGATGAAGAAGGAGTTCATGACTGCGTCCGAGGTGATCTCGAAAGCTACCGGAGTGTGCGCCGGGAACACGATCTTGTTGACCGTGGCGATGCCCTGCTCTGGATAGATGAACAGCCACTTCCAGTCCATGGCCACAACTTGGATGCGTACCGGCTTGACGTCCGAGTCTATCGGGCGATAGGGATCGAGATGGTGGGTCGATACGTAGGTAGCCCATCCTAGAATGGCGATGATGATGAGCGGAATGCCCCACACGACCGATTCGATTTTAACGGAATGGGCCCACTCGGGCGTATAGGTGGCATTACGGTTCGACGCGCGATATCTCCACGAGAACCACAACGCCATGACGATCACCGGAATGACCACCGTGAGCATCAGGCCAAACGCGAGGAGAATCAGGTTTCTCTCGTCAATGCCAACTTGCCCCTTCGGATTGAGCAGGGTCCAGTTGCACCCACTGAGAAAAAGCATGCCGAAAAAGGGCAATATGCCAAACAGTCTGGGGTAACGCTTTTTACTCATCTCACGACCTCTAAAGCTTGCTTCAATGCAATGGTGTTGTGATCGCCAACACTTCGTCCTGCCAAGCGTTAGCATTTTTTCAGTTCGATCACGGGAATGCCTGATAACCAGCCGCTGCTGAGGGCAACCTGTGTTCGCGCAGTGCTCAAATTGCTTTGACTCGTCGGATTATAGGCAAGTCGCACGATTGCGCCCTATTCCTTTCAGGCAGACAACCGTAAAGGGTAGACAACCGGGCACCGCAAGCGCCTCGCAAGGCCGAAAAAAAAGGCTTATGCCTTGATTTCCAAGGGCCTGAAGAGGTCGACCTACAGAAATTGCCGCGATTGTAGTGAGCTAACCTCACGATGAATATGACTTATATAGCAACAGTAATTTACGGATTATGCAACAATACCGCCCTATTACAAGCCCTTGCGACACGATGTCGCACCGCATTCGAAACGGCTAGAAGCCTCGCGGGCCGGGCCTTTCAGAGGATTGCGCGTATCGCTGGGTGAGAAAGGCAGGAGAAGAGATCGTTGCATTCGGCATGAATTATGACCGGCGACGATTGCGCCAAATGCCCAATGGCACCAATACGGCAGTCAGTACAAAGGCCAGTAACGCCCAATCGGCCAACGACAGGCCCAGCATGGGCGGATAGGCGGTTGTGCAAAAGCCCTGAACCTCGAAGACTGAGGGAAGCATTTTTGCAAGCGGCAGCCCATCGACAATAGGCTGAAGGGTATCTACTCCACAGCTAGAGAAGGGGTGCGCCAGTACCCAGGCGTGCTTACCGGCAGCGGCTAGCCCGCCCAACGCACTGATCACCACTAAGGCTTCGAACACTGTTACCCCGCGGCGGCCTGGCATGGCGGCGCCGATAAATGCAAATAGCGCGATGAACAGGAAGGCATAGCGTTGAAGAATGCACAGCGGGCATGGCGCCTCGCCGAGCACGATCTGCAAGTAAAGCGCCCCGCCCAGCATGGCCAGGCAGATGATACCGAGCAACACCAGGAAGCGGCGTTCGCGAGTCAAGGGGTCGTGAGGCTGGGTGTAGGTCATTGAAGGTCCTGGTCTTAGCAAATACCTGCGCTCGCCGCGCGCCATTAGGGTAGCACCGTTGATCGGCAAGCATTGGAAACAGCCCTGATTAAAATACAGTTAAGTGCCGGAGAATATTGCCACCTTTCCTGAACCCTTCGAAGGCCAGCAATCCACCCTATCCCTCTCAGGCCTCAGCTGTCGCAACTTCCCGCGCCCTGGCTATAAAGGCACTCCATCAGTGGCCGATACCCTCTGTGTATTTCTCGCCGTAATCGCTTCTGAAGGTAACCATGTCTAACGCACGCGCCGAATCACTCTCGCTTTTACTATTTACCTTGCGCAGCGGCAAGCTGATGGCCATCAACCTGCTCAAGGTGAGCGAGATCATTACGTGCCCACCGCTCACTCGGCTGCCGGATGCCCACCCTCATGTGCGCGGCGTGGCCACGCTGCGCGGGGCTACGCTATCGGTGATCGACCTAAGCCGGGCCATTGGCGAGCGCCCCTTGGAAGATCCTTCCGGAGGCTGCCTGATCGTGACCGACGTGAGCCGCTCCCGCCAGGGCCTGCATGTTCAAGCGGTGATCCGGATCATCCATTGCCTGCCCACGGATATCCGTCCACCGCCCCACGGGTCGGGCGCACGGTCGTTTATTACCGGGGTGACCCAAGTCGATGGCAGTCTGGTCCAGGTTCTGGATATCGAAAAGGTCATTCATGGGATCGCGCCGCCAAGGGCCGAAACGTCTACGAGCACCTTGACCCAGGAGCAGGCGCGCCTGTTGGCCGGTGCCAGGATTCTAGTGGTAGACGACAGCCAAGTCGCCCTACAGCAATCGGTGCTAGCGTTGCGCAGCTTGGGATTAGAATGCCACACCGCGCGCAGCGCCAAGGACGCGATGACCTGCCTTCTGGAGTTGCAAGGCACAGCCGGTGAAATCAACATTCTGGTGTCAGACATCGAAATGCCGGAAATGGACGGCTATGCCCTCACCCGGACCCTGCGCAGCGCAGGTGATTTCAGCCATTTATATGTGTTACTGCACACTTCGCTGGACAGCGCCATGAACAGTCGTCGAGCCGAAGAAGCGGGGGCAGACGCGGTATTGACGAAATTTTCGTCGCCGGAATTGACCGAGTGCCTGATACGAGCCGCCCAGGCCGTGGCCGATAAAGCCCGTTGAGGCGGCAGGTCTACTGGTTCAGAGCTGAATGATCAATGTGCCGAATCCTATGAGCCAACCGGCGATGGTGGAAGCGGCGTGAGGGAACAACACATGAACGGCGCCAGCGAAGCCTAGGAGCAGCAAGCCAGGGATCACACTGTAGGTAGCAGACATCGGCGCACTCTTTTAAGCATGTGCGCCTAAGTGTCCATACGCTTACCTCTACAATCTATAAGTCGTTTCTGTTTGTTCCGTAGGAAAATTCGGTACTTCTTGCAAGGATAGACAACAGGAACGATTATTTTCAAACGATCGTTTGACACAGATTGGATCTCACTTTGCATTTAACCCTATGAAAATAAAGGATATTTGGCGGCGCTTAACATGACCCCCCATTCCCGGGGGCACGCGATGCTACAGGCCCCCGCCCGCTTGGGTTGTGACGCCCCCTCCCCCTCCCTAGAATGTGCGCGCCCCAAGCCCTGAGCCTTTGCTGCCATGTCGCGCCACTCTATTTGCCGAGGTGTAAAAGCCGAGCGTGCCCTGATGATAGGCAGCGTAACAGCGATTTTAGTGATGCTCGGGCTGGTGTTGTTTCTACTCAGGGCCGAATATCAGAACGCCTGCCAAGTGGCCTTGCGCAGTGCCAAGAATGTGGTCGAGCTGATCAACAGCGACCTTCAGCGGAACGTAGAACTCTACGGTCAGTCCTTGCAGGGCTTGGCGGACGCTGCGCAAAACCCTGATCTGGCCCAGGTGCCTGCGTCGCTCCGGCGCCAACTGTTATTCGGCCGAGCGATTACAGCGCCCTCGCACGGCGATATGCTGTGGATCGATGAGCATGGCCGTATCGTAGAGGATTCCCTCAGCCCGGTGCCTCGCCAGCTGGATTTTTCTGAACATCAAAACTTCCTTGCCCACCAGGCCTCACCCAGCATGGCCCTGCGCATCAGCCGCCCTTTCCGGGATCAGCTCGGGGAGCTGAACTGGTGCATTGCCTTCACGCGCAGAATGTCTGGGCCCGACGGCGCGTTCAAAGGCATGGCGTCTGGTGTGCTACGGCTCGATTACTTCAGCACGCTGTTCAAAAGCCTGAACATCGGTCGCGGCAGCGTAAGCCTGACCAATACCCAGGGCGACCTTCTCGCGCGGGAACCCCACCTGGCAGGGGGCTCCTCTATTGGCCAGAATCTTGCTGACCTTCCTAATATGCAGCACATGCTCGAAGGCGAGCCTACTGGTTATTTCATTGGCGAATCCAGCCTTGATGGGCACCAACGCTTTTATGTGTATAACCGGGTTGCTGGCCTGCCGTTATTAGTCATCGTGGCCATGGCGTACGACGACGTATTTGGCGCCTGGCAGCGCACGGCGTGGTTTATCTGCGTGGCCACCTTAGGGATGTGCCTGGGTATTGCCTGGCTGACCCTGTCGTTTCGCCGTGAACTTCATCGGGGTAGGCGCTCGGAAACCAGCCTGGCCGCGCTGGCGGCCACAGACCCTCTTACCGGGCTTGCCAATCGCCGCCAACTGGACCACACCCTGGAAATGGAATGGGCGCGCGCCCAACGCAGCGGCCGGGGCATAGCGGTACTGATGATCGACGTGGACCATTTCGGTGCCTTTAACGAAACCCATGGCCATCACGGCGGCGATGAAGCATTACGGGCCGTGGCTTGGGTGGTAGCACAATATGCGCAGCGGCCTGGCGACCTGGCTGCGCGTTACGGCGGGGAGGAGTTTATGGTGGTACTGGTAGGGGCCACTTCCGTCGGCTCACTAGCGGTCGCCGAACGCATTCGTCATCAAGTCGAGCAATTATTGCCGCTTTCCAACACAGGTATATCGGTCACGGTGAGCATCGGGGTAGCCACCAGAAATGGCGGGAGTACAAGCCCCGCTACCTTGAAAGACTTGCTGGCCGGGGCCGATGCAGCCTTGTATCAAGCCAAGCGTAGCGGCAGGAACCAAGTGCGCCACACCGAAGTAGAGGCAAAAAAAACGCCGGCATAGCCGGCGCAACAGAGATGCTTTTGATTAGCTGGCGCGAGCGATGTTGCGCAACGCTTTGATCTGGTCATGGGTACGCTGTACACCTTGAGCCTGGCGTTCGATGATCGCGTATACGTTCGCTGGCAGTGGCTCAGCCAGGGCCTCTTTGTAGGCTTTCATCGCTACGTCTTCGCCACGTTCGGCTTCGTTGAGTACTGCTTCTTCGCTCTTACCGGTTATCAAAGACTTCAAGTCTAGCCAACGGCGATGTAGGTCACCGCTCAGGCTGGTGGAATCTTCCGGGCTACCGCCCAGTGCGGTTACTTCGGCCTGCAGTTCGCCAGCGGCCACGCCACAGTCTTGAGCGCGCTTAACGAACAGTGCCTTCAGCTCAGGGTTCTTTACGTCGTCGGCGCAGGCTTTGAAGCCCTCTTGGCCGTCTTTGCAGGTCTCAATCAGGCGGTTCAGTACCGAAACTACGTCTTGGCCAGACTTGGTCATGCGCTCTTCTCCAATTAGGTCAGCTATGTCAAAAAGAGTGCAGGCCCCATGCCAACCTATAAATTTAAATAAAAGCCTTCTAAAACATAAAGTTAATAATATACCGATTATAAGCGAACCGTTCCGAATGCAACAGCGAGCTAAGATCGCATTGCAAAATGCACGTTATACGAGAAAGGAAAAGCCCCGTTGGATTTTGAAAAAATAGAAGCGTTGTTGACTGTGCGAATGCCCTATGGCAAGTACAAAGGCTCCCTGCTGGCAGACCTACCGGCGCCTTACCTGGGATGGTTCGCGCGCCAGGGCTTTCCTTCCGGAGAATTGGGCGCGCTCTTGGCCTTGATGTATGAGATCGACCACAACGGCCTGGCCGACTTGTTGGGGCCCCTTCGGCTCACGCTCGGAACGCCTGAACCTGAGCAAAAAAAAGGTGCGCCGACCAAGCGCACCCAAAAGCCATGAAACAACGGTTGGGTTAGAACAGCGCCACGGCCTCGCGACTGCTTTGCTCGATCTGGTCCCATTGACCTGCCTCGACCCAGGCTTTATCCAGCATCCAGGTCCCGCCCACGCACATCACGTTTGGCAGGGCCATGTACGCTTGTACGTTGCCGATGTTCACGCCCCCGGTTGGGCAGAAACGCACATCCCCGAAGGGCCCGGCGAAGGCTTTGATCGCCGCGACGCCGCCGCAAATCTCTGCCGGGAATAGCTTGAAGCGGCGATACCCCAAGGCATATCCCATCATGATTTCCGAAGCCGTGGCGATACCAGGCAGCATAGGGATGGGGCTGCTTACGCCGGCTTCCAGCATCTGCTGGGTGGCGCCTGGGGTCACCACGAACTGCGCGCCGGCCTGCTCTACCGCTTTGAGCATGTCCAGGTCCAATACCGTACCGGCGCCCACGGTCAGGTTCGGGCGATGCTCACGCAGCATCTTGATCGCCTTGAGGCCGTGCTCAGAGCGAAGGGTCACTTCCAGGCAGGTAAGGCCACCGGCCGCTAGGGCGTCAGCCAGCGGTAGAATCTCGTGTTCGGCATTGATGACAATCACCGGCAACACGCGCGCCTTGAGCGCAATCTCGTCGATGAGTGTGACCTTGTCCGCCATGCGGGATTGTTGTTCAGGCGTCATAACGGCTGATCCTTGACTCATGGCACCGGGTAGACCCAGTGGCGTGTGGAAAATAGACGTTGCCACGGCAGGCCCGTGCATGGCGTTGCCGTAGTGGGCTTTACCGTGGCGTAGCTTCAGATGTCGCCGTACCAAGACCTGCCATCACGGGTAATCAGGGCGATCGAACTCATCGGCCCCCAGGATCCGGCGGCATAAGGCTTGGGGGCGTCACCCGATTTCTTCCAGCCTGCGATCAACTGGTCGCACCAGCGCCAGGCGTATTCGATTTCGTCCTTTCGAACGAACAGGTTCTGGTTACCCTGCATCACTTCCAACAGCAGCCGTTCATAGGCATCAGGAATGCGCGTGCTGCGGTAGGTGTCGGAAAAATTGAGCTGCAAAGGCCCACTGCGCAAGTGCATGCCTTTATCCAGGCCCTGCTCTTTGGTCATCACCCGCAGAGAGATGCTTTCGTCCGGCTGCAGCCGAATGATCAGCTTATTGCTGATCTGCAAGCGCTGCTCCGGGGCGAAGATATAGTGCGGGGGCTCTTTGAAGTGGATAACGATCTGCGACAGCTTTTGCGGCATGCGTTTGCCGGTGCGCAGGTAAAACGGGACTCCCGCCCAGCGCCAGTTACGGATATCCGCGCGCAGCGCCACGAAGGTTTCGGTATCGCTTTGGGTGTTGGAGTTTTCTTCTTCCAGGTAGCCCGGTACCGCGCGGCCCTCGCTGTAGCCGGCAATGTACTGCCCGCGCACCACATGGGTGCTAAGCCCCTCCCCAGTGATGGGCGCCAAGGCTTTGAGCACCTTTACCTTCTCATCCCGAATCGCGTCGGCTGACAAATCTGCCGGCGGGTCCATGGCAATCAAGCACAACAGTTGCAACAGGTGGTTCTGCACCATGTCCCGCAACTGGCCAGCTTTGTCGAAATAGCCCCAACGGCCTTCGATGCCGACTTTCTCAGCCACGGTGATTTCCACGTGGGAAATGTAATTCTGGTTCCACTGGGTTTCGAACAGGCTGTTGGCGAAGCGCAGGGCGATAAGGTTCTGGACGGTTTCCTTACCCAGGTAATGGTCGATCCGGTAAACGCGGTTTTCCGCGAAGTAATGGGCAACCGCATCGTTTACCCGACGAGAAGATTCCAGGTCATGGCCAATGGGCTTCTCCAGCACTACCCGGGTACGTTCTGCCAGGCCAACCTTGGCCAGGTTTTCGCAGATCGCGCCGTATACCGCCGCAGGCGTTGCAAAGTATGCAATCACCTGGGCCACAGGGCCAATGCGTTCAGCCAGCACGGCGTAGTCTTCAGCCAGGAGAAAGTCCACATGCAGGTATTCCAGGCGCGCCTTGAAACGCTCCAGATGGTCGGCGTCCAGCTCTGCCGCCGGAACGAATTCGCGCAGGTGGTCGTCAATTTCCGCCAAATGCCCGGGGGCATCGCCAGCCTCGCGGGCCAGCGCGAACAGGCGGGTATCCGGATGCAATAGCCCAGCGCGCTCGAGCTGATACAGCGCTGGGAACAGCTTACGCAGCGCCAGGTCACCGAGGGCGCCGAAAAGAGCGAAGGTGCAAGGTTCGGAAATCGACAGCATGATATGGGTTCTTTTATCAAGTTAGACGAGTATTACGGGTTTTCACCCCGGCGATCAAGTCGAGATGTAGTAATAAAACAACAAATGCGCCTTGGGCTTCCAGGCTACTGGTGATCCCGATGGCCCATCAGTACGATAGACCACCCACCAGGGTAGCCGTGTTGGAATCGACCCGCGGCGCAAGCCCCTATGACAGGAGATTACATGGATCGCGTGCGCAACCTTCTGGAACAAATCCAAGGGCGCCTCGAAGAGCTTAACAAGGCAGAGCGCAAGGTGGCGGAGGTTATTCTTGGCAATCCGCAACAGGCGACCCGCTTCAGTATCGCCGCCCTTGCCCAGGCCGCCAAGGTCAGCGAGCCCACGGTCAACCGCTTTTGCCGCTCGTTCGGTGTCAGCGGTTACCCTGAACTCAAGCTGCAACTGGCCCAAAGCCTGGCCAGCGGTGCCGCTTACGTCAGTCGCGCCGTGGCGCCGGACGACGACCCGGCCGCCTATACGCAGAAGATTTTTTCTAGCGCCATTGCCTCCTTGGACAGCGTGTATAAACAGCTCGACCCACAGTTGGTGAGCCGCGCCGTGGACATGATGATCCAGGCCAGGCAAATCCACTTCTTTGGCTTGGGCGCCTCGGCACCGGTGGCACTGGATGCGCAGCATAAGTTTTTCCGCTTCAACCTGGCGGTGTCGGCCCATGCCGATGTGCTGATGCAACGCATGTTGGCATCAGTGGCGCATACCGGTGAGCTGTTCGTAATCATTTCCTATACCGGGCGTACCCGGGAGTTGGTAGAAGTGGCGCGCCTGGCTCGGGAAAACGGCGCTTCGGTCCTGGGGCTTACCTCTGCTGGCTCCCCTCTGGCCGACGCCAGTAGCCTGAGCCTGAACATTCCTCTGCCCGAAGACACGGACATCTACATGCCCATGACCTCGCGGATTATTCAGCTTACGGTACTGGATGTGTTGGCTACGGGCATGACCTTGCGCCGTGGCGTGGATTTCCAGCCGCATTTGCGCAAGATCAAAGAAAGCTTGAATGCCAGCCGCTACCCCCTGGAAGAAGGCTGAGGCTGGCGCGGCTGCCGCATGAACGCGGCAGCGCGACAGGTACCGCTTAGAACTTCGACTGTACTTTCAGGCCGGCAACCAAGGCGTTGTCGACATCATCCACGCCGCCAGGGCGCTTGATGTACTGCAAGTTAGGCCGCACGGTGAGCCAATTGGTCACGTGGAAGCCGTAGTAGATTTCAGCGTCGTATTCACTGCTGCGAATCGGCGTGAAGCGTGGATTGTCGTAGTCGTTAAAGCCACCCAAGGCATTGGCCAGGCGAGCGTTGTCGGACACGTCGTCGTTCACATGGATACGCGCAACGCCCACGCCGATGTCGTCTTTCGGGCGACCGTCGAACAAGCCCTTATAAACGAAACCAACCTGCTGGTACTGGTCCACTACCGTGGTGGCCTTGTCGTGCACGGTGGCGTTGGCAAAGATGCTCAAACCACGGCTTGCATCGCCATTGTGGCTGGTCAGCTGCTGCTGGGCCACGATCCACCAGCCGTGCTTGCTGCCATGGCTGCGGTAGTCACCGCCGCTGGCTGCTTGCAGTTGGCCGTCTTCGCCTTCGGAAACGTCGTTGGCCTTGGCAGTGCTGTAGTAGTAGCCCAGGCGGTATTCGCCTGGCAGGCCATTGACCGACGGCGACCACACGAACTCCACGGGCAAGATGGCGCCCTTGGTACCGCTGCCGCTGAGTTTCCAAGCGTTGCCGGTTTCCAGGTAGGACGGGTTCTGCTCGTATGCACCTACCTGCGCGTAGAACTCAGGCGTGATGTTGTACTTCACGCGCAAAGCCCATTGGGAAACAGGCCAGTTGTACCAGATGTCGCCGATCCAGTTACCCACCTGAGAGCCGCAGAACGCAAGGTTTTGGAAGTCACAAGGGAAGCTGTTGAAGTCTTCGCCTTCACCGAAACGACCGAATTTCACGTCCAGCTTGTCATCCAGGAAGGTCTGCTTGACCCACATCTGGGTCAGACGCCAGGTTTGGCCCCGGCCCCAGACTTCCTGTGACGAGCTCAGCGTACCGGCACGCGGGTCGCCAATGCGGTCGTTGCTGATGTTGCGTCCGCTACGTTCGGTAACCGCCAGCTTAAACTCGGCGCCATGCCAGCCCAGGAGTTTTTCCAGGTCCAGCTGTACGCCTAGGGCGAACTGGTCCGAGTAGCGCGCGGTGCGATCATCGTTATAGCCGCCATTGAGGTTGGTGGCGGCTTCACCCACGTACTCAAGGGTGAAATCGTAGCCCTTGTCGTACAACTCGTGGCGCAACCCGCCCCAGTCCCCGGTGCCGTACTGAGAAGCATCGTAAGGCTTGGCAGCGTACGCGGTTGTCGCCAGCCCCATGGCACCGAGCACTGACAAGTGCCGGGCCAGCCGTAAGGTGTTCGCTTTAGAGGTTTTTTGCTTGTTCATTCCCTGGCTACCCTCGTTTTATTGTTATTGTAACTCATTGTTATACATAAGGTGTTGCCACCCCATGCTTGCTTTTTTAGCGGCCAGCGAGCTGGGCCACGTTGTTGCCTGGCACCTGGCTGGGGGCCGCGGCCACACGGCCCAAACGCTCCCCGCTCGCGGCGTCGAACAATAGCACTTTGCTTGGATCAAAGCGTACATCCAGCGCGTCTCCTACCCGCGGCGCTTCATCCGGGGCGACCCGGCAGCACACCTTAGTGTCGTTCAGCGTGACGAATACCAGTGTATCGGGGCCGGTGGGCTCGGTCACCTGAACCTCGGCACGCACGCCGGGGAAAGCACTGCCCTGCTCCTTGGCCACGATCAGCTGTTCTGGGCGCACGCCTAGAATCACATCACGGTCTTCCAGCCCGGGCGCCTGCAAGCCCAGGGGAACCTCACAACGGGCCTGGCCACTGTCGAGTACGGCGACCCATCCACTGTCCCGGCGCTGCAAGCGCAGGGGAATGAAGTTCATCGGCGGTGAACCGATAAAGCTGGCCACGAACAGGTTAGCTGGATCATTGTAAATGTCACGCGGGGTACCGAATTGCTGGATGATGCCATCCTTCATCACGGCCACCTTGTCACCCAAGGTCATCGCCTCGATCTGGTCGTGGGTCACATACACCGTAGTAGTACGCAGGCGCTGGTGCATCAGCTTGATTTCAGTACGCATTTCCACGCGCAGCTTGGCGTCCAAGTTCGACAAGGGCTCGTCGAACAGGTAAATCTTCGGCCGTCGGGCCAGGGCTCGGCCCATGGCCACACGCTGCTGCTGGCCACCGGACAATTGCCCAGGTTTGCGTGTAAGCAAATGCTCAATCTGCAATAGCTTGGCTACCCGCGCTACTTCCTGGTCGATCTCAGCGGCAGGCATTTTGCGAATTTTCAAGCCAAAAGCGATGTTGTCCCGCACGGTCATGGTGGGGTACAGCGCATAGGACTGGAACACCATGGCGATGTCCCGGTCTTTCGGGCTCATGCCACTGATGTCGGTACCGTCCACCAGGATCGCGCCACCGGTGATGTTTTCCAGCCCCGCGATGCAGTTCATCAGGGTGGACTTACCGCAGCCGGAGGGGCCCACGAGGATTAGAAACTCCCCCGAGTCGATGGACAGCTGAATGTCCTTGAGCGTGTCCGGCAGGCCACTGCCGTAGCTCTTGATTACATTGCGCAGTTCAAGCGTTGCCATGTTTTACCCCTTGACCGCGCCGGCCGTTAGCCCGCGCAGGAAATACTTGCCCGCCAGTACATACACCAGCAGTGTTGGTAGCCCGGCGATCATTGCCGCGGCCATGTCCACGTTATATTCCTTCACGCCCGTACTGGTGTTGACCAAGTTATTCAGCGCCACCGTGATGGGCTGGGCATCGCCACTGGCGAACACCACGCCGAAGAGGAAGTCGTTCCAGATCTGGGTGAACTGCCAGATCAGGCATACCATGATGGTGGGAATGGACATTGGCAGCAAAATGCGCCCAAAGATGGTGAAAAACCCTGCCCCGTCCAACCGCGCGGCTCGCACCAGCGCTTCTGGCACGCTTACATAGAAGTTGCGGAAGAACAGCGTGGTAAAGGCAAGGCCGTATACCACATGTACCAGTACCAGGCCGGTAGTGGTATTGGCCAGGCCGATCTTGCCCAGCGTAAAGGAGGCCGGCAGCAGCACGGTCTGGAACGGCAGGAAGCAACCGAACAGCAACAGGCCGAAGAACAGCTGCGAACCACGGAAGCGCCACATGGACAGCACATAACCGTTGAGTGCGCCCACGAAGGTAGAAATCAATACCGCCGGCACGGTGATTTTCACCGAGTTCCAGAAGTAACCCCCTACCGTGCCCCAGGCCTTGCCCCAGCCTTCGACCGTAAAGCTAGCGGGCAGGCTGAGCAGATTCCCGGCGAATACGTCTTCCGGGGATTTGAAGCTGGTCAGCAGCATCACCACCAACGGCACCAGATACACCGCCGCCGCGGCAATCAGCACCGCGTAGATGGCCACACGGTCCCAGGTCAACCCTTGCTTGAGGCGAGTGTCAGTCATGGCGCTTGCCTCGCAGTTCCGAGTACAGGTAAGGCACCAGGATTGCCAGGATTGCCCCCAGCATCAGCATGGCGCTGGCTGAACCAATGGCCATCTGGCCACGGCTGAAGGTGAACGAGTACATGAACACCGCAGGCAGGTCGGAGGCATAGCCGGGGCCACCCGCGGTCATGGCCATCACCAGGTCGAAACTCTTGATGGCGATGTGCGCCAGAATCATAAAGGCGCTGAAGAACACCGGCCGCAGGCTAGGCAGCACGATTTTCAAATAAATGGTGGGTAAACTGGCGCCATCTACCTGAGCGGCACGTACAATGGAGCTGTCCACGCCGCGCAAGCCTGCCAGAAACAACGCCATCACAAAGCCGGAGGCCTGCCATACGGCGGCGATTACCACGCAGTAAATCACCCGGTCCTGATCGACCAGCCAGTCCAGGCGAAAACCTTCCCAGCCCCAGTCCCGCAGCATTTTGTCCAGGCCAAGGCCAGGGTTGAGCAGCCACTTCCAGGCGGTGCCGGTGACGATCATCGACAAGGCCATGGGATACAGGTAGATGGTGCGCAGGAAGCCTTCGCGGCGAATGCGCTGGTCCAGCAATACTGCCAGGAATACACCGATAACCAGGCTGATAGCAATGAACATGCCGCCGAAGATCATCAGGTTCTTGCTCGCGACCCACCAGCGGTCGTTATCCATCAGCCGTGCGTACTGTTGCAGGCCTACGAATTTGTAGTTGGGCAAGAATGTGGAATTGGTGAACGAGAGTACAAACGTCCAGATGATGTAACCATAAAAGCCCACGAGCACGATGACCATGCTCGGCGCCAATACCAACTTGGGCAGCCAGCGTTGCAAGGCGTCCAAGGGCGAGGCTTTGCTCAGTGCCGCTACAGCGCTCATAAACTTGGGTTCCGCGAAAACATTCAGGTTCGGGACCGCCGCCCCTGCAATGGCAGGCGCGGGGTCAGGCCAGCGTTCTTACTTGGCGGACTTGATAGCCGCCGCCAGCTTTTTAGCCGCCGCTGCTGGGTCTGCCTTCGGATCGTTGATGTAGTTGGTCACCACATCGAAGAACGCCCCTTGTACCGCCAGCGAAGTGGCCATGTTGTGGGCCATGCTTGGCTGCAAGCCACCAGACTTGTCATCAGCCAGGAAGTCCTTGGCCGCCTGCTGGGCGCAGGAATCGAAGCCGAGTTTCTCCATGTCGTTCTGCATGTCCGTGCGGACTGGGATCGAACCCTTGTTAAGGCTGAAGATTTTCTGGAAGTCAGTACCCAGCGCAACCTTGGCCAAATCCTGCTGTGCCGCGATGGTGCCTTTGTCCTTGACCAGGAACACTGCCAGCGAGTCAATATTGTAGGTGAAGGCTTTATCAGTGCCTGGGAATGGCACGCACTGGTAATCCTTGCCCGCTACCTTCTTGGCGGCGGTCCATTCGCTCTTGGCCCAGTCGCCCATGGCCTGCATGCCGGCTTTGCCGTTAATCACGTCAGCGGCTGCGATGTTCCAGTCACGACCGGCGCGGTTGACGTCCATGTAGGTGGCGACTTTTTTCAGCTCGGTGAGGGCCTTGACCATGTCCGGGCCGGTCAGCGCGCTTTCGTCCAGGTCTACCAATGCCTTCTTGAAGCCTTCAGGGCCCATCACCGACAGCACGACGTCTTCGAATACCGTACTGTCCTGCCAGGGTTGACCACCGTGGGCCAGGGCGATGAAACCGGCGGCCTTGAGCTTGTCGCCAGCGGCATAGAATTCTTCCAGGGTGGTCGGCGCCTTGGCGATACCGGCCTTTTTGAACACTTCAGGGTTGATCCAGAGCCAGTTAACCCGATGAATGTTCACCGGCACGGCCACATAATCACCCTCGTACTTGACGGTGTCGGAGACCTTTTTAGAGAGCAGCGAATCCCACTTCTCTTCCTTGGCTACGTCTTTGAGGGCATCGGTACTGAGCAAGCCGGGGCTGGCCCATTCCTGAATGTCGGGGCCTTTGATCTGGGCAACGCCGGGGGGGTTGCCGGCCACTGTGCGGCTTTTGAGTACGGTCATGGCCGTAGAGCCACCACCCCCCGCCACAGCGCCGTCTTTCCAGGTAAAGCCGTCTTTTTCAACCTGGGCCTTGAGCACATCGACTGCGGCTTTTTCGCCACCGGAGGTCCACCAGTGCACCACTTCTACAGTGCCTTTGCTGTCAGCGGCCTGGGCAGCGAACGGGGCCAGGGTGGCGAGGGAAATCAGAGCGGCGAGGCGATTGATCGCGTTCATCGAAATACCTTTTTGTTGTTATGGGTTGCAAGTCTGATGCTTGCGCTGCGGGGAGTGTAGGCAAGGTTGTTAGCGCGCCAGGTAACGAATGGATGCGTAATTGTCACAATCTCGTTACATAAGTAAGTGTTGGGCCACGGCTGTCGCCATACTAGGCGCCAAGGGTAGCCGCGGGAGCAACACCGCCTGCCAGGCGTGATAAAGATCTGGCTTGCCACCCCACACCTGCGCGGAAGGTTGATTGGCCGAGTCCAACTCGTGGTGCCAACTGCCGGCCTGAAGGTCGATCAAATGCGTTGCGGTGAATTCCCAGAAGGTCCGGTACCATTGCTCGAAGCCCCGCTCCCCGGTACGGCGCAACAAGGCCGCGGCGGCCGCGCTTGCCTCGGCATGCACCCAATGCATGCGCTCACGTACCACGGGCCGGTCTTGCCAATCGAGCGTGTACACAATGCCGTCAGCGCCATCGGCGCACCAGGCCGTTCGGCAGGCAGTGTCGAACAACTGGCGGGCGCCGCTCAGCAACCAGGCCGGCGCTTCCAGCCCGCCACGCGTCAGCGAGGCCTCCAGATGGAGCAACAAGCGCGCCCACTCAAAGGCATGCCCAGGCGTGCTGCCGTAGGGGCGGAAGGGGTCCGCCGGGGTGGCTTGATTGTAGCCAGGCAGTGGCTGCCAATCGGCGCTGAAATGCTCCAACACGCGGTGGCCATTGGCGGCTGCGTGGTGGTGGATGATCCGTTCGCAGATCCGTAGCGCGCGGCTTAGCCACAGGGTGTTGCCGGTGGCGTCGGCCAGGGCCAGAAAGGCCTCGACACTGTGCATATTGCTGTTGGCGCCGCGATAGGCTTCTTCACTACCCCACGCCTGGTCGAAACCTTCGCGCATGGCACCTTCGCTTTCGCTCCAGAAGTGCTCTTCGATCACCGCAACGGCCTGGGTAAGCAGTGCCTGGGCACCGGGCCGGCCTGCGACCACCGCAGAGCTGGCGGCCAGCGCCACGAACGCATGCAGGTAAGCCGCCTTTGCGGTGTCGCCATCAGCGTGATTCGCGCTGGCGTACCAGCCGCCATGGGTGTGGTCACGCAGGCAACCCGCCAGGGCGCTTATGCCATGGTCCACCAAGGCGGCGAAGCCTGGCAGCCCTTGCAACTGGGCAAGCGCGAAGCTGTGGGTCATACGGGTGGTGATCAGCAGTTGGGCCGGCGCGGGTGTTAGCGCACCTTGCGCGTCCAGGTAGCCAAAGCCTTCTGGGAGCCGCGCGGCACGGGCAAAGGCCAGCAATCGCAAGCCTTCGTCCGCGAGCCATTGGCGGTGGGCAGGGGCATTGAGCCAACTGCTGAAATCCAGTTCTAGCGTATTCATCAAGTACCTTGTTTTTGTTGTTCGCTCCGCAGTGTACTCAAGGCACGAAAGCCTACGCGTAACGAAACGTTCTTGAATGTCACTACCCGGTGACGTTAGAGCCACACCTACCTCGGCCGATTCAGTTTCAGCAACAAGGTTGCCCACGTGGCAGATTCAGTGTGACCCTCAAGCCGCCTTGGGGAAGGTTGCTCAGGGTCACTTCGCCCCCATGGCTATGGGCGATATTGCGCGCGATACCCAAACCCAAGCCGTAGCCTTGCTGGTTGGTGGACAAGCGAAAATTCGGCTCGAATACTTTTTCCAACCGCTGGGGCGCAATGCCGGGCCCTTCGTCGTCCACATGCACGACCAAGCCGGCTTCGGTATCGGCAATGGAGACATGGGCGCGCTGGCCGTACTTGAGCGCGTTGTCGATCAAGTTACCCATGCACCGTTTGAGCGCCAGGGGCTTGCCCTGGTAGGGCCAGCACGCGACACCTGAGAGGGTGACCCGCCCGTTGCCATCGTTAGCGACATAAGGCTCCACCAAGCAATCAAGTACCTGATTCAGGTCCACAGGTTCGATGTTCTCGTGGATGTCAGTGTCTTTTACACACTGCAGCGCACCCTTGACCAATAACTCCAGCTCGTCCAGGTCGCGACTGAACTTAGCTTGCACGGCTTCATCTTCCAGCAGCTCTACCCGCAGGCGCAGGCGGGTGATGGGGGTGCGCAAGTCGTGGGAAATCGCGCTGAACAGCTGACTGCGCTCATTTAGGTAGCGGCTGATGCGGGTACGCATGGCGTAGAAGGCACGGCTGACCTCCACCACCTCGCTGCCGCCGCCCTCCACTGGTGGCTGCTCCACTTCCGCGCCCAGGGATAGTTCACGGGCTGCTCGGGCCAGGCGCTTGAGCGGGCGGCTTTGCCAGTGCACCAACAAGCCAATGAACAGCAATAAAAACGCGCTGGTCAGCAGGATAAACGCCACCTGCTGGGCTGGGAGTTCTTCTTCTTCCAGCGTGGTGTAAGGCTCTGGCAGCAGCGAGGCGATATACAGCCATTCGCCCTCCCCCAGGCGGATCTGGGTCACCATGACGGGCGGGTTTACCGGTTCCAGCGTCAACGCATAATGGGCCCAGGAGCGTGGCAGTTCGTCCAGGCTCAGGCCACTGTTGAAAATCCGCAAGTCCTGCGGGTGCACGAATTGCACGGTCAGCTCTACACCGGCGCCTAACTGCTGGTGAAGCACGTCGCTCACCGCCTCGATGACCGCGCTTCGCCGGGGTGTCGGCTCCAGCACGCGCATCCCTAAGGGTTTGTCGTTAAGCGAGACCACGAAGCGCGTTCCGCCCATGCTGCGCAGTTGGTCCAACACCAGCGGGCGGTAGGCCAGGGGCAATGAGCGGAAATAACTGGCGCTGGCCGACATGGAGTGGGCCAGGCTACGGGCACTGGTAATCAACCCCTCGAGTTGGGTGGCACGCAGTTGGGACAGCCAGATCACGCTCGACAGGGCCTGCCCCAAGAGCACCGCAAGCAGGGTGAGCAGAAGCATGCGGCTCAGCAGCGACCGGGGCAGCCTCGGCTGTTTAAGCCGTAACAACGTTGGCCGCCAGCAGGTAACCACTGCCGCGCACGGTGCGAATCAGCCGCGGCGGCTTTTCGGTATCACGCAGCCGCTGGCGCAACCGGCTGACCGCCATATCCACGATGCGGTCCAGAGGCATGGGTTCGCGCCCTCGGGTGGCATTGCCGATGGTGTCGCGATCGAGAATCTGCTGGGGGTGGTCCAGGAACAACTTGAGCAAGGCAAAGTCGGCCCCCGACAGGATTACTTCTTCGCCGTCCACATGGAACAGCCGGTGGCTAACCACGTCCAGGCGCCACTCATCGAAGGCCAGCAGTTCACCGGCCCGCTCACTGCCAAACTGCGCCCGGCGCAGCAGGGCTTTGATCCGCGCTTGCAGCTCTCGCGGGCTGAAGGGTTTGCCCAAGTAATCATCCGCGCCTAACTCCAGACCCACGATACGGTCGGCCTCGTCGGAGCTGGCAGTGAGCATGATAATAGGCACCTGGGCCTGGCGAGGGTGCTGACGTACCCAACGGCATAGGCTGAAGCCGTCTTCGTCAGGCAGCATGATGTCAAGAATGACCAGGTCGAAACTGGCTCCGTTGAAGGCCTCGCGAAAGCCTTGGCCATCGCTGACCGCCCTGACCTGAAAGCCGGAGCGGCCCAGGTAGGTGATCAGCAGTTCACGGATGTCCTGGTCGTCGTCTACCAGAAGGATGGTTTTGCCGGCAGTGGTCAAGGCTGTTATTTCCCGTCAACCCGGGTCGTCGCCCGTTCGACGCCGATTAGACGCCTAGACTGGCCCTTCCCGCAAGGCTACACCGGCCCCGATCAACCCCGAGAACTCGGCAGTCACGACCCACACCGGCACATTGGCGAAATAGCCGCTCATGCAGCCCTTGTCGGTAAAGCTTTCGTTGAAGCCGCTGGCCAGGAACAGCTCGATAAACTTGGGGATCACCCCTCCTACGATATACACGCCGCCCAGGCCGCCTACCGTCAGCACGTTATTGCCCGCGACCCTACCCAGGAAACGGCAGAACTGGTCGATGGTCTGCCGCGCCACGGCATCCCCGGCCAGGGCCAGCTCGGTTACCTTGGCAGGCTCGGTGGCCTTGGGCGTATGGCCGTCCACCGCGCAAATCGCCTGGTACAGGCGCAGCAGGCCGCCCCCACTGAGGATGGTCTCGGCACTGACATGACCAATGTCGTTCTGAATGTGCTGACGCAGGCGGGCCTCGCGCTCGCTGCCTACGGGCAGGTCTACATGGCCACCCTCCCCTGGCAGCGCCATGTAATGACCAGCGCCCAGGTTTAGCAGGGTGCCCATGCCCAGCCCGGTACCTGGGCCGATCACCACCGCTGGCCGGGCGGGGTCGGCACGCCCTTCGCGCACGGCCTGGTACTCGCTCGGTTGCAACCGGGTCATGCCCAGAGCCATGGCGGTGAAGTCGTTGACCAGCAGCAGGCGGTCAACACGCAAGGTGGCGCAGAAGGCCTTCTGGCTGATCCGCCAATGGTTGTTGGTAAAACGGAATTCGTCCCCATCCACGGGGCCGGCGACCGCCAGGCATACCGACTTGACCGCGCCAACGGCCAGGCCCTGGCCCTGAAGGTATTGAGCGATCGCTTGCTCGGGGCTGGTGTAGTCGGCGGTGGCAAACACCTGCACCGCACGCATCGCGTCGTTTTCCCACAGGGCAAAACGGGCGTTGGTGCCGCCGATATCACCTACCAATGCCAATGTCATTTAAGGGCTCCCAAAGCCGAGGTAAAGGCGCTGGCGCCTTGCTCGGCCGAGCTGAAGGCCACCCGCATGAAACTGAAAAGTTCGCGACCACAGCCTACGCTGCTGTCGACACTCGGCACCGCCGCTTCGCGGGCAGCCAGTTCGGCTGGATCTACCATGATCTGCAAGGTACCCGTCGTTCCATCCACGCGGATGACATCCCCATCGCGCACGCGCGCAAGAGGGCCGCCATCGACCCCTTCGGGGCATACATGGATCGCCGCCGGGATCTTGCCCGAAGCACCTGACATTCGTCCATCGGTAACCAAGGCGACTTTAAACCCTCGGTCTTGAAGTACGCCCAGGAATGGAGTCATTTTGTGCAACTCGGGCATGCCGTTGGCCCGCGGGCCTTGGAAACGCACCACGGCTACAAGGTCCCGTTCCAGCTCACCGGCCTTGAACGCATCGGCCAACTGCTGCTGGTCCTCGAACACCCGCGCCGGTGCTTCCACCACGCGAAACTCCGGCGCCACGGCCGACACTTTCATCACGCCCCGGCCCAGATTGCCTTCCATTACCCGCAGCCCACCCTCGGTGGAGAACGGTCGGCTCGCCGGGCGCAGAATGGTGTCCTCAAGGCTGGCGGTCGGCCCTTCGCGCCATACCACCTTGCCGTTGTCCAGGAACGGCTCTTGGGTATAGGCTCGCAAGCCCTCGCCCATGACGGTCTTTACGTTCTCGTGCAACAGGCCAGCGGCAAGCAACTCGCCGATCAGAAACGCCATGCCGCCGGCGGCCTGGAAGTGGTTGATGTCCGCCTTGCCGTTGGGGTAGACATTGGACAGCGTAGGCACCACCTCGGAGAGGTCGGCCATGTCTTTCCAAGTGAGCTGGATACCGGCCGCCATGGCAATGGCCGGCAAGTGCAAGGTGTGGTTGGTGGAACCACCGGTAGCATGCAGCGCTACACAGGCGTTGACCAAGGCGCGTTCGTCGACAATCTCGCCCAAGGGCATGAAGTTACCGCTGGCCTTGGTGATGCGCACCACTTGCTGCGCGGCCTCGACAGTGAGCGCCTCGCGCAGTGGCGTGTTGGGGTTGATAAAAGACGCACCTGGCAAATGCAGGCCCATGACTTCCATCACCAGTTGGTTAGTGTTGGCCGTGCCGTAGAAGGTACAGGTGCCCGGGCTGTGGTAGCTCTTCATCTCTGATTCGAGCAGTTCTTCACGGCTGGCCTTGCCTTCGGCGTAGCGCTGGCGAACGTCGGCTTTTTGCTTGTTAGAAATGCCCGAAGGCATAGGCCCGCCGGGTACGAAGATCGTCGGCAGATGGCCAAAGCGCAGCGCGCCTATCATCAAACCCGGCACGATCTTGTCGCAGATGCCCAGGCACAACGCCGCGTCGAACATGTTGTGTGACAACGCCACCGCGGTGGCCATGGCAATGGTTTCGCGGCTGGCGATAGACAGTTCCATGCCCGGCTCACCCTGGGTGACACCGTCGCACATGGCCGGCACGCCACCGGCGAATTGCCCTACCGAGCCCATCTCTCGCAACGCCGCCTTGATCACCTCAGGGTAGCGCTCGTAAGGCTGGTGGGCCGAGAGCATATCGTTATAAGCCGACACGATGGCCACGTTGGCAGCGTTGAGCAAGCGCAACTGGTGCTTGTCCTGTTCGCCGCAGCCCGCCACGCCATGGGCGAAGTTGGCGCATTGCAGCTTGCCGCGCTGGGGCCCCTCGCTGGCGGCCCCCTGGATCATGGCCAGGTAACGCTCGCGCGTGGGGCGGCTGCGTTCGATCAGCCGTTGGGTAACCTCGAGGACGCGGGGATGCATGTAGGACTCCAGGCTTTCAGGAATGGGACCGTTGTCGGGCGCGCATCTGGATCGACCTGGCGAAATCTTTCAACTTAACTGCCAGAGGTCGATCAAAAGACAGAACCGTACCGGTCACGCGTTGTAGATAAAACAAAATTCTGCCATTAAAAAGGCTTGTTTTCTATTTCTATGCGAATAATCTTGTAATTCCAACAACAAAACAGATTCCGGTGATACGGTTCTTCGGCTAACAGCCGGTTGAAAAACCAAGGCGCGGCAGCTAAGCCTGTGATTAGCACGCCTTGGCAACGCAGGTGTTTTTTCAGCAGCCTGTTAAGGGCACTCACATTCTGACAGTAGGTAATGCCAATGACCCTTCGCATCGCTATCAACGGTTTCGGCCGCATCGGCCGGAACGTGCTTCGCGCACTCTATACCCAAGACTATCGCCAACATCTGCAGGTCGTCGCCATCAACGACCTGGGCGACAGCGCAATGAACGCCCACCTGCTCAAGTACGACACCGTCCACGGCGCCTTTGATGCAACTGTAGAACACGATGACAATGGCCTGAGTGTCAATGGCGACCAGATTACCGTGACCGCCCTTCGCAACCCTGCCGAGCTGCCTTGGAAAAGCCTCAACGTAGACGTGGTGTTCGAATGTACCGGTTTATTTACCAGCCGGGAAAAAGCCGCCGCGCATATCACTGCCGGCGCGCGCAAGGTGATTATTTCCGCCCCTGCCAAGGGCGCCGACGCCACCGTAGTCTATGGCGTGAACCATGACATCCTGACTGCCAAGCACGAGGTGATTTCCAGCGCTTCTTGCACCACCAACTGCCTGGCACCGGTAGCTCAGGTGCTGGACCGGGAGCTGGGAATCGAGCAAGGCCTGATGACCACCATCCACGCCTACACCAACGACCAGAACCTGATCGACGTGTACCACGCCGACCCATTCCGCGCGCGCTCGGCTACTCACTCGATGATCCCCAGCAAAACCGGCGCCGCAGAGGCCGTTGGCCTGGTATTGCCACAATTGGCCGGTAAGCTCACGGGGATGGCGGTGCGGGTACCGGTAATCAACGTATCCTTGGTGGACCTGACTCTGAACGTGGGGCGCGATACGAGCGCAGAAGAAATCAACGCGTTGTTCAAAACCGCGGCACAGGGTTCCAAAGTGCTGGGCTACAACGCTCTGCCGCTGGTGTCTTGTGATTTCAACCACAACCCTCTGTCGTCGATCTTCGACGCCAACCACACCAAGGTAAATGGCCGCATGATCAAGGTCATGGCCTGGTATGACAACGAATGGGGCTTCTCCAATCGCATGCTGGACAACTGCCTGGCATTGATGAAGGTTGCCTGAGCCTCGATACAAGGGCCATTCTTAAGCGCAACGGCTTGACCGAGATAAAAGATGAGAAGCATTATCATCTTCTGCCTCGGTCAGGTTATCGTTGTGAGCCAATCCCGATTCGACACCCTCTTTCTTCAGCACCGCCTTAGCTTGCTGCGCACATTGCAACGCATGGTCCACAATACCAGCGTGGCCGAGGAGCTGCTGCACGACACCTGGCTGCGGGTGACCACAGCAGTGGCCGACCGGCCGATCGAACACCTGGAACCCTTTGTCTTTCAAACCGCCCGCAACCTGGCGCTGGACCACTTGCGCGCGCGGCAGCGCCAGGCGCTCACCCTCGAAACCCTGCCTTTGGAAGACCTGCACCAAGTACCCGCTCCAGGCAGCAGCGCTGAAGGGGCTACCCACGCCCAGCGCGTGCTTGAGCGTTTGAACGCCAGCCTCGCCGACCTTACCGCCCGTCAACGGGCAATCTTCTTGCGCAGCCGCGTGCAGGGCCAAGCCTGCCCAACCATCGCCAAGGCCTTGGGGGTGTCCACCAGTACGGTGCAAAAGGAGCTCACATTCATCATGCGAACCTGCGTGAAAGCGGTGGGTGACCCGCTTCGCTAGGCTGTGTACCCTTGGCCCTTATTTCAGGATTAAGCCCAAGGACTCTGCTCGATGACTGAACCCGCCCTCCAGGCCCCATCGGCAATGCCCGCGCAAACCATGGACGAGGCTCTGGATTGGTTGATCGTGCTGGCAAGCCCTACCCCGGCACAGTGCCAGGGCTTCGATGCCTGGTTGGCTCGCGACCCTGACCATGCCGCGGCCTATGCCAAGGTTAGTGCTGCCTGGAGCCACACGGCGATCAGTGAGGCCGCAAAGGCCCTTCCCCCTCTCGCCCAGTCGCGGCGGCACTGGCGTGGGCTATGGCCGGGCTTGGCGGTGGCGGCTTTGGTCCTGCTGGGTATTGCCCTGTACGGGTGGATCGCGGCCAGGTAAATCTGCTGGGCGATCAACCACCGCGTCCGCGCCTGCCCGCGGGCACGAGCGTAGAGGTGGCGTCCAGGGGCTTTGGCCAGCCTACCCCGCTACTGTCCGGCCCTGGCAGCTATTTACGTTTTGTAAAAAATACCTGCCCTAAATAGTTACGCGATTTCCCGCCTGGTTCGTCTCGTCTTTTGCCAATGCAAATAATTCGCATCGAGACGGAGCCTTTATGCCTTACCCTTTATTTCCCAGCGCGCTACTGGCCGCTGCCGTCACCCTGAGTGCGCCAGCGCTGGCGGAGCCCAGCCCGGCGCGTGAGTTTTCCATCGCGCCTCAGCCGTTGGCGAGCGCGCTCAACGCCTTTAGCCAAGCAACCGGCTGGCAACTGGGCATGCCCGCCGAACTGGCCAAGGGCATCGATTCTCCAGGCGTTACAGGGCACCTTGCAGCCGAGCACGCCTTGGTACGTTTGCTAAGCAACACGGGGCTTTCGTATCGCACCGTCAGCAACGGCTCAGTGGTGCTGGAGCGCGGCAACACGGTGGAACTGGGCCCGGTGACCGTCAGCGCCACCCGTCGGCCCCAGGCCGTCACCCGCGTGCCCGGCAGTGTCAGCGTGATCGAACGTCAAGCGCTGGACCAAGGCCAAGTCAATGACATTCAGGACCTGGCCCGCTACGAGCCGGGCGTAAGCGTGGGCGGTACTGGCCAGCGGGCGGGCATCACCGGCTACAACATTCGCGGCATTGATGGCGCTCGGGTTCTGACCCAGGTCGATGGAGTGGCAGTGCCCGACAGCTATTTCTTCGGCCCGTACGCGCAAACCCAGCGCAATTACGTGGACCCTGAGATCGTCAAGCGCGTGGAAATCCTTCGCGGCCCGAACTCGTCGCTTTACGGTAGCAGCGCCATTGGCGGCGCCGTCAGCTATTACACCCTGGACCCTAGCGACATCCTCAAGCCCGACCGGGCCACTGGCGCTCGGCTCAAGGCCGGTTACAGCGGCAAAGACAGCAGTTGGCTCAAATCTGGCACCCTTGCCGGGCGAGACGGGGACTTCGACGCGTTGCTGCACCTAAGTCAGCGGGACGGCCATGAAACCGAATCCTTCGGCGAGAACCGGGGCACAGGCCTGGCCCGTACCGCAGCCAACCCTAAGGACGTTCACAGCACCAGCCTGTTGGCGAAAACCGGCTGGAACTACAACGACGATGGCCGCCTGGCGCTCACCTACGAGCGCTACCAAAGCCGTGCCGAGGAAGACGTCAAAAGCGCCTATGGAGGCCCCTTCGCAGGCGGCGGTGGGCAAAACCTGTACCGTTGGCGCAAGAGCGACGACCTGATCACCCGTGAGCGTTTCAGCCTGTCGCATTCCACCGCGCTCAGTACAGCCTTCGCTGATCAGGCCAACTGGAGCCTTAGCTACCAGGTGGCCAAAACAGACCAGCGCACCGCCGAACACTATGTGCCGTGGACTCGCCAAGTGCTGCGTCACCGGCAAACCACGTATAAAGACCGCCAGTGGTTCTTCGACGGGCAACTGGAAAAGGCCTTCGCCCTTGGCGCCTTTGATCATGAGCTAACCTACGGCGCCAGCCTGAAGCACCAGAAGGTCACGGGCCTGCGTTCGGGTCACGGCATTTGCCTGGCCGCAGGTTTCAACTGCAAGCCGGGCCAGAGCAGCCCCGGAGATTACCTGACGCCCCAGAGCGACTTCCCCGCCCCCACCGTGAACACCTACAGCCTGTTTGCACAGGATGAAATTCGCCTGGGCGACTGGACGCTTCTACCAGGGGCACGCTACGACTACACCCGCCTGCAACCGCGCCTGACCGATGAATTTCTGCGTGCCGTGAACAACCCCGGCGAGGTCAACGATGCCGCCAAAACTTGGCACCGGCTATCGCCCAAACTGGGCGTGACCTACGCGCTGAGTGAGCATACCCGTTGGTACGGCCAGTATGCCGAGGGCTTTCGCACCCCTACCGCCAAGGCCCTGTATGGCCGCTTCGAAAGCGCCGATGGCAGCTATAAGGTCGCGCCCAACCCAAACCTGAAGCCCGAAAAAAGCCGCAGCTTTGAAACCGGCCTGCGCGGCTATTTTGATATCGGCAACTACGAGCTGGCGCTGTTCTACAACAGCTACCGGGATTTCATCGATGAAAACGCCCTGCAGCCGGGCTACAGCGAAACGACCTTCCGCAGCAACAACATCAAGCGTGCCAGCATTCATGGCGCCGAAGCCAAGGGCCGGCTCAACCTCAGTACCTGGGGCGCGCCAGATGGCCTCTATACCCAAGGCTCGCTGGCTTACGCCTACGGCCGCAACCAAGACACCGGCGCCCCGCTCAATAGCGTGAACCCACTGACCGCGGTGATCGGCGTGGGCTATGAGCAGCCGCGCTATGGCGCGCAAGCCAGTTGGACCCTGGTCAAACGCAAGACCCGCGTGGATGAAAGCGCGCTCAACACCCCAGATGGCGGCACGCTGTTCCGTGCCCCAGGCTTTGGCGTACTGGACCTGACCGGCTACTACAAGGTCACCCGCGACCTGACGCTCAGCGCCGGGTTGTACAACCTCACCAACCAAAAATACTGGCTGTGGGACAACGTGCGCGGCTACGACAGCGTAGGCGAAGCCGCGGTGACCGCCCCTGCCAACCTGGGCCGGCTCACCGAGCCGGGCCGCAACCTGTCCTTCAACCTGGTGTGGGACATCTGATCCCCTGGCCGCCGACACGGAGTTTACGACCATGCCTCTAACCACCATGCACCTGAGCACCTCCCCCCTCGCACACCCGCTGCGCTCGCAACGTCTTAACCAGGCTATCCGCAGCCCTCACGAAGCCCTGGACCGCCAAGTCAAGGCCTACGCCCCCTTCGACAACCTGGCCGGCTTCAGCCGCTTCGTAGTGGCCCAATACGGGTTCCAGGCCGAGCTTGCGCCTTTGTATAACGACCCGCGCTTGACGGCCTGCTTGCCTGAGCTACCCGCCCGCTGCCGGGCCAGCCACGCCTTGGCTGACCTTACCGACCTGGGCGTTAACGTGCCTGCGGCGGTGCCCGGCGGCCCGCTGGGCTTGAGCGTTGCCGAGGCGCTGGGCTGGCTTTTTGTCTCGGAAGGGTCGAAACTCGGCGCCGCTTTCCTGATCAAGCGCGCCGAGGCGCTAGGCTTGTCGGCAGACAAGGGCGCTCGCCATCTGGCCGAACCCCTAGGTGGGCGCGCCGCCGGCTGGAAAGCCTTTACCCAGGCCCTGGATGGCCTGACGTTGGCCGCACATGAGGAGCGCCTCGCCGAAGCGGGTGCCCTGGCAGCCTTTGAGCGCTTCACCCTGTTGTTGCAAGCGGCCTTCGCGGATGCCTAGGCTTGAACTCACTCCCGGGCCCGTCACGTACGTGGCCCGACCTGAAAAACCCTTGGTGTCAATGGCCCAGCTTCCCCCACAACGTTCTCGATTGGCCCGTATCCTTTATGGGCTGCTGGCCTATGTGTGTCTGGGCATTGGCATCGTGGCCATTTTCATCCCCGGCTTGCCGACGACCGAGTTCGTGCTGATCGCTGCCTGGGCAGCCACCCGCAGCTCCCCCCGCCTGGCTGCCTGGCTGGAGCGGCATAAGGTGTTCGGGCCAATCATCAGCAACTGGCGCAATGGCAAGGTCATTACGCGGCGCTCCAAGCTGGCGGCCACCTTCAGCATGCTGGTGTGCGCAGGCATCATGTGGGCGATGTTGCGCCACTATTGGCCTATCTACGCAGCCATTGGTGGGATGGTGCTGGTCAACTTATGGATCTGGTCGCGGCCTGAAGCGCCAAAGGCCTCCAAACCGTAATGACCGCCTATCGGGTGTGCTTCAAGGGGTAAGGCCTGGCGCCGATGGGGTGAGGTAGCCGACCCTCGGCGCGCGGGCCATTGAGCTCGCGGTTCCAAGCCTTGTCCATTGCGAGCGCCTTATGTTTCAGTCCTTGTCCATCCGCTTGAAGATCGTTCTCCTGGCAGGGTTATGCCTCGTTGCGGTGGTGGCCACCGTGGTGGGCATGAACCTGTACCAAAGCCGCCAGAACAACCTGCTGGTCAGTGATTCCAGCGAACGTATGTTGACCTTAAGCGTAGAGCAACTGCTGCTGGCCCAAGCCGCGGAAAAAGCCACCCTGCTGCAAAAAACCTACAGCGCGGACTTGATGCTCGCCAGTACGGTGGCTGAACACATGGCCCAATTGGCCGGTGTGAGTCAACGCCAGGGGTTCGACCCAGCTGCCGTGCGTGAAGAGGCCAACCGTACCCTGGCGTCCAACTTCAAGCGCAATACCGGCGTGTTGGGCGTATGGGCGATCTTCGAGCGTGATCAATTTACGGGCAAAGACGAGGCGTTCGTTGATGACGACGCCCGAGGCTCCAACGACGTTGGGCGCTTCAGCAGCTATTGGAGCCGCTACGGGGGCAGCGAAGGCGATGAAGCCATAAAAGAAGCCGACCTGTTCAAGACGGACCTCAACGCCAGCGGCCAGCCTTATAACAGCTGGTACACCTGCGCCTTGAAAAGCGGCAAGCTGTGCATGCTCGAACCTTATGCCGATACCGTAGGCAACAAAAGCGTATTAATGACCACCATCGCCGTGCCCATTCGCGTGGAAGGCAACGTAGCCGGCGTGGTGGGCGTGGATGTAGCCCTGGATTCGCTGCAAACCAGCGCCCTCAAGGCCAAGGCAGGTTTGTTCGACGGTGCCGGGCGGGTGATGGTGCTGTCCAACAAAGGCCTGCTGGCGGCCAACAGCGACGATCCAGGTACTTTGAGCAAGGCCGTGGACAACGTATTGGGCGACCAGGGCCGGGAAATTTTGCAACTGGTACAGGGCGACACCGCCAAGGTGGTGGCCCGTGGCGATCTGATCCGCGCGGTGTACCCGGTGACTCCAGTGGACGGCGTGCCAGCCTGGGGCATTGTGATCGACCTGCCGCGCCAGGTATTGCTCGCCGACGCCCTCAAACTGCAAAACGTGCTCGACCACGCGCAAACCAGCGGCACGCTGCACACCTTGCTGATAGCGATCGTCGCGGGCCTGCTAGGCCTGGCGCTGCTGTGGCTGACCGCCTCTGGCGTAACCCGGCCGATCACCAGCGTGGCGATGATGCTTAAGGACATCGCCAGTGGCGAAGGTGACCTGACCCGACGCATCGAATACGCTCGCCGTGACGAACTCGGCGAGCTGGCCAGCTGGTTCAACCGCTTCCTCGACAAGCTGCAGCCAACCATCGCACAGATCAAGCACAGCATCACCGAAGCCCGAGCCACCGCAGACCAGTCTTCGGAGATTGCCCGGCAAACCAGTGAAGGCATGCAGGTGCAGTTCCGCGAGATCGATCAGGTGGCCACCGCGTCCAACGAAATGAGTGCCACGGCCCATGAGGTGGCCAGCAGCGCCTCCAACGCAGCCAGCGCCGCCAAGGGCGCCGATCAATCCGCACGGGACGGCCTGCGCATCATCGAGCGCAGCACTCAGGACATCAACGACCTGGCCGAGGAAGTGAGCAAGGCGGTCACCGAGGTGGAAACCCTGGCAGTCAACAGCGAACAGATCGGTACCGTACTGGAGGTAATCCGCAGCATTGCCGAACAAACCAACCTGCTGGCGCTCAATGCCGCCATCGAAGCCGCGCGGGCCGGGGAAAGTGGCCGTGGCTTCGCGGTGGTTGCCGACGAAGTACGTAACCTGGCCAAACGTACCCAGGATTCGGTAGAAGAAATTCGCCAGGTGATCGAGCGCATCCAGGGCGCCACCCGTGACGTGGTGTCGACCATGCATTCAAGCCAAGGCAAGGCCCAGGAAAACGCCGTGCAGATTCTCCAGGCGTCGGCGGCCCTGTCCCGCATCAGCGAGGCAGTGGGCGTGATCAGCGACATGAACCTGCAAATCGCCAGCGCCGCCGAAGAGCAAAGCGCGGTGGCCGAAGAGGTGAACCGTAACGTGTCGGCCATTCGCAGCGTGACCGAAACCCTCACCAGCCAGGCCACGGAATCGGCTCAGGTAAGCAGCCAGCTCAATGCCCTGGCCAGCGAGCAGATGCGCTTGATGGACCCATTCAAGGTGTGACCGCACCCGCTTGGTCCAGCTATGCTGGGTGTGCCTTGCCCCGCCTAACGCGGGGCACTCACCAACGGAGCACCCGCAATGTTCGAACCTGGCCATCTGCACCTGGAGCATGAACCGGTACAACCTGAAGACGTTGCCTACCGGCTGGATATCACGTACGCCCCACAGGCCAGCGATCAGGGCCAAGTGATGCGCTTTCAGGTAACCGGGACCATTGCCGGGGCTGCTGTGAATGAAGGCTTCGACCTGCCCAGCGACCTGGCTTTCAACTTTGCCAGCGGAATCGAGCATGTGGTTCGGCGGCATGGCCTGCCCACCACCCAGGTGATTCCGCTGCACCTGCACCACCAGTACGACGCGATGTTCAACGATATTCAGCGGGCACTAGGGCGTCATTCAGGTGACCCGGTGGCCCCGGAGCACCTGGGCCACTCATAGGGGCCGGGCCAGCAACGGTTCCTTCGCTGGCGGCGGCAAGGCATAATTTGCACCTTCAGCCGTTCAGGCCCGCCCTTCGTCATGCGTATTCACGTCAGTTTCCAAGACCGCGTTGGTATCACCCAAGAGGTGCTCGCCCTGTTGGGTGCGCGCAACCTCAACCTGGATGCGGTGGAGATGGTGCCCCCTAACGTGTATATCGATGCCCCCACCCTGAGCACGGCAGTGCTCGATGAATTGCGCGGCGCGCTGTTCAGCGTGGCAGGGGTACAAGCGGTGACCGTGGTGGACATCCTGCCCGGGCAGCGCCGCCACTTGCAGCTCGATGCTCTGCTGGCGGCCATGAGCGACCCGGTGCTGGCGGTGGATTCTTCCGGTACGGTGCTGCTGGCCAACCCGGCCATGCTCTCGCTGTATGGGCGCCAGCCGGCGGGCCAGCGCCTGGACCAACTGCTCGACGAGCCAAGCCTGCTGACCGCGCTGCTGGAGAACGGCTTTCGCCTGCCCCTCAGGGAGGTTTCGGTACAGGGTGAAACCCTGTTGCTCGATGCCACGCCGATTCCCAACGCCGGGGCCCTGCTGACCTTTTACCCGCCCAATCGCATGGGCGAACGCCTGGCCGCGTTGCACCATGACCATGCCGAGGGGTTCGAGGCACTGTTGGGCGAATCCGCCGCCATCCGACAGCTCAAGGCCCGCGCCCAGCGCATCGCGACCCTGGATGCACCTTTACTGATCCAAGGCGAAACCGGCACCGGCAAGGAGCTGGTGGCGCGTGCCTGCCACGCCGCCAGTGCCCGCCACGGTTCGCCCTTCCTCGCGCTCAACTGCGCGGCCTTGCCAGAAAACCTGGCCGAGAGCGAACTGTTCGGCTATGCCCCCGGCGCCTTTACCGGGGCCCAACGCGGAGGCAAGCCTGGTTTGATGGAGCTGGCCCACCAAGGCACGGTCTTCCTGGACGAAATCGGCGAAATGTCCCCTTACCTACAAGCCAAGCTGCTGCGCTTTCTGAACGATGGCAGCTTCAGGCGCGTGGGCGGCGAGCGCGAAGTAAAGGTCAACGTGCGCATTCTCAGTGCAACCCACCGCGACCTGGGCAAGATGGTCAACGAAGGCACCTTTCGTGAAGACCTTTACTACCGCCTGAACGTACTCAACCTAGAGGTACCTCCGCTACGTGACCGGGGCCAAGACATTCTGCTCTTGGCCCGCTGGTTTATGCGCCAGGCTTGCGCGCAGATTGGTCGGCCGGTGTGCCGCCTGGCGCCTGGCACCTACCCAGCCCTGCTGGGCAATCGCTGGCCCGGTAACGTACGCCAGTTACAGAACGTGATCTTCCGCGCCGCGGCCATTTGCGAAAGCACGCTGGTAGACATTGGCGACCTGGATATCGCCGGTACCTCGGTGGCGCAACAGCGTGACAGGGAAATCCATACCCTGGAGCAAGCCATGGACGATTACGAGCGCGCGCTGCTGGAGAAACTCTATGTGGACTATCCCTCCACTCGCCAGCTCGCCGCGCGGCTCAATACTTCCCATACCGCCATTGCCAACCGCCTGCGCAAGTACGGCATTTCAGGCATACAGCGCGCTGAGTAAGGTGTGGCACGTTTACGTTACATCGTATCGAATTCAATACGCTAAAAGTCTCAATAGATAAACGACCCGCCTTTCCGGGTGTAACGTTTCCATTACAGATCTCTGACAACTAGGCCTGGTTAGCGCTCGCTAACCTCAATGAATGCGGGCTTTTCACCCGTTTGGCAATCAATTTGCAATAAAGCCTGCAATTGGCCCGTGACCCCGGGCGCTCGTTCTATGGCCTTCGGGCTTCAGGAGTGTTGCATGAGTGGTTTACGTTTTACCCCAGAGCACGAATGGCTGCGTGTTGAAGCCGATGGCAGCGTGACCGTTGGCATTACCGAATTTGCCCAGGAGGCGCTGGGCGACGTGGTGTTCGTGCAGTTGCCAGAGCTGGGTGAGCACGCTGCCCACGCCGAAGTTGCCGTGGTGGAGTCGGTCAAGGCCGCCAGCAGCGTCTACATGCCCTTGGCGGGTGAGATTCTGGAATCGAACCAAGCGCTGAGCGATGCCCCTGAACGGGTTAACGAAGCCCCACTGGGCGAAGGCTGGTTTTTCCGTTTCAAACCGACCGACGCCACCCAGCTCGATGGCCTGTTGGACCAAAGCGCCTACGATACATTGACCGCCGGCCAGGCTTGAGGAGCATTCCATGCCTTTTGACGTAGCGTTGACCACTGACAACGAATTCATCGGCCGCCACATCGGCCCTCGCGCAGTGGACGAAAAAGCCCTGCTCGACACCCTGGGCTTCGACAGCCTGCAAACCCTGACAGCGGCCGTCATCCCGGAAAGCATCAAGGGCACCAGCGTGCTGGGTAACGAAGCTGGCCAAAGCGAGGCCGAGGCCCTGGCAGCGCTCAAAGCCATCGCCGGGCAGAACCAAACCCTTAAAAGCTTGATCGGCCAGGGTTACTACAACACCCATACCCCGGCGCCGATCCTGCGTAACTTGCTCGAAAACCCAGCCTGGTACACCGCCTACACCCCCTACCAGCCGGAAATTTCCCAAGGCCGCCTGGAAGCGCTGCTGAATTTCCAGACCTTGGTCAGCGACCTTACCGGCCTGCCCATCGCCAATGCATCGCTGCTTGATGAAGCCACTGCTGCCGCCGAGGCCATGACCTTCTGCAAGCGCCTGTCGAAAAACCGCGGCGGGGGCGCGTTCTTTGCCTCTGTCCATTGCCACCCGCAGACCCTGGACGTGCTGCGCACCCGCGCCGAGCCCTTGGGTATCGAAGTGGTGGTGGGTGACGAGCAGGCTCTGGAAGATACCCGTGGCTTCTTCGGTGCCTTGCTCCAGTACCCCGCCAGCAATGGCGATGTGCTGAACTACGCCGCGGTGGTTGAGCGCTTCCATGCCAGCCAGGCCCTGGTGGCGGTAGCGGCGGACCTGCTGGCCCTAACCCTGCTCACCCCGCCAGGTGAGTTCGGCGCGGATGTAGCCATCGGTAGCGCCCAGCGCTTTGGCGTTCCCCTGGGCTTCGGCGGCCCGCACGCCGCCTATTTCTCTACCCGCGATACCTACAAGCGCGACATGCCGGGGCGCCTGGTGGGGGTTTCCATCGACCGCCATGGCAAGCCTGCCTACCGCCTGGCCATGCAAACCCGTGAGCAACACATTCGCCGGGAAAAGGCCACCAGTAACATCTGCACCGCCCAGGTACTGCTGGCCAACATTGCCAGCATGTTCGCCGTGTACCACGGGCCCGAAGGCTTACAACGCATCGCCAAACGCACCCATGCGCTGACCGCCATCCTCGCCGCCGGGCTGCGAGAAGTGGGCGTGACCGTAGAGCAGACGCACTTTTTCGACACCCTCACGTTGCGCACTGGCGCCACCACTGCCGCCCTTCACGACAAGGCCCGAGCCGCGGGCTACAACCTGCGCCAGGTGGACGCCGAGCGTGTAGGGCTGTCCCTGGACGAGACCAGCCGCCAAGCGGACGTCGAAGCCCTGTGGGCGCTGTTCTCAGACAGCCAGCAGCCGAGCTTCACCCGCCTGGCTGACAGCACCTCCAGTTCATTGCCGGCCGGGCAATTGCGCCAGGGCGCGATCCTCAGCCACCCGGTGTTCAGCCGCTATCACTCGGAAACCGAGCTGATGCGCTACCTGCGCCGCCTGGCCGACAAAGACTTGGCCCTGGACCGCACCATGATCCCCCTGGGCTCCTGCACCATGAAGCTGAACGCGGCCAGCGAGATGATTCCGGTCACCTGGGCTGAATTCGGCAATCTGCACCCCTTTGCCCCCGCCGAGCAAAGCCAGGGTTACCAGGCATTGACCGAAGAGCTGGAGGCCATGCTGTGCGCGGCCACCGGTTATGACGCCGTGTCGCTGCAGCCCAACGCCGGCTCCCAGGGCGAATACGCGGGCCTGCTGGCCATCCGCGCCTACCACCAGAGCCGCGGCGACAGCCAGCGCGACCTGTGCCTGATCCCCTCCTCCGCCCACGGCACCAACCCGGCCACCGCGCACATGGCCGGGATGCGCGTGGTGGTGACCGCCTGCGACGCCCGCGGTAACGTGGACATCGAGGACCTGCGCGCCAAGGCCCAGGAACATCGCGACCACCTGGCGGCGTTGATGATCACTTACCCATCCACCCACGGGGTGTTCGAGGAAGGCATCGGTGAAATCTGCCAGATCATCCACGACAACGGCGGCCAGGTGTATATCGACGGCGCCAATATGAACGCCATGGTGGGCCTGTGCGCCCCGGGCAAGTTCGGCGGCGACGTGTCCCACCTGAACCTGCACAAGACCTTCTGCATTCCCCACGGTGGTGGTGGCCCAGGCGTAGGCCCGATCGGGGTGAAAGCTCACCTGGCGCCCTTCATGCCAGGCCATGCTCAGCTGGCCCGCAAGGAAGGCGCTGTGTGCGCGGCCCCCTTCGGCAGCGCAAGCATTTTGCCGATTACCTGGATGTACATTCGCATGATGGGCGGCGAAGGCCTCAAGCGTGCCTCGCAGATGGCGATCCTCAATGCCAACTACATCGCTCGCCGGCTTGAAGAGCACTACCCGGTGCTCTACACCGGCAGCAACGGCCTGGTTGCGCACGAGTGCATCCTGGACCTGCGCCCTATCAAGGACAGCAGCGGCATTAGCGTGGACGACGTGGCCAAGCGTCTGATCGATTTCGGTTTCCATGCCCCGACCATGTCCTTCCCGGTGGCTGGCACCTTGATGATCGAGCCTACCGAGAGCGAGTCCAAGGAAGAACTGGACCGCTTCTGCGAGGCGATGATCTGCATTCGTAACGAAATCCGCGCGGTGGAAAACGGCACCCTGGATGCCGAGGACAACCCGCTGAAGAACGCACCCCATACCGCAGAAGAGCTAATGGGAGAATGGACCCACGGGTATAGCCGCGAACAGGCGGCCTACCCGCTGGCCTCGCTCAAGGCCGGCAAGTACTGGCCACCAGTTGGCCGCGTGGACAACGTGTTCGGTGACCGTAACCTGGTGTGCGCCTGCCCGCCCATGGAAGCCTACCAGCAAGCGTAACTCCCGAGGGGCGGCGGTACGCTGCCCCTTTTACCTGCGCATACCGGCTTGTCTTTGGAGGGATCATGTCCCTGAGTGTGTTCGATCTGTTCAAGATCGGTATTGGCCCATCCAGCTCCCATACCGTTGGCCCCATGCGGGCGGCGGTACAGTTCGCCGATGGGCTAAGGCGCGACGGCCTGCTGGCCGACGTGGCCGAGGTAAGGGTGGAGCTGTATGGTTCGTTGGGCGCTACCGGAAAAGGCCATGGCAGTGACAAGGCGGTATTGATGGGGCTGGAAGGTGAACAGCCGGATACGGTCGACACCACTACCATCGATACACGGCTGGCGGCCATTCGTGCCAGCGGGCGCCTGCGCTTGCTGGGCGAGCACGAGATTGCCTTTATCGAAAAGCAGCATCTGGTGATGATTCGCAAGCCGCTGGCCTACCATCCCAACGGCATGATTTTCCGCGCCTTCGACACTGCGGGCCTGCAACTACGCAGCCGCGAATACTACTCCGTCGGTGGCGGTTTTGTGGTGGATGACAACGCGGCGGGGGCCGACCGCATCGTGGCTGACACCACTGCGCTGGCCTGGCCCTTTACCACAGCCAAGCAGTTACTGGCCCACTGCGCCGAGCAGGGCTTGTCCGTTAGTCAGGTGATGCTGGCCAACGAGGCGGCGTGGCGCCCGGAGGCAGAAACCCGCGCCGGTTTGCTGCGCATCTGGCAGGTGATGCAGCAATGCGTCAATGCCGGTTGTGAGCACGAAGGCATCCTGCCAGGAGGCTTGAGGGTCAAGCGCCGGGCTGCGGGCCTGTACCGACAGTTACGCAGTAACCCTGAGGCGGCCCTGCGTGACAGCCTGTCGGTGCTCGATTGGGTCAACCTGTATGCGCTGGCAGTGAACGAAGAAAACGCCGCCGGTGGACGCGTGGTAACCGCGCCTACCAACGGGGCAGCCGGCATAGTGCCTGCCGTGTTGCACTATTACATGCGCTTCGTGCCTGGCAGTAACGAAGAGGGGGTGATCCGCTTCCTGCTCACCGCTGCGGCCATTGGTATTCTTTATAAAGAAAACGCGTCTATTTCGGGCGCGGAAGTGGGCTGCCAAGGTGAAGTAGGCGTGGCCTGTTCAATGGCGGCCGGGGCGTTATGTGAAGTATTAGGCGGTACGGTACAGCAGGTTGAAAACGCCGCCGAGATCGGCATGGAACATAACCTTGGGCTGACCTGCGACCCCATTGGCGGCTTGGTGCAAGTCCCTTGCATAGAGCGTAACGCCATGGGTTCGGTAAAAGCGATCAATGCGGTGCGTATGGCACTACGCGGTGACGGCCAACACCATGTGTCCTTGGACAAAGTGATCCGAACTATGCGCCAGACCGGTGCCGACATGAAGAGCAAGTATAAAGAAACGGCTCGCGGCGGCCTGGCGGTCAACATTATCGAATGCTGATGGCCAAGGCCACGGCTGAAGGAGTTAAAGGTGTCTGAAGTTCTATTAAAAACCCCATTACATGCTTTGCATCAAGCGTTGGGCGCACGCATGGTGCCTTTTGCGGGCTATGACATGCCTGTGCAATATCCCATGGGCGTACTTAAGGAGCATTTGCATACGCGGGCTCAGGCTGGTCTGTTCGATGTGTCACATATGGGGCAGATTCACCTCACCGGGCCGGGCGTAGCGGCGGCGTTGGAAGCGCTGGTACCGGTAGATATCATTGACCTGCCCGTAGGCACTCAACGTTACGCGCTGTTTACCAACGATCAAGGTGGCATTCTCGATGACCTGATGGTTGCCAAGCTTGCCCAGGACCACCTATTCCTAGTGGTCAATGCCGCCTGCAAGCACGCTGACCTGACGCACTTGCAGCAGCACTTGCCAAGCACGTGCACGATAGAGCCGGTATTCGAAGCCCGCGCCCTGCTCGCCCTACAGGGCCCTAAAGCCGCCGATGTGCTGGCGCGCCTGCAACCGGCCGTTGCCAGCATGACCTTTATGCAATTCACAGCCCTGGACATAGACGGCGCCTCCTGTTTCGTCAGCCGCTCCGGCTACACCGGTGAGGACGGCTATGAGATTTCGGTACCTAGCGACCAGGCCGAACGTCTGGCCCAGCGTTTGCTGGCTGAACCTGAGGTAGCACCTATCGGGCTTGGCGCGCGGGATTCGTTACGATTGGAAGCAGGCCTATGCCTGTACGGCCATGACATGAACGAGACACTGACTCCGGTCGAAGCCAACCTGGGCTGGGCGATCTCCAAGGCACGGCGTGTGGACGGGCCACGGGCGGGCGGCTTCCCAGGCGCGGAGCGGATCTTCACCCAGCAGCGGGAAGGCGTGGCGCGCAAACGCGTAGGCGTGCTGCCTCAAGACCGCATGCCAGTGCGCGAAGGCGCTGAAGTGCTGGATACCGAAGGCAAAACAGTGGGCCAGGTGTGCAGCGGCGGCTTTGGCCCTACCCTGAACGCACCGGTGGCCATGGCCTGGGTCGACACGCACCTTAGTGCGCCAGGCACTGAACTACAGGCACTAGTACGGGGCAAAAAGGTAGCGGTGAAAGTGGCACCCATGCCGTTCGTGGCGCAACGTTACTACCGCGGCTAAATGCCTTGGCGAAGCTGTACTGTCATAGAGGCGTCATGGCGCTGTGTTTGCATAGCAAACCCTGCTGTTACCCGCTCGTAATAACGGGCGGTTTTGTTGTGCCAGGTTGTTTGGAATAAGGCCGCGCGGTCATACTTGAAAGGCAAGAATGCATCCTGTTCCAGGGCTTGTTTTTGCAACTGAAGTTAGCGTAGAGTCTTGCCGACTGTGTTTGCATGGGTCGCTATGGTTCGTGACCTGGGCAGTAGCGTTAGACTTTGCTACAACCCGTTCGACGGCTCTTACCTTCCTGCAACCAGCAACAGCGTTCTTCATTTGAAGAGCAGCTGACATTAATTTTGAGTTCCAAGGAAATAAGATATGAGCACCCGTCAGAGCGGTACCGTCAAGTGGTTTAACGACGAGAAAGGTTTTGGTTTTATCACTCCCGAGAGCGGTCCGGACCTGTTCGTACATTTCCGCGCTATCCAGGGTAATGGCTTCAAAAGCCTGAAAGAAGGCCAGAAAGTAACCTTCGTTGCCGTGCAAGGCCAGAAGGGCATGCAGGCTGACGAAGTTCAAGCCGAAGCCTGATCTTCTTGCCATAAAAAGCCCCGACTGGAAACAGCCGGGGCTTTTTTATACCTGTTCTACCTGTAGGCGCCAGCAAAGCTGGCGAACATTACCTGATAAGGCCAGCTTCGCTGGCTCCTACAGTGGCCCCAAGAAAGGGTATTACCCTGCCCGCTTCAGCAGCCACGCACCGGCCAGGGCACAGACTGCCGCGGGCAATGCCACGGCCAACAATGGCGGGAAGCCAAAGACCAGGCTGGATGGACCCAACAGGTCCTGGGCAATACGGAACACGAAGCCTACCAGTACCCCCGTGAACACCCGTTGGCCCAGGGTCACCGAACGCAGCGGGCCGAAGATAAAGGAGATGGCCATCAGCACCAAGGCGGCGGTTACCAGTGGTTGAAGCACCTTGGTCCAGAATGCCAGCCAGTACTTGCCGCTGTTCAGGCCCTGGGCACTAAGGTAATGGATGTAATCCCACAAACCTGTGATGGACAGCGATTCCGGTGCCAGCACTACCGTACTCAGCAACTGAGGCGTAAGCGCCACGTTCCAGCGTTCGGTCTCGGCCGGTACCACTTCGGTGTGATTCTCCTTGAACAGGGTGGTGGTTACTTCGCTCAATACCCAATGGTCCTGCTCGTACACCGCCTTGCGGGCGAAGCTCGATTGCAGCAGGTGGCGCTGGTCATCGAACTCATACCGGGTCACGCCATACAGCAAGCCTTGGGGCTGTACGGTGTTGATATGGATGTACTCATTGCCCTGGCGGTGCCACAGGCCATGCTTACCGCTTTGGGCATCCCCGCCACCCTGGGCCAGCGAACGAGCCGCCTGCGCCTGGTCTTCCGCTGGCGGGGCCACGTACTCACCGATCAGCACGCCGGCAACCATCAACACCAGCATGGGTTTCATCACCGCCCACACGATGCGGGGCACCGAGACGCCCGCGGCGCGCATAATCGTCAGTTCGCTGCTGCTGGCCAGGCTGCCCAGGCCGATCAAACAGCCGATAAGCGCGGACATGGGTAACAGCTCATACAAACGCCGAGGCGCCGTGAGCATCACATACCAGCCTGCGTTACCCAGGGTATAGGTATCGCTGAGGTCGCTCAGTTCATCGATCAACGCGAACAGCGAGGCCAGGCCCAGGATAATGCCCAGCACCGCGAGTATGGCGACGAATACGCTACGGCCAATGTAGCCATCGAGCTTTTTCATTTCGCCCCCTCCACGCGAGCCTGGCGCTGCGCCCGGGCAAGCTTCCAGGGGCCCCACCCCATCATGCCCGCGCCAATGGCCAGGAACAGTACGTGTACCCACCACAGGCCCAAGGCCATCGGCACACGGCCTTTTTCAAGGGCACTGCGCAGGGAGATCAAAATGGTGAGGTAGGCCATGTACAGCAGGATGGCCGGCAATAGCTTGAGAAAACGGCCTTGACGAGGGTTCACTCTGGCCAAGGGCACGGCCATTATCGCGACCACGAATACCAGCAAGGGTAGCGACAGGCGCCATTGCAGCTCGGCGCGGTCCCGCCGTTCGTCGGAAGCGAACAGGGTACGGGTCGGTATCGCCTCCCGCTCACTGATGTCCTCGCTCACCTCAGGTCGCGGCAGCATCACGCCGTAGGTTTCATAGTGGATCGCGCGGTAATCGGGCTGCCCCGGGTTGCCATCGTAGCGATAGCCGTTTTCCAGGATCAGGTAACGGTTGCCGTGGGGGTCAACCTCTTGACGGCCCTTGTCGGCCACCAATACAGAAATGCCACGGTCTTTCTTGCCGTCGCCGGATTCGCGTTTTTCCGAGATAAACACGCCGCCCAGGTTAACCCGATCATCGGAGAGCTCTTCGGTGTAGGTCACCCGCGAGCCATCGCGCAGCATCTGGAAACGCCCCGGCACCAAGGTATCGAACTCGGTAAGGGCATCCTGTTGGTTAAGGATTTGCGCCACCCGCGCCACGCCCTGCGGCGCCAGGCCCAGGCTCAGCCAGGCGACCAGCAGCGCGACCAGGGTGGCTGGCGCCATGGTGATGGCCAGCAGGCGCTGCTGGCTCATGCCGGTAGCCGACAGTACGGTCATCTCGCTTTCCAGGTACAACCGTCCATAGGCAAGCAGAATGCCCAGGAACAGGCCCAGGGGCAGGATCAGCTGGAGGAAGCCCGGCAGCCGGTAACCCATGATCTGGAACAATACCCCCGGGTCGAGGGCGCCGCTGGCGGCCTGAGCCAGGTACTTGATGAAGCGCCCGCTCATGATGATGACCAGCAACACCGCGCTTACAGCGCTGAGGGTCACCAGGACTTCGCGGGATAAATAGCGGAAAACGATCAAACCAGACACTCCGGGGTTACCAGGCTCAGCGACCATCTGCCTGCATGGCGCGCGCAGGCCCAACGGAAAAAGTGCGCGCATTATCCTGTGAATAGCGGTGGCTGTCACTTGGCGGCGCGCCTGGGGTTGTCAGGGGCCAAGGCTCAGGCTCAAACTGGGCGCTTATGCGTGAATACCCGTGGCGATAAGCCGCGCTGAAGTCGATCAATTGATTAGGGACCGCTAAATGGAACTGCTTGTAAAAAGCGTAAACGCCGAAACGCTCAAGACCGCCACTCTCGTGGTACCGGTCAGCGAAGGTCGTACCTTGGGCGCGGTAGCTCGCACGCTCGACGAACAAAGCAACGGGGCGATCAGCGCGGTGCTCAAGCGCGGCGACCTGGAAGGTAAGTCCGGCCAGACCCTGCTGCTGCATACGCTGCCTGGTGTGCGCGCCGAGCGCGTACTGCTGCTTGGCATCGGTAAAGACACCCTAAATGACCGTCAATGGCGCAAAGCGATCACCGCCGCCGTTGGCGTGCTGAAAAACCTCGGCGGCGCCGATGCCGCCCTGGCCCTGGACGAAGTGGTCGTAGGCGGCCGCGACACCTATGGCAAGGCACGCCTGTTGGCCGAAAGCGTACTCGATGCCAGCTACGTGTTCGAGCGCTACAAGAGCAAGAAAGCCGAACCCCGCGCCCTGAAAAAACTCATTCTGGTCACTGGCAAGGCCGACACCGCCGAAGTAGAGCGCGCCGTGCAGCATGCTCGCGCCATCGGCCTGGGCATGAGCCTGACCCGCGACCTGGGCAATATGCCGCCGAACGTGTGCCACCCTACCTTCCTGGGTGAGCTGGCCAAGAGCATGGCCAAAGAGCACAAGGGCCTTAAGGTCGAAGTTCATGACGAAAAGAAACTCCAGCAATTGGGCATGGGTTCGTTCATGGCCGTGGCTCAGGGCAGCGCCCAGCCACCACGCCTGATCGTCGCTCAGTACCAGGGCGCCGACAAGAACGAGCAGCCTTATGTGCTGGTGGGCAAAGGCATCACCTTCGACACCGGCGGCATCAGCATCAAGCCAAGCGCCGGCATGGACGAAATGAAATTCGACATGTGTGGCGCCGCCAGCGTCTTCGGCACCTTGCGCGCCGTGCTGGAACTGCAGTTGCCCATCAACCTGGTGTGCCTGATGGCCTGCGCCGAGAACATGCCCAGCGGCACCGCAACCCGGCCAGGCGACATCGTCGAGACCATGAGCGGGCAAACCGTGGAAATCCTTAACACCGACGCCGAAGGCCGCCTGGTGCTGTGCGATACCCTGACCTACGCCGAGCGCTTCAAGCCCAAGGCGGTCGTGGACATCGCCACCCTCACCGGTGCCTGTGTAGTCGCCCTGGGTGGCCACACCTCTGGGCTGTTGGGCAACAACGATGGCCTGATTCAAGACCTGCTGTCTGCGGGCCAGCGCGCCGATGACCGTGCCTGGCAGCTGCCGCTATTCGAAGAATACCAGGAGCAACTGGACAGCCCCTTCGCCGACATCGCCAACATTGGCGGCCCCAAGGCAGGCACCATCACCGCGGCCTGCTTCCTGTCGCGCTTCGCCAAAAACTTCGAATGGGCCCACCTGGACATCGCCGGCACGGCCTGGACCAGCGGCAAGGACAAAGGCGCCACTGGCCGTCCAGTGCCGTTGCTGACCCAGTACCTGCTCGACCGCGCCGCGGTTTGAGATAAACGTTTGCCGGGTTGGCCGATGCCGGCCCGGCAGCGCTCGATGCCATGACCCAAGTCGACTTTTATATTCTGCCCACGCCGCTGCCTTCAGCGCGGCTGGACTTCGCCTGCAAGCTGGCCGAGAAAGCCTGGCGGCTGGGGCACCAAGTGCATGTGCACTGCGCCGATGCCGACCAGCGAAACGCACTTGATGCCCGCCTGTGGGCGTTCAAGGGCGAAAGCTTCGTGCCCCACAGCCAAGCGGACGACCCTGCCCAGGCACCGGTGACCCTGGGCCTGAACACACCTGCGGGAGACACGGGCGACCTGCTGATCAACCTTACCCTGGCGGTGCCAAGCTTCATTGGGCGCTTCGCCCGGGTGGCCGAAATCGTCATTGCCGACCCGCCCGTGCGCAACCAAGCCCGGGAGAATTTCCGCTTCTATCGCGAACAGGGCTATCCTTTACAGGATCATCGTCTGACGCGTATTTGAGTGCCCCTTTGATGGACAAGCCCACCCCTTTGCCCGATTCCACTCAGTTGCTCGATGACCTGGAGTCTATCCGCCGGCTGCTGGGGGACGACTCCCTGGAACCGCCGGTACTCACCGAGACCGTGGTGGAGCCCGCGCACGAGCCTATTGCGCTGTTGTTCGAAGCCGTAGAGCCGCCGACGCTGCAACCGGAGGATATTCCCGTGCTGGTTTCGGTGGCCGAGCCCACCGGCCCTACACCCGCGCAAAATCGCCAGGACACCCTGTTGCACCTGGATGCCGAACTGCGCGAGGCCGCTCGGCGGATCATGCAAGATGTGATTGACGACTTCGCGCCCCATATTGAAACCGAGATCAAGCGGCGGCTGGAGGCAAGGATGCAGCGCCTGCTGGATAGGCCAGCCGGGGCTTGAACATCCCCTGCCCATGTACCGATACGTGCCGAGAGACGCAATGAAACCTACCTGTCTTGCAGTGTTGCTGAGCGCGCTAAGCCTGCCCGCACTGGCGCAGAACCCGTTCACGCCAAGCCCTTCCATGGCGCAAGCCTACTCAGTGGTGGCGGTGAACCAGCAGGCCGAAACCCAGCGCCGCCACGCTGCCGAGAACGCACGCCAGGCCCAGCGCGCGGCAGAGTACCGCCGCCAGGATCAACGCGCCGCTCAACAGCGTGAACGCCTGCGCCTGGAGGCCCTGCGCAAGCGCCAGCAGGCCGAACAGGCGCGCTGACTCGTCAGAGGGTAGGCGTCGCCCGCGTCTGCTTCGACTAGGCGGATGCCGCCTACACCCTGAGCGCCCTTGACGTTATACTGTGCGGCTTTCCCGAATACTTGCCTTACAGGGCCCTGCCGCGCATGGACAAGACTTACCAGCCGCACGCCATCGAAACTTCCTGGTACCAGACCTGGGAAGCGCAGAACTACTTCGCGCCCCAGGGCTCCGGCGACCCGTACACCATCATGATCCCGCCGCCAAACGTGACCGGTAGCCTGCACATGGGCCATGGCTTTAACAACGCCATCATGGACGCGCTCATTCGCTTCCGCCGAATGCAGGGCCGCAATACCCTGTGGCAGCCGGGCACCGACCACGCCGGCATCGCCACCCAGATGCTGGTAGAGCGCCAGCTCGAAGCCAAGGGGCAGAACCGCCACGATTTGGGCCGCGAGAAATTTCTGGAGAAGGTCTGGGAATGGAAGGGCCAGTCCGGCGGCAACATCAGCCGGCAGATCCGCCGCCTGGGCTCCTCGGTGGACTGGACCCGCGAGCGTTTCACCATGGACGACGGCCTGTCCGAGGCGGTGAAGGAAGCCTTCGTGCGCTTGCATGAAGACGGCCTGATTTACCGTGGCAAGCGCCTGGTGAACTGGGATACCAAGCTGCACACCGCCATCTCGGACCTGGAAGTGGAAAACCACGACGAGAAGGGCCACCTATGGAACCTGCGTTACCCGCTGGCCGATGGCGCTACCACCGCAGAAGGCAACGCCTACCTGATCGTGGCCACCACCCGCCCAGAGACCATGCTGGGCGACGCCGCCGTGGCGGTGAACCCCAGTGACGAACGCTACCAGGCGCTGATTGGCCAGTTTGTCGAGCTGCCTTTGGTGGGCCGACGCATCCCCATCATCGCCGATGACTACTGCGACCCTGAATTCGGTACCGGCTGCGTGAAGATCACGCCCGCCCACGACTTCAACGACTACGAAGTAGGCAAGCGTCATAACCTGCCACTGCTGAACATCTTCGACAAGAACGCTCAAGTATTGGCCAGTGCCCAAGTGTTCAACCTCGACGGCAGCGTGAATAGCCAGATCGACGCCAACCTTCCCGCCCAATACGCAGGGCTGGATCGCTTCGAGGCGCGCAAGCGTATCGTGGCGGACTTCGACACTGCCGGCCTGTTGGTGAGCGTGGACGACCATGCCCTAAAGGTGCCCAAGGGTGATCGCTCCGGCACGGTGATCGAGCCCTGGCTCACCGACCAGTGGTACGTTTCCACCAAGCCGCTGGCAGAACCGGCCATTGCCGCCGTGGAAAACGGTGACATCCAGTTCGTGCCCAAGCAATACGAGAACATGTACTTCTCCTGGATGCGCGACATCCAGGACTGGTGCATCAGCCGTCAGCTGTGGTGGGGCCATCGCGTGCCTGCCTGGTACGATGACAGCGGCAAGGTCTATGTGGGCCGCAGCGAAGCCGAAGTGCGCGCCAAGCATGGCCTGGGCGCCGAGGTGAAGCTCGAACAGGACACCGACGTCCTGGACACTTGGTTCAGCTCCGGGCTGTGGACGTTCTCCACCCTGGGCTGGCCAGAACAGACCGAATTCCTCAAGACGTTCCACCCCACCGATGTATTGGTCACCGGCTTCGACATTATTTTCTTCTGGGTCGCCCGGATGATCATGCTGACCCTGCACCTGGTAAAAAACCCAGACGGCACGCCGCAGATGCCATTCAAAACCGTGTACGTGCATGGTTTGGTGCGCGATGGCCAAGGGCAGAAGATGTCCAAGTCCAAGGGCAACGTGCTCGACCCACTGGATATCGTCGACGGCATCACCCTCGACGCCCTGCTGGAAAAACGCACCAGCGGCCTGATGCAGCCCAAGCTTGCGGACAAAATCGCCAAGCAGACCCGCGCAGAATTCCCTGAAGGCATCGACAGCCACGGTACCGACGCCCTGCGCTTTACCTTCTGCTCCCTGGCATCTACCGGCCGTGACATCAAGTTCGACATGGGCCGTGTGGAAGGCTACCGCAACTTCTGCAACAAAATCTGGAACGCTGCCCGCTATGTATTGGACAAGGGCGAAGACTGCGGCCAGAACGGTGAGACGGTAGAGCTGTCCCTGGCGGACCGCTGGATCATCTCCCAATTGCAGCGCACCGAAGCCGAAGTGACCCGCCAGTTAGAGCAGTTCCGTTTCGACCTGGCGGCGCAGGCGCTGTACGAATTTATCTGGAATCAGTACTGCGACTGGTACCTGGAACTGTCCAAGCCGGTGCTATGGGACGAAAACGCACCCGTGGAACGCCAACGTGGCACCCGCCGCACCCTGGTACGGGTGTTGGAAGTCGCGCTGCGTCTGGCTCATCCCTTCATGCCCTTCATCACCGAGGAAATCTGGCAGCGCCTGGCGCCGCTGGCCGGTATCGAAGGCAAGACCATCATGCTTCAACCATGGCCTGTCGCCGTGGAGGCGCGTATCGATGAAGCAGCCGAGCGCGACATCGAATGGGTGAAGGAGCTGATGCTGGGCGTGCGTAACATTCGTGGCGAGATGAACATCGGCCCGGGCAAGCCGTTGCAGGTGTTCCTCAACCATGCCAGCGACGAAGACCGTCGGCGCTTGGCGGAGAATGAGCACTTGTTGCGCAAGCTGGCCAAGATCGAATCCTTCACCGTGCTTGGCGCCGGCCAAGAGGCACCGCTGAGCGCCACGGCGCTGGTAGGCGAACTGGAGGTGCTGGTGCCCATGGCGGGCCTGATTGACAAAGGCGCGGAGTTGGCTCGCTTGGATAAAGAAATCCAACGCCTGCAAGGGGAGGTCCAGCGCGTGGGTGGCAAGCTATCCAATGCCGCCTTCGTGGACAAAGCCCCACCGGCGGTGATCGACAAAGAGCGCGCCAAGATGGCCGAAGCCGAGCAAGCCCTGGCCAAGCTGGCCGAGCAGCACGCGCGTATCAGCTCGCTATAGGCTCGCTGCAGGCTCTTTGTAAGCTCTCTGCAGGCTCGTTGCCACCCTTGGCGGCGAGCTGCTGCCCTTACTTCCCGTACAGGGCGGCTCGCCGTTTCTTATGGTCCCTTCTATGAAAGCCACGCTGCACCCTCGCAACCGGCACCAAGGCCGTTACGACTTTCCCAAGCTGATTCAGGGCACGCCGGAACTGGCAGCCTTTGTGATTCGCAACCCCTATGGCAAAGAAAGCATCGACTTCGCCAACCCCGACGCCGTACGGGTATTCAACCGAGCCCTGCTCAAGGCCCTCTATGGCGTGCGGTTTTGGGATATTCCCGCCGGTTACCTGTGCCCACCGGTGCCGGGGCGAGCTGATTATGTGCACGGCGTGGCCGACCTACTGGCCGCCGATTTTGAAAATGCGCCTCCACGGGGCGCGGGCGTGCGCGCGCTGGATATCGGCACGGGCGCCAACTGCATCTACCCCCTGCTGGGCCACTTGGATTATCGCTGGCGCTTTGTAGGCTCGGATATTGACCCTATAGCCTTGGCCTCCGCCCAGGCCATCGCCCAAGCCAATGGCCTGGGCAAGGCCATCGAGCTGCGTCAGCAGCCTAACCCTGCGCATATCCTCAAAGGTGTGCTACAAGAGGTAGATCGCTTCGATGTGACCTTCTGCAACCCGCCCTTCCATGCCTCGGCCCAAGAAGCCGTTGTCGGCAGTCAACGAAAATGGCGAGCCCTGGGCAAGGCAGACCCTAGCCGCACGCTACCCATGCTTAACTTTGGCGGGCAAAACAATGAGCTGTGGTGCGAGGGTGGCGAGCTGCGCTTTATCAGCCGCCTGATCGAAGAGAGCGTCGCTTACGGGCCACAGGTGCGCTGGTTCACCTCCTTGGTGTCCAAGGCATCGAACCTGCCTCCCCTGCGGGCGCTACTCAAGCGCGTGAAAGCATTCGAGGTCCAGGAAGTTGCCATGGGCCAAGGGCAGAAGCAAAGCCGCTTTCTGGCCTGGACTTTCCAAACGCCTGAGCAACGTAAACGCCAGGCATAAAAAAACCGTGCCCTGGGGCACGGTTATGACAGCAGGCAACAAATTACTTGTTGATCGCGTCGGTCAGCACTTTGGCAGGAACGAACTTCACCACTTTCTTGGCGGCGATTTCGATAGCGGCGCCGGTGGATGGGTTACGACCGGTGCGTGCAGGGCGCTCGTTGACTTTCAGCTTGCCGATACCTGGCAGGGTGATTTCTTCGCCGTTTTCCAGCTGGTCGGCAACGATCTGGCCAAGCTGCTCCAGAGCGTTCTTGGCGGTAGCTTTTGGCGCGTCTACAGCTTCAGCGATGTCAGCGATCAGTTGGTCTTTGGTAAGTGCCATGTGGTTTTTCTTCCCTTTCAAATTCGTTGGGTTGCCAGAGCAACGTCAGCCGTCGGACCGGCCCCAGCGGGGCCCGGCGTCTGATTACAGCCACGCCAATCGGCAAATGTAGATGCCCGAAACCTTGTTTGGTTCGAGCTTATAGCCACTGCCTGGCCTGGTACAAAAACGGGCTCGCCAATTTTTCGTACAGAGCCTAACGCTGGGGCCATCGGCCTAAGCCATTGGCCCACCCGCGTAAGAGCCGGCAAAACTAGCACAGAGCCAAAGAAATATCCGCCACAAAGGCAGTAAATATTAACGTTTATTGACCTTTTGGCTAAAAAATAGACAAATACTGACCCTGGCCACCGCTTGGGCCCACCAGCGCGGGGCACACCACCGCGCTTGGCGCTTTGTACGCCGCAAGGGGCAGTTACGGTACACTTGGCGTTTTCCGCTATTCCCGAGACGTCCATGCCGATCCGTCACTGCATCGTTCACTTGATCGATAAAAAGCCCGATGGAACCCCTGCGGTGTTGCATGCCCGCGAGCGCGAACTGGAGCCCTCCCAGGCCCTGGATGACATGCTCGCTGACCTGAATGAAAGCTACAACGCCAAGCAAGGCAAAGCGTGGGGGTTGTTCCACCCGGAATCCGGCGCCTACCCCTTCAGCGGCTGGCTCAAGGCCTACCTTGAAGGCGAGCGTGACTTCACTGCGTTTTCCAAGGAAGCGGTGGAGCACCTGCAAAAGCTGATGGAAGAATCCAACCTCTCGGTAGGCGGCCACGTGCTTTTTGCTCATTACAACCAGGGCATGACGGACTACCTGGCCATCGCCCTGCTGCACCATAGCGATGGCGTGGCGGTGAACGCCGAACTCGACGTCACACCCTCCCGCCACCTGGACCTGGGCCAACTGCACCTGGCCGCGCGTATCAATGTGTCGGAATGGCAGAACAACAAGCAGTCCAAGCAGTACATTTCGTTTATCAAGGGCAAGAACGGCAAGAAGGTGTCGGATTACTTCCGGGACTTCATCGGCTGCCAGGAGGGCGTAGACGGGCCAGGCGAGACTCGCGCCCTGCTCAAGGCCTTCAGCGACTACGTGGAAAGCGAAGACCTGCCCGAAGAGGCTACCCGGGAAAAAACCAAGGCACTGGTGGACTACGCCACTTCGCAGAGCCGTCAGGGTGAACCGGTAGAGCTGGAAGAGCTGTCCGGGCTGATCGACGAAGACCGGCCACGTGCGTTCTACGATCACATCCGTAACAAAGACTACGGGCTATCCCCCGAGATCCCGGCGGACAAACGCACCCTCAACCAATTCCGCCGCTTTACCGGCAGGGCCGAAGGCCTGTCCATTAGTTTCGAGGCGCACCTACTGGGCTCGAAGGTGGAATACGACGAAACGGCCGGCACCCTGACCATCAAGGGGCTGCCGACGCAGCTGACGGATCAGCTGAAGCGGCGCAAGGATTGAGGTACGGCGATTTTTAGATGTGTTTTTCGCCAGCTCCGCTGGCTCCTACAACCGGTGAACTGCGCCCCAAATGTTGGACACCTATCCAACCTTATGGGGCGTTTTTCATGGGTAAGTACTCAAAAGACTTC